>DXCX01000085.1 GCA_019115785.1 Candidatus Intestinimonas merdavium | reverse complement strand
GGGAAGATCCTGCAGGAGACCATCATCACCCAGCGGGACGGCCGCTTTGTGGTGCCGGTGAAGGCGGAGCACAAGGGCGACCTGCCGGGACTGGTCCATGACATCTCCTCCACCGGCGCCACGCTGTTCGTGGAGCCCATGGGCGTGGTCCAGGCCAACAACGAGTTCATCGAGCTCCAGGCCAAGGAGCAGAAGGAGATCGACCGCATCCTGGCGGAGTTCTCCGCCGAGGCCGCCGCCCACCGGGAGGACATCCAGTGGGACTATGACACCCTGGTCCACCTGGACCTGATCTTCGCCCGGGGCCAGCTGAGTTACAAGATGAACGCCGTCCGGCCGGAGGTCCGCCGGGACGGGGCCATCCATCTCCGCAAGGCCCGCCACCCTCTGCTGGATCCCAAGACGGCGGTGCCCATCGACATCGAGCTGGGGGACACCTTCGACACCCTGGTCATCACCGGCCCCAACACCGGCGGCAAGACGGTGACCCTGAAGACCATCGGCCTTTTGACCCTCATGGCCCAGTGCGGCCTCCACATCCCCGCCGACGACGGCAGCGCGGTGGTTGTCTTCGACCACGTCCTCTCTGACATCGGAGACGAGCAGTCCATCGCCCAGAGCTTGTCCACCTTCTCCTCCCACATGGTGAATATCGTGGGCATCCTGGCCCAGTGCGGTTCCGGTACCCTCATTCTTTTCGACGAGCTAGGGGCGGGCACCGACCCGGTGGAGGGAGCCGCCCTGGCCGCCGCCATCATCGAGTCGGCCCGGGAGCGGGGGGCCCTGGTGTGCGCCACCACCCACTACGCCGAGCTGAAGGTGTATGCCATGACCACCAAGGGGGTGGAGAACGCCTCTTGTGAGTTCGATGTGGAGACCCTGGCGCCCACCTACCGGCTCCTCATCGGCGTGCCGGGCAAGTCCAACGCCTTCGCCATCTCCCGCCGGCTGGGACTGCCTCAGGAGATCATTGACAAGGCAGCCGCCCGCATCGATGCCGAGAATATCCGGTTTGAGGACGTGCTCACCCAGTTGGACCGGCAGCGCCAGCAGATGGAGAAGGAGAAGGATGAGGCCCGGAGGCTGCGCCGGGAGATGGAGGAGTCGGCCAAGACGGCCCGGGAGTACCGGGAAAAGCTGGAGAAGGAGAAGGCCAAGGCGGTGGAGAAGGCCCAGGCCGAGGCACGGGCCATCATTCAGGAGGCCCGGGACACCGCCGACCGGGTCTTTGCAGAGCTCAACGAGATGCGCCGCCGCCAGGAGAAGGAGGCCGACTGGCTGGAGCAGAACCAGCGCCGGTCCGACCTGCGCCGGCAGCTCAACGAGGCGGAGGACGCTCTGGGTTCCCGGGAGGAGCTGCCCACACCGCCCCCCACCCGCCCGGCCAAGGTGGGGGACACGGTGGAATTGGTGAAGATGGGCACCCGGGCCAGCGTTATCTCCGTCAACAAGGACGGTTCCCTCCAGCTCCAGGCGGGGATCTTGAAGATCACCGCCAAGCAGGAGGAGGTTCGGGTGGTAGAGGACGCCGACGGCGGCAAGAAGCAGGCCGTCCAGATCGCACAGCGGGCGGAGCACAAGCTGCGCGCCCTGGGGGCGTCCCCTGAGGTGGACCTGCGGGGGATGATGACCGATGAGGCCTTGCTGGTGCTGGACCGCTTTTTAGACAGCGCCGTCATGGGCCGGCTGGACACGGTGACGGTCATCCACGGCAAGGGCACCGGCGCTGTCCGCAAGGCGGTGCGGGACCATCTGAAGAGGAGCAAATACGTCAAATCCTTCCGTCCTGGCCGGTTCGGCGAGGGGGAGGACGGGGTCACGGTGGTGGAGTTGCGCTGACCCTGGAAAGGCAGTCGGGGAGAGACGGGCAAAAGGGGAATAAAAGTATCGAAATTTCCGGGGAAAATGGGATAATATTAGCTATTTTGGCGAAGTGCTGAGCACAAGAGCGAATTTTCCTTGGGAATTTCCGTGAATTTGTGCAAAATGTCATTGACGGTTTGACCGAAATTTGGTATGCTAGATGTGCAAACATTGCACTGTTTGAGGGGGGAACACAATTGTATATCAAAGAGGCTGTTGTGAACAATCAGGTGGGTCTCCATGCCAGGCCGGCTACATTTTTCATCCAGAAGGCCAATGAGTTTAAGAGCTCCATCTGGGTGGAGAAGGATGAGCGCAGGGTGAATGCCAAGAGCCTGCTGGGCGTCCTCTCTCTGGGCATCGTGAAGGGCACCGCCATCAACCTGATCGCGGACGGTCCCGACGAGAAGGAAGCCGTCGAGGCGCTCATCGAGCTGATCTCCAGCAACTTCTCGGAGTAAGCAATCTCTCCAGAAAAGCGCCGCGCTGCGGCGCTTTTTTTATCTTTATCTCTGGCCAGGTGGAAAGGCGGCGGATCTCTATGACCTTTGACGAACTGAAAGAAAAAGCCCACAGCCTGCCGCTGAAGCCCGGCGTCTACATCATGCAGGACGCCAAAAACGAGGTCATCTATGTAGGCAAGGCCAAGGCCCTGAAAAACCGGGTGAGCCAGTACTTTGCCGATCTGGCTTCCCACACCGAGAAGACCCGGGCCATGGTAAGCCAGATCGACCACTTCGACGTCATCATCGCTGACAGCGAGTTTGAGGCCCTGGTGCTGGAGTGCTCTCTCATTAAACGCCACCAGCCCCGGTACAACATCCTGCTCAAAGACGACAAGGGCTATCCCTATATTCGCCTCACCGTGAAGGAGGAATACCCCAAATTCTCCCTGGCAAACCGGCCCGCGGAGGACGGAGCACGATACTTCGGCCCCTACGGCAGCCGGGGGGCCACTCAGGGTATCATTGAGGCCATTTTGTCCGCCCTGCGCCTGCCCAAGTGCCGGAAAAAGTTTCCCCGGGACATCGGTAAGGAGCGGCCCTGCCTCTACTACCGCATGGGCCAGTGCGACGGCTACTGCCGGCCGGAGATGGACCAGAGCCGCTACCGGGAGAACATCGACCAGGCTATCCGCATTTTGGAGGGGAAATATGAGGAGGTCTGCGATGACCTCCGGGTGGAGATGGAGCGGGCGGCAGAGGAGCTGCGCTTCGAGCGGGCCGCCGAGCTCCGGGACCGCATCTCCGCCATGGAGCTTCTGGGCAAGCGCCAGAAGGTGGTGGCGGGGAGCCTCTCCGATACCGACGTGGTGGGCTTCCACCGGGGGGAGGCCAAGAGCTGCTTTGTGGTCCTCCACTTTGTGGAGGGGGACCTGGCGGCCAAGGACATGGACCTCATCGAGACCCCGGTGGAGGAGGCCAGGGAGGATACCGTCTCCGCCCTGGTCAAGCAGTACTACGGAGGGCGGGAGGCCCTGCCCCGTCAGATCCTGCTGCCCTGTGAGATCGAGGACGAGGTGCCGGTGACCCGGATGCTCTCCGAAGCCTGCGGACACCGGGTGAGCCTCCTGACCCCCCAGCGTGGGGCCAAGATGGACCTCATCCGCCTGGCTAATAAAAACGCTGTGGAAGAGGTGGAGCGGGCCACTTCCCGGGAGGAGCGGCAGAGCAAGCTCATGGAGGCACTGGGGAAGATGCTGGGCCTGACGGAGCCCCCGAAGCGGATCGAGGCCTATGACATCTCCAACACCGGGGACACCAATATCGTGGCCTCCATGACCGTCTTTGTGGATGGCCGCCCTCTGAAGCGGGACTACCGCCACTTCAAGCTCAAGGACATGGCCCATGCCGACGACTATGGCTCCATGGAGCAGGTCCTCACCCGCCGGTTCCGCCGGTATTTAGAGGGGGACGAGAAATTTGGGGACCTGCCCGATCTCCTCTTCATCGACGGCGGAGCCAACCACGCCAGAGTGGCCGTCCGGGTTCTGGAGGAGGTGGGGCTGTCCATTCCTGTCTATGGCATGGTAAAGGACGATCGCCACCGCACCCGGGCTCTGGTGGACCCGGCGGAGAACGAGATCGGCATTCAGCAGATCCCGGCGGTCTTTTCCCTGGTAGGCCGCATCCAGGAGGAGACCCACCGCTTTGCCATTGAATTTCAGCGCCTCCAGCAGTCTAAGGGTGTGAAGGGCTCCGTCCTGGACGCCATCCCCGGAGTGGGGGAGAAACGCCGCAATGAGCTGCTGCGGCACTTTAAAAGCCTCAAGAATATCAGGTCGGCATCTCTGGCGGAGCTGGAGGAGGCTGTGCCGAAAAACACCGCCCGGGCGGTCTACGACCACTTTCACCCCCGGGGGGAGGAGAGGGAGGATGCCCCATGAGCATCGGTGTGAGACGGACCCTGTGGCCGGCCCTGTGGCTGTGCCTGCTCCTCACCGCCTGCGGGGGGGAGGAGCCCCCCACCGAAACCCGGAACCCCGGCCCGGCCCCGGAAGAGCTGGCCCGGGAGGCGGCGGAGAGCCAGGGGGACGGGGGAGAGCTGACGGCCCTCACGGGCCAGGCCCTCGACGACCACCTCTCCGCCTCCTGCGGCCTCACCGACTGGGAGGCGGGGGCGGTGTACGCCGCCGGGGGCATGGATGCCCGGGAGATCACCGTGGTGCTGCTGGCCGATGAGACGGCGGCGGAGACGGCGGCGGACACCCTGGAGAACTACCGCCTGGAGCGGCAGGGGGATTTCTTTGGTTATGCCCCGGAAGAGGCGCCTCTGTTGGGGGAGGCCGTTGTCCTCCACCGGGGGAGCTACGCCGCACTGCTGGCCTGCGGAGACCCGGAGGCGGCACAGGTGGCCTTGGACGCCTGTCTGGCGGGGGAGCCCCTCCCGCCCACAGAGAGTGAGACGGACGCTCCTACTCCCACCCCGGAGCTGGCGGCCACCCAGGCCATGGCCCCGGTGACCCCCAGTCCCACGCCAGAACCCAGCGCCACGCCCACCCCTGCGCCGACCCCTGTGTCCACCCCCACGCCGGTCCCCTCCGAGACGCCGGTGGAGAGCGAGCGGACCATTGTGAACCCGGACCTGGACATCCGTACATTCGTCCCCTTTGACCCGCCCAACGATACCGATATGGAGGTCTATGATACCTCCGCCATCCAGGCGGCCTGGATTACGGGGGAAGAGGGGGGGCTTTCTGAGAAGGATGCCGCCATCCTGGCCAGGTGCCGTGAGGTGCTGGGGACGCTCATCACGGAGGACATGACTGACTTTGAAAAGGAACTGGCCATCCACGACTGGATCGTGGCCCAGGGCAGCTATGACCAGACGGTATACGACAATTCCTCCCACACAGGCCGCACCGGCTACAAGGACCCCTACGGTATCCTGGTGGGGGGATACGGCAACTGCCTGGGCTACTCCACCACCTTCCAGCTCCTCCTGGACCTGTGCGATGTGGAGTGTATCACGGTGGTGGGAGCGGCCTTCGGCTCCATGGATGACCATGCCTGGAATATGGTCAAGCTGGACGGGGAATGGTACTGCGTGGACGTGACCTGGGATGACCCCACCCTGGGCGGCGGCAGCGCCAATTCGGTGGTGACCCATCGCTACTTCAACGTCACCAGTGACCGGATGCGGGAGAGCGACCACCAGTGGGACTATCTGTATGTGCCGGAGGCCATCGCCGACCGTTACCGCTGGGACGGGGCGGGGCCGCTGCCGGAATGAAGGAAAAAGGAGGGTGAGCGCCATGCGCGTCATCACGGGAACGGCCCGGGGCCGGAAACTCAAGGAGCTCCAGGGCAGGGAGACCCGCCCCACCACCGACAAGGTGAAGGAGTCTCTCTTCAACATCATCCAGTTCGACATTGAGGGCCGGCGGGTGCTGGACCTCTTCGGGGGGACGGGACAGCTGGGCATCGAGTGCCTGAGCCGTGGGGCGGCCGGCTGCACCTTCGTGGACGTCCGGAAGGAGGCCGCCGCCCTCATCCGGGACAACCTGGCCCTATGCGGCTTCACCGACCGGGCCAGGGTGGTCCAGGGGGACTACCTGGCCTTCCTCACCGGCTGCCGGGAGAAATTCGACCTCATTCTCATGGACCCGCCCTACGCCAGTGGATTTCTGGAAAAGGCCCTGGAGGCCGCCGCGGGAATTGACATCTTGTCGGAAAATGGTATAATGGTTTGCGAAAGTGCCGCGGAGACCGTCCTACCCGCCCTTTCTGAGCCCTATCGGAAGGGGAAGGATTACCGCTACGGCAAGATCAAGCTTACTGTCTACCACAGGGACGCATGAGTCCCATTCCCGCACGAGGGGGCACAACCGCCATGAAGACCGCCATCTACCCCGGCAGCTTTGACCCCATCACCCTGGGGCATTTGAATATCATCAAGCGCGCGGCGCTCTGCTTTGACAAGCTCATCGTCTGCGTCATGGTCAACTCCCAGAAAAACGGGCTCTTTACCCCGGACGAACGGGTAGAGCTCATCCGGCGGGTGGTCTGCCAGCTGCCCAATGTAGAGGTGGATGCATCCTCTGTGCTCCTGGCCGAGTACGCCCGGCGGCGCAGAGCCAGGGTCATTGTCAAGGGACTCCGGGCTGTATCCGACTTTGAAAGCGAGGTCCAGATGGCGGTGGTCAACCGCAAGCTCAACCCCAATGTGGACACCATGTTCCTGCCCTCCAATGAGAAGTACACCTATCTGAGCTCCACCGTGGTCAAGGAGATGGTCCGCTACGGCGTAGAGCTGTCCGATTTTATTCCACGGGAGATCATCGAGGACGTGAAGAAGAAAATGAACGACAGCAGGAGGGACCGTTGATGGCGACCGGCGTAGAAGAATTGGTGGATATGCTCTTTTCCATGATCGACGAGGCAAAGGGTGTGCCCCTGAGCAGCGACAAGTGCATCATCGAGCGGGATAAGGCCCTGGACCTGCTGGATGAGATCAAGGCCCAGTTCCCGGTGGAGCTGGGGGAGGCAAAAAAACTCCTCTCCGCCCGGACGGACTACATCGCCTCGGCCAAGCGGGAGGGAGAGCTCATCCGCAAGCAGGCTGAGGAGAAGGCACGGCAGATGCTGGCGGAGAGCGAGCTCACTGCCCAGGCCAAGCAGAAGGCAAATGAGATGATCAAGGTGGCCGAGGACCGCAGCCGGGAGCTGCGCCGGGCTGCCAATGAGTACTGTGAGGATGCCCTCCGCCGTACGGAGGAGGCTGTCAGTGAGGCGTATGACGAAATCAAGCGCTCTCGGGCCAGGTTCCGGGCGGCGGTGGCAGGCGTACAGCAGTCCACCCCTGGCGGGACGGCCCCACAGGGCAGCCGCGCTGTCTACGACGCAGAGGCCGATGCCTGAATTTCCGCTGTGTTCCTGGACTGCCAGTCCAGGAAACTTCTTTTCCACCACCTGTTGAAAAATTTTTTTGATTTTCCCCGGCGGGACAAGTTTTCGGACTTGTCCCGCCCTTTTTTATCTAAGACAGGAGAAGAAAAAGTTTTCCACAATCGGTGCAAAAATGTACCCGGAATTCCCTGCTCCGCCAAGGAATAGGTCGCTTTTGAAAATGATGCCAAAAAAAGGACTGGCAGGCGGCCTGCTGAAGGGGAAACAGAATAAATATTTTAGTGTAAAAAATGGTCGATTTTTCCCGAAATGTCTGCAATAAACGCAAAAAAAAGAGGGAAGTAACCCTTGCAATTTTAGTATGGAACCATTATACTTAAACTACTGGTGGAGCGAAATGGAGGAAAAAAGAGCAAAATGGAGGGAGGAGGACGACTTGGGCAGCGTCACAGGCACCTATGAACACAGCGTTGACGCCAAGGGCCGTCTGTTTATTCCTGCCAAGCTCCGGGAGGAGCTGGGAGGAACCTTCTACCTGGCCATGGGTGTGGACACCTGTTTGGCCATCTATCCTCAGGAGAGCTGGGACCGCTTTACGGAAAAGTTTGCCTCCCTTCCCATCAGCAAGTCCAAAGCCATGCGCTCCCTATTTGCCAACGCGGTAAAATGCGTGCCGGACAGCCAGGGGCGTATTGTTATCCCCCAGCGTCTGCGGACATACGCCGACCTGGGGAAGGATGTGGTCATCATCGGCGTCCACGACCGGGCGGAGATCTGGAGCGCGGAGCGCTGGTACGCGGAGGAGGAGGAAATGACGCCCGAAAAGATGGCGGCGCTCATGGATTCCCTGGAACTGTAAGGAAGGGAGGCGTGCCGCGTGGCCTTTACCCACAAGCCTGTGCTTTTGCGGGAGTGCCTGGAGGGACTGAAGATTTGTCCGGAGTGGACCTATGTGGACGGGACCCTGGGCCGGGCGGGCCACGCCCGGGAGATCGTCTCCCGGCTGACCACTGGTCGGCTCATCTGCATCGACCGGGACCAGGCCGCCCTGGAGGCGGCGGAGGAGCGGTTGGCGGGAAACCTGGATAAGGTGACCCTGATCCACGGCAACTTCGGCGATCTGGCCGGCCTGCTGGACGGACGGGGGATTGCCGGAGTGGACGGCATGCTCTTCGACCTTGGGGTGTCTTCCCCCCAGCTGGATGACCCGGAGCGGGGCTTTTCCTACATGCACGACGCCCCCCTGGACATGCGGATGGATCGCTCCGAGGCCCTCACCGCCCACACGGTGGTGAACGAGTGGCCCCAGGAGGAGCTGAGGCGGATCTTGTGGCAGTACGGTGAGGAGCGGTACGCCCCCCAGATCGCCGCCGCCATCGTCCGGCGGCGGGGGGAATCCCCCATCGGCACCACGCTGGAGCTGGTGGATGTGATCCGGAGCGCCATGCCGGCCCAGGCCCTGCGGGAGAAGCAGCACCCGGCCAAGCGCAGCTTTCAGGCCATCCGTATCGCCGTCAATGATGAGCTCACCGCCGTGGACCGGATGCTCCAGGCGGCGGTGCCCCGGCTTGCGCCGGGGGGACGGCTGTGTGTCATTTCCTTCCACTCCCTGGAGGACCGCATTGTAAAAAATGTGCTGGGGGAGTTTGCCAAGGGATGCACCTGTCCGCCCGACTTCCCAGTGTGCGTGTGCGGCAAGACCCCCCAGATCACCCTGACGCCCCGGAAGCCCATCCTGCCCACGGCGGAGGAGATTGAGGAGAATCCCCGCGCCCGCAGCGCCAAGCTGCGGGTGGCGGAAAAGCGATAAACGCCCTATACGAAAGAGATTGGAGTGACCGGAATGGCGAGTGCGACGGCCAGGAAAAAAAGCGGATATGCCCAGCCCCGCGGTACCTATGGGAACCTGGCCTATGCCCAGCCCGCCGCCCGTCCTCAGGAGCGGACCGGGTCACAGGTCCTCCGCCCCCAGCCCAAGGTTCGGCCCAGAGAGCGGGCCCTCACCCGGCCCAAGGTCCGGGTCCGGGAGGCGGGGCAGATTTCTGTCTTCGCGGTGGTGGGCTTTCTGGCGGTGGGGGTTTTCGCCATCTTACTCATGCTCAGCACCATACAGCTCACCATGGTCAGCGACGAGGTGGTCTCCCTGCGTGACCAGCTCTCCGCTCTGGAGAGCGAGGAGGCCAAACTCATGGCCCAATATGAGCTGGCCTTTGACCCCAGCGTCATCGAGGACAAGGTGACCGCCGACGGGAGCATGGTCAAGCCCCAGGCAGGGCAGATTTACACACTGGATCTCTCCGAGGCCGACAGTGTGGTCCACTACGACCAGGAGAGCGCCGGCCAGGGCTTCCTGGCCACGGTACAGGGAATGATTGACAGCGCTCTGTCATATTTCCGCTGAGTCCCCGCATACAGTGGGGAGGAAGCGGGCCATAGAGAGACACCGTGAGGGCGTAAGAAAAGAGGATTTTCTTACGCCCTCGTGCATCATTTGGAAGGAGAGGCCGGTATGGCACAAGCTGAGCGCAAAAATCCCGGAGGCGGTCCCGACCGCCGGCAGAATCGGACCATACTGGGCCGCACCATCTTTCTGATGGCGCTTTTTGGGGTGCTGGCCTTCATCCCCCTGCTGTGGAAGCTCTGGCAGATCCAGATCGTGGACTACCGCTTCTACCAGGAAAAGGCCATCAGCCAACAGACCCGGGATATGCTGGTCACCGCCCCACGGGGCACCATCTACGACACCCAGGGGAATATCCTGGCTGTGTCCACCGACGTCTACAATGTGGTCATCTCCCCCAAGGACATCCTGGCAGCGGAGGAGAGCAAGGCCAAGTCGGGGGAGAGCAAGGCGGCCAAGGGAAGCGAACTCACCGACGCCGAGCGGGCCGCTATGGCTGGGGAGTACCGGGAGTTTGTGGCCGGGGGCCTGGCGGAGATCCTGGGGGTGGAGGAGGACACCATTCTCAAGCGCATGGAGAACACCGCCTCCCAGTATGAGGTCCTCCAGTGGCGGGTGGATGACAGCGTCTCCCAGGGGGTGCGGGAGTTCCAGGAGGCCAACAGTCTCTACCCCGGGGTCTATCTTCTGCCGGATACCAAGCGGGTCTACCCCTACAGCTCCCTGGCCTCCCAGGTCATCGGCTTTGTCAACGTCAACGACGGCAACCGGGGGGCCTACGGCATCGAGGCCAAATATGAGGACGCTCTTGCAGGAGAGCCGGGGCGGGTGGTCACCGCCAAGAAAAACGACGGTACCGAGATGCTCTCCAGCTACGAGAGCTATGTGGATGCCCAGCCGGGGCTCAACGTCCAGCTCACCATCGACGCCACCATCCAGAGCTATTGCGAGCGGGCCCTGGCCGACGGTATCAGCTCCTACGAGGTGCGCAAGGGGGGCTTCTGTATCGCGATGAATCCCAAGACGGGGGCCATCCTGGCCATGGCCTCCTCGCCCGGCTATGACCTCAACAACCCCCGCACCATCTCCGACCCCGTCATGCAGCAGTACATCGACACCCTGGAGGACGACCCGGAGGCCTGGGACAAGGCTTATAAGGAGGCCCTCTACAGCCAGTGGGCCAATCGGACGGTGGCCGACACCTACGAGCCCGGCTCCACCTTCAAGATCATGGTCCTGGCCGCCGCCCTGGAGGAGGGGGTGGTGAACCAGAATACCCATTTCTACTGCCCGGGCTACAAGGTGGTGGCCGACCGGCGCATCAGCTGCTCCAAGCACGAGGGCCACGGGGATCAAGACTTGGCCAAGGCGGTGGCCAACTCCTGCAACCCTGCCTTTATTGAGATCGGGCAGGCCCTGGGGGCGGAGAAGTTCTACCAATACATGCTGGACTTCGGCATCATTGGCAAGACGGGGATCGACATCCAAGGGGAGGCCGACAATACCAACCTCTTCTGGACCCACGACTACTTCACCAGCGCCTATGGCGAGGTCTCCCTGGCCACAGCCTCCTTCGGCCAGACCTTCCGCCTCACCCCCATCCAGCTCATCACCGGAGTCAGCGCCGCCGTTAACGGGGGACATCTGATGCAGCCCTACGTGGTGCAGGCCCTTACGGACCAGGACGGCAATGTGGTGGAACAGACCGAGCCCACCGAGATCCGGCAGGTGGTCAGCGAATCCACCTCCGCCCTGGTCCGGGAGATGCTCTATGGAGTGGTCAATGGGGGCACCGGCAAAAACGCCAATGTAGAGGGCTACCGTATCGGCGGCAAGACAGGCACCTCGGAGAAGCGGGACGAGACCACCGGTGACCTCATTGTGTCCTTTGTGGGGGTGGCCCCTGCCGACGACCCCCAGGTGGTGGTCCTCATCGCCTTTGACAGCCCCACTCCAGTGGTGGCGGGGGGCAACTACACCTCCCACGGCTTTTATATCAGCGGCGGCAGTATGGGCGCCCTGTCCGCCGGTCCCCTCATTGCCGACATTCTGGACTATCTGGGGGTGGAGAAGGTCTACAGCGACAGCTCCTACGCCGACGTGGTGGTGCCTGAGACCGTGGGCCTGAGCCAGGCCGACGCCGTCCAGCTCCTACAGTCCAAGGGCCTGGGCTACCGGGTGGTGGGGGAGGGCCCCACCGTCACCGACCAGCTCCCCGCCCAGGGGATGTCCATCCCGGGCAAGAGCGAGGTGGTCCTCTATCTGGGGGCTGAGAAGCCCACAGCTGAGGTAGCCGTCCCCGACCTCACCCGTATGACGGCGTCGGCGGCAGAGCAGGCTCTGGAGAACCTGGGACTCTACCTGCGCCCCATGGGAGTCACCGACTACTCCGAGACCACCATCGCTACCGAGCAGTCCATCGCGACGGGGACCATGGTGGCCCCGGGCACCGTGGTAGAGGTCCAGTTCATGGATACCGCGGTGCAGGACTATGCCGCCAACGGAAACCTTTCCAGTATACATTAACGGAAGGAGGCGCGTCATGCGGCTGGAGGAGCTGTTGAAGGGAGTGCCCCTGACGGGCGGGACGTGGAACAGGGACGTGGAGATTACAGGAATCAGCTACGACACCCGAACCATGGCCCCCGGGAACCTCTTCGCGGCCCTGCCGGGGTATAGGGCTGACGGCCAGGACTTCATACCCCAGGCTCTGGAGCGGGGGGCGGCGGCGATCCTCTGCCGCCGGGCGCCCGACTATCCCGGGCCCTGGCTGGTGAGCGAGGACCCGCGGGCTGCCCTGGCCCTTCTCTCGGCCAACTGGTTCGGCCATCCGGCGGAGGAGCTCACCTGCGTGGCGGTGACCGGGACCAACGGCAAGACCACCACCACTTACCTCCTCAAGGCGGTGCTGGAGAGCGCCCTTGGGGCCAAGGTGGGGCTCATCGGCACCAACCAGAACCTGGTCGGGGATCGTGCTCTCCCGGCCAGCCGCACCACCCCGGAGTCCTATGAGCTCCAGGCCCTGCTGCGGACCATGGCTGACGCCGGGTGCACCCATGTGGTGATGGAGGCCTCCTCCATCGCCCTGGACCAGCGGCGGACCTACGGCATCCGCTTTGCCGCCGGTATCTTCACCAACCTCACCGAGGACCACCTGGACTACCATGGCAACATGGAGGCCTACCGGGCGGCCAAGGGCCTGCTGTTCCGGCAGACCGACCTGGCCATCCTCAACCTGGACGACGAGGCCGGGCGATGGTATGCCGAAACCGTTCCCTGCCCCGTCTTCACCTACTCCGAGCGGAAGGACCGGGCTGACCTGGTGGCCAAGAACCTACGCCTCTATCCCAGCCACGTGGAGTTCGATGCAGTGGCCCGGAATGCCATCGGGCGGGTCTTCCTGCCCATCCCCGGGGGCTTTTCCATCTACAACGCCTTGGGGGTCATCGCCTGCGCCCTCAACCTGGGGGTGGGCCTGGACAGGATCATCACCGCCCTCCGCTCGGCCCCCGGAGTCAAGGGGCGGGTGGAGGTGGTACCGGTACCGGCGGCCTACACCGTCATCATCGACTACGCCCACACTCCTGACGCCCTGGAGAACATCCTCACCACCGTCCGGGACCTCACCGACCGGCGGGTGCTCTGCCTTTTCGGCTGCGGCGGCGACCGGGACCGGACCAAGCGGCCGGTCATGGGGGCCATCGCGGCGGAGCTGGCCGACCTGGTGGTGGTTACCTCCGACAATCCCCGCACCGAGGAGCCGGGGGCCATCATCGGCGACATTCTCCGGGGCATGGAGGGGACGGCCACCCCTGTGGTGGTGGAGCCCGAGCGGTCGGCGGCCATCCACAAGGTCCTCTCTCTGGCTGACACCGGCGATGTGGTGGTGCTGGCTGGGAAGGGACACGAGACCTATCAGGAGGTGGGGGCCGAGCGCCTTCACCTGGACGAGCGGGAGATCGTGGCCGACCACTTTGACAGACAGGAGAGATTTGGGAAAAAAGCGGAGGTCTTCCTTTAAAAACAGGATTTCCGATTGTGGATTCCTTTTGGCCGTGATATAATCCCCTTTCGGGACTTTCCCCAGGAGGTTGAAAATATGAGAATTCTGATCGCCGCACTGTGTTCCTTTGTGCTGTCGGCCGTGGCCGGCAAGGTCCTTATCCCCGTGCTGCGCCGGATGAAGGCCGGACAGTCCATCAAGGAGGACGGCCCCACCTGGCACATGTCCAAGCAGGGTACCCCCACCATGGGCGGACTCATGTTCATCTTCGGTATTCTGGCCACCGTGGTCCTCATCGGCTGGCCCGACCTCCTCCAGGGGGATTTCCGGGCCCTCTTTGTCTTTTGCTTTGCCCTGGTCTTTGGCGTCATCGGCTATCTGGACGACTATGAAAAGGTAAAAAAGCGGGAGAACACCGGCCTCACCGCCGGACCCAAGTTCCTCCTCCAGCTGGCCGCCGCCATCGCCTTTACCGCCCTATTGCGCTACTTCGGCTATCTGGCTCCCCACCTCTATGTCCCCTTCCTCCAGGTCACGGTGGAGCTGCCCTGGGTGGTCTATATGGTCTTCGCCGCCTTTGTCATGGTGGGCACCGTGAACGCCGTCAATATCACCGACGGGGTGGACGGACTGAGCTCCAGCGTCACCCTTCCCGTGGCCGCCTTTTTCTCCGCCGTGGCCTGGGTCTGGAGCATTCTGGATGTGGGTATTTTCAGCGGCGCCCTCTTTGGCGGTCTGTGTGCCTTCCTCCTCTACAACCACTACCCCGCTAAGGTCTTCATGGGGGATACCGGCTCCCTCTTCCTGGGAGGGGCCGTGTGCGGTCTTGCCTTCGCCTTCGACATGCCTCTGGTGCTCATCCTGGTGGGTATTGTCTACATTGCGGAGACATTATCTGATATTATACAAGTGGTATACTTCAAGGCCACCCATGGAAAGCGCATTTTCAAGATGGCTCCCCTCCACCACCACTTTGAGATGTGCGGGTGGAGCGAGAAGAAGGTGGTGGCTGTCTTCGCACTGGTGTCTCTGATCTTCTGCGCCCTGGCTTTCCTGGGTGTGGCCGACCGGTACGGCGCCTACCTGAGCCTCTGATCCCCATTTTCCCTGAAAGGCAGGCGGTCCCATGGCCCGAAAACTCAAACGCGACCTCACCGTGGAGGAGCAGCTGGCACGGGGCCCTATGGATCTGCCCTTTCTCATGCTGGTCCTCCTCCTCACCGCCATTGGCGTCATTATGATGTTCTCGGCCTCCTATGCCGACGCCCTTTACAACATGGATGACCCCACCTACTATTTTATGCGGCAGGGGCTCTTCGCGGTAGGGGGCGTGGCCATCATGTACGTCATGAGCAAAATCAACTACCAGACGCTGCGGTGGCTGTCCGTCTTTGCCCTGGTGGGCTCCATCGTCCTGTTGGTGCTGGTCAAGGTCCCCGGCATCGGCGCCAGCGGCGGCGGCGCCAACCGATGGATTCGGGCCATCGGTCCCCTGCCCCGGTGGCAGCCCTCCGAAGCCGCCAAGCTGGGAGTTATCCTTTACTTCTCCGCACGCCTCTCCAAGCGAAATACCGAGAAGAAGCGCAAGTTTAACCGCCGCACCTATTCCGGCCACCTGCTGGAGCTGCTGGACCGCATCGGCTTTCTGGAGTTGGTGCCCTATATCGTGGTGCTGCTCCTGATCGCCGGCCTTCTCCTGGCCCAGCCCCACCTCTCGGCCACCATTCTCATCCTGGCCATCGGCGCCTCCATCCTCTTCGCAGCCGGCATCCAGCTGCGCTGGTTCGCCATCGGGGGAACGGTGATGGTGGCACTGCTGTGGCTGGTGGTCAATACCACCGGCTATATGGCCGACCGCATCGCCATCTGGCAGAACCCCTGGATCGACACCCAGGGGGACGGCTATCAAATTGTCCAGTCTCTCTATGCCATCGGCTCCGGGGGCCTGCTGGGTCTGGGACTGGGCAACTCCAGGCAGAAATTCCTCTACCTGCCCGAGCTGCAAAACGACTACGTTTTCCCCATCGTGTGCGAAGAGCTGGGCTTCATCGGCGCGGCCATGATCCTCCTCCTCTTTGCCCTGCTCATTCTCCGGGGCTACTGGCTGGCCCTCCACGCCCGGGACCGTTTCGGCGCCCTCCTCATTGTGGGCGTCACCACCCAGGTGGCGGTCCAGGTCTTTTTGAACATTGGCGTGGTCACCAACCTCATTCCCCCCACCGGCATCTCCCTGCCCTTTTTCAGCTATGGCGGCACTGCCCTGGTGATCCAGCTGGTGGAGATGGGTATCGTACTCGGCGTATCCAGACAGATCCCGGCCCCCAAAGCCGGATGAGAAGGTGTTGAAGTGAAGATCCTCTTTACCTGCGGCGGCACCGCCGGACACATCAACCCGGCCATCGCCCTGGCCCGGCTCTTTCAGTCCCGGCACCAGGACTGCAAGGTCCTCTTCGCCGGGGCGGACAACGGCATGGAGCGGACCCTGGTGCCCCACGAGGGCTATGAGCTGCGCACCGTCCATGTAAGCACCATCCACCGGGGGTGGAAGTGGAAGGACGTCAAGCACAACATCCACACGGTGGTCACCCTTCCCCTGGCCCGTCGGCAGGCCCGGTCCATTCTGGACGAGTTCCAGCCCGACCTGGTGGTGGGTACCGGGGGCTACGCCTCCTATCCTGTGGTGAAGGAGGCCGCCCGTCGGGGCATCCCCACTGCCGTCCACGAGTCCAACGCCGTACCAGGGCTCACCACCAAGCTGCTGTCCAAGGTGGTGGACCGGGTCATGGTGGGCTTTGAGGACTCTCGTCAACACTATCCCCACCCGGAGCGGGTGGTGGTCACCGGTACCCCGGTGCGCCGGGACTTCTTTGACCACACCCGGAAGGAGGCCCGGCAGCTGCTGGGCCTTTCCGACGAGCGCCCCCTGGTCCTCTCCTACTGGGGCAGCCTGGGGGCCGATGTGATGAACCGATATATGGCTGACTTCCTCCAGGCGGAAGCGGCGGAGGGCTTCCCCTTCCACCACATCCACGGGGCAGGGCGGAACTACGCCAGCCTTACCGCCGCTTTGCGGGAGCGAGGTGTGGACCTCTCCGGCTGGGCGGAGGTTCGGGAGTATATCTACGACATGCCCCAGGTCATGGCATGTGCCGACCTGGTGGTGTGCCGGGCGGGAGCCTCCACCATCTCGGAGCTCACTGCCATCGCCAAGCCCTGTGTACTGGTTCCCTCCCCCAACGTCACCAACAACCACCAGGAGAAGAACGCCCGGGTGCTGGAGCGCCATGGGGCGGCGGTGGTACTGCTGGAGCCGGAGATCGACGGCGCTGCCCTCTACCGGGCGGTCAAGGAGCTGCTGGCCGACCCGGGCAAGCGCTCGGCTATGGCCCACGCCCTGACCGAGCTCTCGGTGACCGATGCCGCCGAGGAGATCTATCAGACCCTCATGGAGCTGTTGAAAGAGGGACGTTGACCCCTTCGTTGCTGTCACCCCTCTCGCCCAACGCATAGTATGGCCTGAAACCATGAACATGCGGAGGGTGGACAGTCATGAGCATTTATCAGGTGGAAGGCGGCAGAGCGCTGGCGGGAGGGGCCATCGTCCACGGGGCCAAGAACAGTGTTTTGCCCATTTTGGCGGCGGCGGTACTGTGTCCCGGTGTCAGCGTGGTACATAATTGTCCCGATCTGTCCGACGTGCGGGCCTCGGTATCCATTCTCAAGCATCTGGGCTGCCGGGTAGAGCGGGCGGGGGACACGGTGACGGTGGACGCCTCGGGGCTCACCCGGAATGACGTGCCCGACGCCCTTATGCGGGAGATGCGCTCTTCTGTGATTTTCCTGGGGGCCATTCTGGCCCGGACGGGGGCGGCCGAGCTGAGCATGCCCGGGGGCTGTGAGCTGGGTCCCCGGCCCATCGACCTGCACCTGGGAGCCATTCGGGCCCTGGGGGCGGAGATCCGGGAGGAGGGGGGCGCCCTCCACTGCGCCCTGCCCAAAGGGGGCCTGCGGGGCTGTCAGATCGACCTCTCCCTTCCCAGCGTGGGGGCCACCGAGAACGCCATGCTCTGCGCCTGCGGGGCAGCGGGGACCACGGTTATCAACAACGCCGCCCGGGAGCCGGAGATCGTGGATCTCCAGGGCTTTCTGCGGGTCCTGGGGGCCGACGTCCGGGGGGCGGGAACCTCCACGGTGACAGTGACGGGAGGCCGTGCCCTCCACGGGGGGGAGCACACCGTCATGCCCGACCGGATCGTGGCGGCCACGCTGCTCTCGGCGGTGGCCGCCGCCGGCGGGGAGGCGGAGATTCTGGGCACCGACTACCGCCAGCTCTCCACCGTCACCGCCATCCTGACCGAGGCGGGCTGCCGCGTCCGCAGCGGAGAGAAGCGGATCACCATCCGCCGGGATGGCCCCCTCCAGGGAGTGCGGCCCATCCGAACGGCCCCCTATCCCGGCTTTCCCACCGACGCCCAGCCGCCGGTGATGGCGGCCCTGTGCAAAAGCCGGGGGACCACCGTCTTTGTGGAGAACATGTTTGAAAGCCGCTACCGCCATGTGGATGAACTCTGCCGCATGGGGGCCAGGATCCGGGTGGAGGGCCGGGTGGCGGTGGTGTGCGGGGTGGAGACCCTCCATGGAGCCCCCCTGAGGGCCGCTGACCTGCGGGGTGGGGCCGCCCTGGTGGTGGCCGCCCTGGGGGCGGAGGGAGTGAGCCGCATTGAGGGCCTGAGCCACATTGACCGGGGCTACCATGGCCTGGAGGAGACGCTGCGGGGCATGGGTGGGCGCATCTGCCGGCTGGAGGAGGGCGGAGGCGGCAACTTGTAAGGATTTCTTAACGATTTCCTTATGTTTTGTGTGGTATACTGTACTCCAACAGAGAAGAAAAAGAACGAATCCGGAGGCGGACCCATGGCATCACGGCGCTCCAACAAAAGAAAACGGCGAAATCGGGGACGCTTCGGCTTCCTCTATAAAATGCTCTCCCTCATTATCATCCTGGTGGTGATTGCCGCGGGGTGTGTGGTCTTTTTTCGAGTGGAAGACATCACGGTCAGCGGTGTGAGCCGGTACACGCCCCAGGAGATCATTGACGCCTCGGGGGTGGCGCAGGGGGATAACCTCTTTTTGGTGGGAAGTTCCCGGACGGCCCAGAAGATCTACTCCACCCTTCCCTATGTGGATGAGGTGAACATCCGCCACGCCTTGCCCGACGGCATTGTTATTACAGTTACTGAGCGTGTTCCAGCCGCCGTCATCCAAGGGGACGATGGCTGGTGGATCATAGATGCCAAGGGGAAGATCCTCGATGGGGTCTCCCGGCCGGAGCAGGCGGGGGTGGCGGAGGTCGCCGGCCTCACTGCCCTGCTGCCCGCCGTGGGGACCACCCTGGCGGTGGAGGACGCCGACAGCCTCAAGCTGGAGTCCCTGCTCTCCCTCCTCAAGGCGCTCTCCCAGCGGGACATGATCACCAAGATCTCCACCATCGACCTCAGCTCCGCCGCCGAGGTATCCATGTTCTACGATGGCCGGCTGACAGTGAAGATGAAGCTGCTGGGCGCGGCGGAGTTTTCGGAGCAGGTCCGGGATTTTGCTGCCATCCTGGAGCAGGGCATCGTCCAGGACAATGAGCGGGGGACTCTGGATATGACCCTCAATACCCCTCATTTTATCCCGCAGTATGGGGAAAATTGACGGGGAAGATGGAACGAAATCTCGCCCAGGCTATTGACCTGGCTGGGAAAGAGAGATACAATACAGTATATTGGAATTACTCTGCATAGATTTTTATCACCAGTTGTTTACATAGGAGGAACGGGCATGGCTTTCGGATTGGATACAGGGCCTGAGAGCGTCGTCACCATTAAGGTCATCGGTGTGGGTGGCGGCGGCAGCAACGTGGTCAATCGCATGGTGCGCTCCGGCGTACAGGGCGTGGATTTTATCGCGGTCAATACGGACAAGCAGGCGCTGACTACTTCCAGCGCCACCTATAAGATCCAGATCGGTGAGAAGCTCACCGGGGGCCAGGGGGCGGGGTCCAATCCGGAGGTGGGCCGTAAGTCCGCCGAGGAGAGCCGGGGGCAGATCGCCAAGGCTCTGGAGGATGCCGACATGGTCTTCATCACCGCCGGTATGGGGGGCGGCACCGGCACTGGAGCGGCCCCTATTGTGGCAGACATCGCCAAGGAGGCCGGCCTGCTCACCGTGGGTGTGGTGACCAAGCCCTTCGCCTTTGAGGGCCGCCGCCGGATGCTCCAGGCCGAGGCGGGCATCGAGGAGCTGCGGGGCAAGGTGGACTCCCTGGTCATCATCCCCAACGAGCGCCTGAAGTTCGCCACCGACCAGAAGATCACCTTCCAGAACGCCTTCGAGATCGCCGACGACGTGCTGCGCCAGGCGGTGCAGTCCATCTCCGATCTCATCAAGAATACCGGCTTCATCAACCTGGACTTCGCCGATGTCACCGCCGTCATGAAGGACGCCGGCATGGCTCACATGGGTGTGGGCCGGGCCGCCGGTAAAAATAAGGCCGAGGAGGCCGCCAAGATGGCCATTTCCAGCCCCCTGCTGGAGACCTCCATCAACGGCGCCCATGGCGTGCTGGTCAATGTCACCGGCTCCATGGACATCGGCCTGGAGGAAGTGGAGACTGCCGCCAACCTGGTGCAGCAGGCCGCCCATCCCGACGCGCTCATCATCTTCGGCGCCGCCTTCGACGACACCCTGGAGGACGAGATCCGGGTCACCGTTATTGCCACCGGCTTTGAGGAGCGGGAG
>DXCX01000084.1 GCA_019115785.1 Candidatus Intestinimonas merdavium | reverse complement strand
AAGAAGAGAAAGCGCATGGAGAGGGTGGAGGAGTAGGACACCGGCCAGGCCAGGCACACGGCGCCGGCGAAGATGAGGGGGTAGGGGCCCACGCTCTTCAGGTCCACCCGCAGCCCCCGGTTCCCCATGCCGCCCACCACCAGCAGCAGGGCCATGAGGACAAAGCCCATGAGGGAGTACCGGTTGTCCCACCCCTCGTAGGGGTAGAGCATGATGCCCAGCATGAGCCAGCCGATGGCGCTGGGCATCTGGTTGCCCATGGCAAAGCCCAGCTGGGCGAAAAAGCTGTGGTCAAACAGGGGCTTTCCCTTCCGGTAGATCCAGTGAAGGATGGCGGCGGGAAGGTTGATGAGGGTCTCGGCCAGGCCGCAGAAGAAGCTGTCCCGCCAGGCCTTGGGGAACATGCCGTCCCGGACCAGCAGGCCCATGAGGGCGCTGCCATGGAACCAGCCGGTCCACACCCGGGATACGCCCCGGAGGAGCCGGCACAGCCCGCTGCCCTCATACCAGCGGTACACCACATACCAGATGGAGAGCAAAAGCCGCCCCACCACACTGTTTTCCAATACTTCCAAAAAGAATCCGCCTCCTTATCGCCGGTTCTTCACGGCGTACATCAGGGCCAGGAGCCCAAACCACCGCCGGCGGACCAGTCCGGCCACCAGCTGCTTGTTCCGCCCCATCCCCCGGGGCTCCAGGGCCCGGATGGCCTCCGCCATGCCGGGCTCCAGGGTGAAGCCCTCCACCCGGCGGCGCTTCTCCCCCAGAGGGGCGGGATTGCCGGGGGCAAACTCGTTGCCGATGGCGATGAGCAGCCCCGCCCAGCAGGTGCTCCACCGCCACTGGGGATCGTCCTCCTCCAGGCCGTACCGGGCCACCACGGCCTCCTTGGCCGCCAGGAAGCGGCGGAAGGTGTCCATGTAGTCGGGCAGGTAGTTCCGGGTCACCGAGGCGGGGTTTTGCAGGTAGTAGTAGAGGGGCTTGTCCACCATGACCAGCCTCTGGGCCAGACAGAAGTACTCCATGAGAAAGAGCTCGTCCTCCAGATAGGCCCCGGAAAAGCGCAGCCCGTGCCCGGCGATGATCTGCCGGGAGAAGAGGAACCGCCAGATGAAGCCGTTGAGGACCTCCCCCGGCTTGCCCAGCCGCTGGCCCAGAAGCCGGTCCACAATGCCCGTCCGGATGGCCCCGGCGCCGTAGACGCCGGCGGGCAGGGCCCCCGGCTCCGCCCACTTCTCGCCGTCCGGCTGGATGTTCCAGTGGGCGCAGCCGGCGGAATCGGCCCCCGCCCCCTCCAGGGCCTCCAGCAGGGTCTGGCAGGCGGTGGGCTCCACCCAGTCGTCGGCGTCGATGAAGAGGATATGGTCCCCCCCGGCCTCCGCCATACCCAGGTTGCGGGCGGAGGAGACGCCGCCGTTGGATTTATGGAAGACCCGGACCCGGTCGTCCTGACCGGCGTAGTCGTCGCACAGGGCGCCGCTGCCGTCGGGAGAGCCGTCGTCGATGAGGAGCAGCTCCCAGTCGGAGCAGGTCTGGGCCAGCACGGAGTCCACACACTTGGCCAGCACGGCCTCCGCCTTGTAGATGGGGACAATGATGGAGATCTTGGGCATACGCCGCCTCCTCGCCTGGTTTTGATCGCTCTATTATACCGTTCTTTCCCGGGAAATGCAACCTTGACCGGGGAGGTCAAGGGTTCCGCTTTTATACAGCGTATTTGCTCGCTTGAATTATCCATCGGTTCTTGATAAAATAATTGCAAGCTATTTCATTGTCTGGTTGGGGGAATCGCCATGCAGCTTACGATAGATGTTCTGGTCAATGAAGCGAGGATATTCAGCCAAATGATCTCCTTGCAGGAACATCCGAATTTGGTTGGTGTGACCGATGGCAAGGCCGTTGGTACATATGTGGAACACATGTTTCAAAATCATCTCAGCCGCAAATATGAGATGACCGTCGGCAGCAGTGCATCCGGCATTGACCTTCCTTCTGTCAATACGGACATCAAGACAACGAGTTATGTCCAGCCTCAGAGCAGCTGTCCTTTCAAATCCGCAAGACAGAAAATCTTCGGTTTAGGTTACAACCTGCTGGTCTTTGTATACAATAAGCAGGACACACCCAGCACCTGCCATCTTCAAATCAAACATTGTGCCTTTATTGAGGCGGGGAGAACCGCCGACTACACACTGACCGCACAGCTAAGGGACATGCTCAGACACAATGCCAATCGCGAGGATATTATTGCGCTGCTCAATGATCGGAACGTTCCAGGCGATGACATCACATATCACGAGCTCGCGGACGAGATCTTGTCCCATCCCCCTCAACAGGGCTATTTGACCATCAGCAACGCCCTGCAATGGCGTCTGCAATATAAAAGAGTGATTGAATTAAACAATTCTGTGGGGGGCGTCGTTAATTTTGCCTGGTGACAATAAGAAGGAGTATGGAGATTACCAGACTCCGTTAGACTTTTGCAATCGAGTTTGCGGCTATGTAAAAAGCCATGTGATTGACGATCCTGCCGCCATTTTAGAGCCCACATGCGGCATAGGAAATTTCCTCTATTCCGCATCAGAGGTTTTCGGCTGTAAAAACCTATACGGAATTGAAATCAACGAATCCTATGTGCGCAAGGCAAAAGGTGTGATACCTTCCGCAGATATTGTGACAGGCAATATTTTTGACGTTGACGTCCACAGGATCACGCAAGGCAATCGGGTTCTGATCATCGGGAATCCGCCATGGGCAACCAACTCGAATTTGGTGTTTAATCTCCCCCAAAAAGTAAATTTTAAAGGATTGCGCGGCATTGATGCCCTTACGGGCTCTTCCAATTTTGATATATGCGAATCTATTATCCTTCGATTACTGGATGAATTTAAGCGCACGGATTCTACGATCTGTATGCTGTGTAAGACTTCCGTCGCCCGAAATATTTTACTCGAGATTTCTCGAAACGCTCTTTCTTATGAAAGAACAGAAATGCTCCATTTCAATGCCAACAAGGTCTTTGGTATTTCCGCTGCCGCCTGCGTTTTCATCCTAAAGCTTTCGGCTGCCACTATGCCGAATAGACGGGTCGTCTGCACCGTAAAAGACTTTGACAGCCTTCAAACGATAGATACCCTCGTCGCTGAGGACAATCGGATCAGGCCCTTAACGGCATCTGCTGATTTGGAAGGCACCTGTCAAATGACCTGGAGGCAGGGCGTTAAACACGATTGCGGACGCGTCATGGAACTGGAAAGTAGTGAGAATGGCCTGATCAACAAGCGGAAGGAAACCGTAGATATTGAAAATGCGCTCGTATTCCCGTTGGTAAAATCAAGCCATTTTAAGTCTCCCGTAATACAAACATTTCAAAAATATGTCATTGTGACACAAACGAAACCCAAACAGGACACATCATATATTGCCGATCAGTACCCTTTGACATGGAAATACCTGAACGCACACATTGAGGATTTTAACAACAGAAAAAGTACTATTTATAAAAATGCTTCCCCCTTTTCCATGTTTGGAATTGGAGCATACAGTTTTGCCTCCTATAAAGTCGCTCTCTCCGGTTTTTATAAGAAGCCTCTCTTTTCGCTGCTGCATTCTTCCAAGCCCGTCATGACAGACGATACGGCATACTTCCTCCCATTTGAGGACTATGATCTTGCATACAGCATGATGCTTCTATTAAACAGTGATACCGTTCAATCTTTCCTTCAGTCAATCGCCTTTCTCGACAACAAACGCCCCTATACAGTAAAGCTGCTCTCCCGCCTGGATCTTTCTAAATGCCTCAGCGCAGTACCATTCGATGAATTAAAGGCTGTGGAGCAAGAATTAAAGTTGCCTGCACAGATCACCATCCAGCAATATAACAAACTGGATCAGTATATCAAAGCTCTCTCATGAGCCGAGGATTGGACTTCCGCCATCACGGAGTCCTTCGCATGTCTGGAAAGGATGCACATTTCCATGAGCCCCTGTTTTCTCCTATGGAAAACAGGGGCTTTTCTCTTCGTCATATGGGTCAGACCCGGAAGACCCGGCCCGGCTTCCGCGCCGGCGCCTTGGGCGCCGCTCCGGCGGGATAGCCCAGGGACAGGGCGCCCACCCCGCGCATATCCTCAGGAACGCCCCAGGCCTGGAGCAGGGCCTTTCCCTCGGGGCTGTCAAACATCTGCCGGGCCCGATGAATCCAGCAGGAGCCCAGGCCCAAAGCGTGGGCGGCCTCCATCATGACAGTCAGGGCACAGCTGCCGTCCTCCACCCAGGTGGGCCGTTCCGGTGAGGAGAGCACCACCACGATGGTGGGGGCTCCGTAGTAGGGGTCATTGTCGGTGCCCAGGATGGCGGCGTTCATGGCGGACAGTCGGGCCCGCACCGCCGGGTCCTGGACCGCCACCAGGGTCACCAACTGGCTGCCGTGGCCGCAGGGCGCGTACAGCCCCGCCTGGAGCACGGCCTCCAGCGCCCCCTCCTCCACCTGCCGCGGTTGGAAGGACCGGATGCTCCGCCGCCCCAGGATCGTCTCATATGTCTTGTTTTCCATGTTCGTTCCTCCATTTTTATCAGGATGGTCCCATCATACCACCGGCCGCCCCCTTCCGTCAAAAAATAGGCCGCTCCCGCCAGAGCGCCGCGGAGTCCGCCGACAGGGGCAGCTCCCGGAAGATGTCCTCCACCCGCGCCTCGTATTCGGCGGGGGTCCTGGCCTTTTTCAGGGCCTTTCCCAGGCGTTCACCCCCCTCAAAGAGCCAGATGAGATAGAACCACAGCTCCTTCATCCGCAGCATGGCGTTGTGGCGGCTGCCGAAGGCCTGGGCGTACCCCTCGTAGAGGTCGTCGTGGAAGGAGCGCAGCCGGGTCCGGTCGGCGGGGGCGCCCCCCTTGGCCTTGGCGGCCAGGGCGGGGTCCCCCACCAGGCCCCGCCCCAGCATCACCCGCTCCACCGTGGGGAACCTCTGCCGGAAGGCCGCGATCTCCCCCGGGGTGGTCAGGTCCCCGTTGTAGCACAGGGGCGCCCCGCTCCGCTCCACCGCCAGGGCGAAGGCCTCCAGATGCACCCCGCCCTTGTAAAACTCGGTCCGCACGCGGGGGTGGACGATGAGCTCGGCGCAGGGATACCGCCCAAAGCACGCCAGCAGCCCCTCGAACTCCTCCGGCGACTGGAAGCCCACCCGGGTCTTGATGGAGACGGCCACCCTGACCCGGCGGAAGATCTGGTCCAGAAAGCGGTCCAGCCCCTCCGGGTCCCGCAGAAGACCGGCCCCCTTCCCCTTGGCGGTGACGGTGCCGGAGGGACAGCCCAGATTCAGATTGACCTCCCCATATCCCAGGTCGGCCAGCCGCTCCGCCGCCCAGAGGAAATCCTCCGCCTGGCACGTCAGCAGCTGGGGCACCTCCGGCACCCCCGGCTCCCCCTCCGGCGTGAGCTCCCGCAGGTCCTTCCTGGAGAAGACCCGGTCCTTCCCGGGGGAGACAAAGGGCATAAAATACTTGTCCACGCCGGGAAAATACCGGCTGTGGACCCGGCGGAAGAGCCTGCCCGTCACCCCCTCCATGGGCGCGAAATATTCATACATGTCCCCTGGTCCCCCTTTATTGTAAATCATGGAATTCCTGGCGTTTTCTCCCCGAATATACCGGCTTCTCTGGGAAAAAGGCCGGACTTTTCCCACAAAACTGACCCGTTTCCCATTCCGCTCCGGGGCGGGATATGGTATACTGTACCAACGTAAGAGAGCTTGAGTAAGGAGGTGGATAGGATGCCTGAGACGCGCTACCATCCTGTCCGCCGCTATCTCCCGCCGCTGCTCCTGTTTTTGTTCTACCTGTCCGCCTGTATTTTCATCTTCATCCTCCACGAAAAAAGGGTGGTGGATGAGCGCGTCATCCTGGACCTGCGGGGCAATGTGGAGCAGCAGTGCAGCCACTTCCGCTCGGTGATCAACAGCCGTTTCAGCACCCTGGACAGTCTGGCCCGCTTCGCCGCCCAGCAGGAGGCCCTCACCAGCCCGGACAGCCTGTCCATGGCCGACGCCATGGTCTCCACCGGCGCCTTCTCCCGCATCCTGATCGCCGCCCCCTCCGGCATGAGCCAGACCAGCGACGGCGAGGTCATCGACGTGGGGGAGCAGTGTGGGCGCCGCCGTGGCCCCCGCCCACGGGCGCACCTTCAAGGAGCTCTACTCCCGGGCCGACCACGCCCTCTACCGCGCCAAGCGCCAGGGCAAGGACGGCTGGAGCGTCTTCGACGGCGACCCCAACGAAGGCTGAAAGGATGCCGCTGTCCTCCCGGACCAGGTCGGTCCGGGAGGACAGCGGCATTTCCGTTTACCCTCTGTGCCCCCCACTCAGGGCAGGCTGGCGCTGGAGCGCTCCTGGGCGATGTTGAGCACATGGTCGCCGATACGCTCAAAGTCGGTGAGCATCTCGGAAAACAGGATGCAGCCCTCGTCGGAGCAGATCCCCCGGCGCATGCGCTCCATCTGGTGGCGCCGGAAGCTGGCCGTCATGTCGTCCATCTTCTGCTCCATGGCGGAGACCTCTCTGAGCCACTCCACCGGGTCGGTCACCGCGCCGCTGAGGGACTCGATGGCCTTGCGGCAGACCGCCTCCATCTCCAGGATCTCCGCCCGGGCCTCCTCGGAGAAGTGGATGTCCTTCTCCTTCAGGATGCCGCTGTAGCCGCAGATGTTCATGGCGTGGTCGCCGATGCGTTCGATGTTGCCGGCGATCTTGAAGTAGGCGCTCACCGCGGAGGAGTCCTGCTCGTTGGTCTCGTGGACGATCACATGGGAGATGAACTGGGAGATCTCCTTGTTGAGGAAGTCGATATACTCCTCCACCGACTCCTCCTTGGCCACCAGGGAGGGGTCCCGGTCCAGCACCGCCTGGAAGGCGGTGGAGACGTTGGCCTTGGCCATGTCCAGCATGCGGTTGAGCTCCTGGCGGAGCTGGCTGATATAGATGGCCGACTGGCCGATGGTGCGGTCCTGGTTGGCGTTGATGGGGGTGAGGTAGACCAGGTGCATCCCCTCGTCCAGGTCCTGCTTCCGCTCCGGCAGGATGTGCATGGCCGCCTTCACCATCCACTTGCCCAGGGGCAGCAGCAGCAGCGTGGTGCCGATGTTGAAGAGGGTGTGCATGTTGGCGATCTGGGCGGCGGGGCTGTCGGGGGTGAGGCTCTGGATGAAGCCCACCAGGGAGGCCCCCATGAGGGGGGTCACCAGGCACAGGGTGGTAAAGATGGCCGTGCCGATGAGGTTGAACATCAGGTGGATGATGGTGGTGCGCTTGGCGTTGCGCCCGGTGCCCACCGAGGCCAGCACGGCGGTGATGCAGGTGCCGATGTTCTGGCCGAAGAGGACGAAGACGGCGCTGTCCAGCCCGATGACGCCGCTGTTGGCCATGGCCTGGAGGATACCCACCGAGGCCGAGGAGGACTGGATGAGGGCGGTGAAGAGGGCGCCGGCCAGGATGCCCAGCACCGGGTTGGAGAACTTGGTCATCAGGTCCACGAAGGCGGGCATCTCCCGCAGGGGGACCATGGCGGCGCTCATCATGTCCATGCCGATGAAGAGGACGCCCAGGCCGCCCACGATGCTGCCGTAGTGGTGGAGCTGGGGCTTTTTCAAAAAGACCATCATGGCCACGCCCAAAAAGGCGAAGAGGGGCGCCAGGGCCCCCACGTCCAGGGCGATGAGCTGTCCGGTGATGGTGGTACCGATGTTGGCGCCCATGATGATCCACACGGCCTGGGTCAGGGTCATCATGCCGGAGTTGACGAAGCCCACCACCATGACCGTGGTGGCGGAGGAGGACTGGATGACGGCGGTGATCACCGCGCCCACCAGCACGCCCAGCACCCGGTTGGCCGTCAGCTTCTCCAGGATGCCCTTCATCCGGTTGCCGGCCGCGGCCTCCAGGCCGGAGCTCATCATCTGCATGCCATGTAGGAACAGTGCCAGGCCGCCCAGCAGGCTCAGGATATTGGCAATACTCATCAAAATGCTCCTTCTTCTCTTTTTTCCCGCGGCAGCGGGGACAGCGCTGCCCCGGACCAGGGCAAAAGAAAAAGACATAGCCTGCTTTTCCATCCGAAAAGCAGGTCATGCCTTTTCAACAGGACTGGGGCGGTTCCTTCTTGTGGGTGAGCACGGCGCCTTTTTCCGCAGCGGCATCCATCATAGCTCCCTGGTCCTTTCCATCTCAAACGAAATTTTTCACATGTACATTATACATGGGATTTATGCCAGCGTCAACGGGATTTTACGCCATCCGCCCCTTTTTCCACATCCCGCAGAAAGACCGGCCGGTCGGCCCGGGATCTCTGTGGGCAATACCGAAAATCCAGGCCCTCAAAGGCGGTGACAGCCTCCGGGTCCTCCACGCCGCCCTCGGCCAGGAACCGGACCATCTCTCCCCGGGCCATCTTCACGTAGACCCCCTTCTCCGCCACCTTGCCGTCGGCCCGCGGCTCGCCGAAGATGGGGGTGATGACCCGGGTGCCGGCGGGCAGGTGGGGGATCACCGCCCTGCTGTACTCCCCGGAGGCCAGGTCCAGCACCACCCCGCCGGGGTCCAGGGCCGCCGCCAGCTTCTCCCCCCAGAAGTCATAGAGGTCCTTGCAGAAGCTGGTCTTCAGCCTGGCCCCCATCTCCAGCCGGTAGGGGGTCACCCCGTCGAAGGGCCGGAGCACCCCATAGAAGCCGGACAGGATGCGCAGGTGGTCCTCCACATAGTCCAGGGCCCCCTGGGAGAAGACGCCGGGGGCCATATAGCGGTACTGGATGCCCTCATAGGCCAGGAGGGCCGGCGTCAGCCGGCGACCCAGGTCCATGGTCTGGTACCGCTGGTAGTTGAGCTGGGCCAGCTGGTCGTTGCAGGAGAGGAGCTTTTTCAGCTCCGGCAGGGACAGACCCCTGAGGTGGGCCAAAAGCCGCTCCGTCTCCCCCAGCAGGGCGGGCAGCCCCCTGGGGGGAAGGCTGTCCACGTCCTCCCGCATTTTCTTGGCCGGTGAGATGATGATCCGCATCGCGCGCCTCCCTGTTCCCTTTGAAGCATGAAATCTCATGGCCGTGCCGCTGTAAACGGCACACGGCCATTTTTGCTCTGCTTTTGCATCGCAAAAAAAGGCCCGGAGTGCGGTCCCTGACGTCGGGCGCGCCCCGCGGGCGTTTTGCAGGCGGATATTCCTGGTGCGGCCGGGCCCATGGTGGCAGCCATGGGCCCGTGCCCTGCGTCGGCCTGCCCCACCAGTTCCAAAGGGAGGTGAAGTTCGCCACCTGACACGTCGCATAAGGAGGAATGGCGGTACGTCCCGTCCACCCTTTAGCGCCGACAACAAAAAAGCCGTATCCCTCTCAAAAAAGGATACAGCGACGGCCCACGGTCCTTTCCGTGGGAACTGCACCCTCCTAAAGCGCGAGGAGGTCTCGTGTGCGCCATACGCAGGCAGGTATTCTGACTCAGGCGTCCTAACGCACTCCCCGCCTTCCCAGAGCTCTCGCCCCAGTGGCCGATTGGGGACCACTTCGCCAATACAGCAACGGCTTTGTGCGGGATTCTCACCCGGCTTCCCTCTTTAGGCTCCGCAAAGCACCTGCGTACCACTTATGATTCAGTTGTCAGCTTGGCTTGTTTTTATTATACCGGCCTCCCTCCCCTCTTGTCAAGGGGTGGGTGGGGGCCCATGGGAAACAGAAAACGGGTCCCCGCCCTGGGGCGGGGACCCGTCGGACCGGTTACTGCCAGTCGGCAGGGAACACGGTATAGGCGTACTTGGCGTAGTCGGGGGTGCTGAAGTGGATGTGGCTGCCCTTGGGGATGTAGATCACATCTCCGGCGTCGCCGCCCACCACGCGCCCGTCGATCTTGATCTCCAGGCGGCCTTCCAGCACGATGTCCCACTCGTCGTAGGTCAGGGTCCACTCGAAGTCGGCCCCGTCGGAGAGCTCCATGATGCCGCAGCCCATACGGGGGGCCTCCTCCAGGGTGGCCACGTCCTTGAGCTTGACGTCGCTGCGGCCCTCAAAGGGCTCCAGCTTCACGGTGGAGGTCTTCACGCCAATGACGCCGCTGGGGTCCACCTGCTTCTGGAAGTCGCACTTCCCGGTGGAGCAGGCCGCCTCGGCGATGACCTTCTCTACGATGCTGCGAATGAGTTCTTCACTTACGTTCATAGTGATTCCTTACCTTTCCGCGCTGTCGGTCAGTCGAACTTCACGTTCTCGATCTTAGACAGCAGCTTGGGCGCCAGGATATTGGCCACGATGATGGCGGTGACACCGGCCACCAGCTTGCCAACGATCACGGGGAAGATCATGTCGGGGTTGTTGCCGGCGGTGAAGCCCAGGTGGTCGCCGAAGACGAAGGCGGCGGACACGGAGAAGGCCACGTTGAGCAGCTTGCCCTTGGGGTTCATCTCGCCCATGATGTTGAACATGGCGATGTTGTTGGCCAGGTTGGCCACCATGCCGGCGGAGCCCTGCTCGTTCATGCCCAGAGCGGCGCCGATCTTCTCCAGAGGCTTGCCGAAGGTGCGGGTGATCCACTCCACCATGGGGAAGGCGCCGATGAGGACGATGGCGATCTGGCCGCAGACCAGCAGGCCGCTGTCCAGGCCCCGGGAGCCGTCGGCGGGGTTCTCCACCATGATGTGGAACACGGGGAACATGATGCCGGTGATCTGCTCGAAGACGGCAATGGCGGTGAGGGCGGTGATGACGATGGTCACGCCGGCGCCGAAGACGTTAAAGCCCTTGATCATGGGGCCGGGGGCGAACCACAGGCCGATGACGATGAGGGCGGCGATGATGATAACGGGGATCAGGTTCTGGATGATGGTGACGATGCCCAGGTGATACTCGGGGGCCAGGGTGTTCATCATGAGGCCGCCCACGATGCAGCCGATGGGCACGGTGATGAGACCGGCCAGAACGCCGGCGCCCAGGTAGCCGCGGTCTTCCTTCTTGATGATGCCCAGGGCCACGGGGATGGTGAACACGATGGTGGGGCCCATCATGGTGCCCAGGATCAGGCCGGCGAAGTTGCCGATGGCGATGTCGTCACCGGCCAGCTGCATGGCCAGGGGATAGCCGCCCATGTCGCAGGCCAGCAGGGTGGTGGCGAACATGGCGGGGCTGGCGCCGAAGATGCCGTAGATGGGCTTCAGGATGGGGCCCAGCAGCATGGACAGAACAGGGGCCGCGGCCACGACGCCGGCCATGGACATGGCCAGACCGCCCATGGCGTTGAAGCCGTCTTCAAACTTCTCACCGTAACCGAGCTTGTTGCCGCGGATCTTGTCGATGGCGCCAACGAGCATGAAGATCATCATGATGAGCATGATGACGGAGTTGATGGAAATGCCGGAGACCCAAGCGGAGATGCTGTTGGTAAAGATACTGGGATCGGCAGCAGCAATCAGTTCACTATAATCCATAGTTACGCTCCTTCTCTTCTCTAAATGGGTCTGCTCCCATGGTTGGAAGCCTTCTGTTCCGCCCGCCCTTACAGCAGGGACTGGAACAGCTTGGGAGAGGGACGGGGGATGACGGTGGTGCCCACCAGGAGCTCCGCCTCCCGCTCCGCGGCCGCCACGGCCGCCCGGACGGCGCCCACATCGCCGGTAAGGGTCACATAGCCCTTGCCGCCGATGGCGTAGCCGATGCGGACCTCAATGAGGGTGATGTTGGCCGCTTTTGCCGCCACGTCGGCGGCGATGATGGCGGAGGCCACGGAGTAGAACTCCAGGACGCCCACGGCGCCCGGCTTCTCCACCTGGGTGGTCATGCTGATGGCCTGGATGACCTGGGGATGGACGTTGGGGAGGGTCAGCGTGTCCACCACGCACTCCCCGCCCCGCTTGATGCCCTCGGCCATGGCGGCCTTGACGTCGCCGGTGTCCCCGGCGATGAGGACCATGTACTTACCCGGGCAGACGGTGGAGGATCGGATGAGGTCCACCTGCGCCGCCTTCACCATGTAGTCGCAGGTCTCGATGCCCCGCGCGATGCTGTTGAGTTCTACCATGCCGATGGCAAGTCTGCTGGCGTTTCCCATGCTTCTCACTCCTTCCGGCTGCTGATGCGGGCGCCCTTGTCGGTGACCTCCACCACCACGCCGGTGATGCTGGCGTGGACGTTGGCGGAGAGCCCCTCGGCGGCCTCGGCCAGGATCTCTCCCCGCTCCACATAGTCGCCCACCGCCTTTACCATATTGGCGGGCTTACCGATGTGCTGCGAGAAGGGGATGAAGACCTCATTCGGGCTGAGCTCCCGGCACTCGTGGGCGTGGAGCCCATAGTACGCCGAGAGACCCAGACGGGCCACCAGGCGGTCCGTGGGGGTGTGGCGCTGGTCCACAAAGGACCGGGCCTGGGGCTCCATGTTCCGGGGCACCTGGATGCCGCGCTGGCGGAGCTGGCCCTTGATGTACTGGTTGACCTTCCGGGGAGAGAGGCCCATGGGACAGGCGAACATCTCACAGATGCCGCAGTCGCAGCAGTTGGCCGCGTCGCCGAAGCAGCGCTCATACTCCCCGTTGTCCTCTATCCCGGGCTCCCGCCACAGGTTCCGCATCACCAGGTTGGGGCGGATCTGGTGGCCGATGAGGTACCGGGGGCACAGGTCGGTACACATCCGGCACTGGATGCAGGCGCTGCGGGTCTGGTGCCGGATGGCCTCCATGGGCAGGGTGGCCCGATGGAACAGATAGTGGTCCTTGGGCAGGACGATGATGTTGCCGGTGGTCTTGGTGACCACGGCGGCGTCGATGTCCGCCTGGCTCAGGAGCACCTTGCCCATCATGGGCCCGCCCAGGATCAGGGCGTAGTCGGTGATGGTCGGCTCCGCCGCCTTCACACACTCGGTGATGGCGGTGCCCACGGGGACGTGGAGCATGATGGGGGCCTTTACTTCACCCACCACGGAGAGGAATTTATCCACCACGGGACGGCCCTGGATGGCGTCGAAGATGTTGAGCAGGGTGCCCACGTTGTCCACCACGCAGCCCACGTCCAGGGGCAGGCCCCGCTCCGGCACCGACCGGCCGGTGACCTGCTGGACCATGGTCTGCTCGTCGCCGGCGGGATAGAAGGTCCCCATCTCGAAGATCTCCACGGGGGCGTCCGCCAGCTTGATCGCGTCGGACAGGGCCGCGATCTCCGCTTTATACTTTCCTTTGAGCGCGATGACCGCCCGCTTGGCCTCCAAATGGGCGGCCACTGCCACCACCGCGGCGATGATCTGGGGCGCATAGGTGCGGCACAGATATTTGTCCGTCTCGATGAGGGGCTCGCACTCCGCGGCGTTGACCACAAAGCACTCGGCCTTGGCGTTGAGCTTGACGTGGGTGGGAAACCCAGCGCCGCCCGCGCCGACGATACCGGATGCCTTGACGAGTTCGGTCAGATTCATGCTTTCACCGCCTTACTTCCCTTTGCCGTGTGCCGCCCTGGCGGGGCGGACCGGCTGTTACTCCAAAACGCTGGAATCAATCTCCTGGTCGTCCACGATGCCCACAACGGTGGCGTCAACAGGGACCGACATGTCCCCGGCCGCGCTCCGGGCCGAGCTCCCGCCCACGATCAGCACCGTCTCGCCCACGCCGGCGCCGATGATGTCGGCCGCCACCATGGGGGTCTTGTCCTTGGAGCCGTCCAGGATGTTGATGGGCTGCACGATGAGCAGCTTATACCCGGCCAGCTTTTCCTCCTTGCGGGTGGCCCAGATGTTGCCGATGACCTTTGCCACTTTCATATGTTGTCCCCCTGTTTGACGCGGGACGGCGGAAGAGGGCGCCCCTCCCCCGCGGTCCGGCCGCGTTTAGTCTTCGTCTCGGACGATGGTCATGCCCCGGTCCTTGGCGGCGTCCTTGGCCAGCGCGGTGACGATGGTCTTCCCGCCGATGTGGACCTCGGTGACCCCGCTCATGTTGGCCTCGATGAGGTCCTTCTCGGTGAGCACCCGCTTGTTGACGCGCACCGCGCGCTCCTCACAGCAGGCGGCCGCGGGGGCGGACGCCGCGGGAGCGGGGGCGGGCTCCGCGGGAGCGGCGGCGCGCACGGGCGCGGCCGCGGCGGGCACCGGGGAGGCGCTGCCCAGGATGACCTGCTCCAGGCTGGCCTGGGCGCAGATCACCACGCCGGAGGCCACCAGCAGGTCCAGCTTCTGCTGCATCATGTTGTAGTAGGCGGCGGGGGCCGTCTCCCTGTACTGATACAGCTCCACCTCCTCGGTGGGGACATAGACCTTTTTACCTGAGAGGATGGCTTTGGAGGCAAGACGGGTATACGCGCTGTCGCAGGCGCCGGATGCCAGCGCCGCCATGGCGTCACAGCTGAGATTGAAGAGCACCACGGCCTCGTAGTCGTCCAGCTCCACATCATAGTGGTGCATCAGAGCGCAGTCGGTGCGGTAGCGGGCCTTGAGGGCCTCGCTCTCCAGCGTGGCGTGACAGACGGCGCCGTGATCCTGGGTCAGGATCAGCAGACCCGGCTTCCCGCCGGAGTCGGCGCACGGGGCGCAGCTGCCTTCCGCTTCGGAGATCTTCTCCGCCACACGGCGGAGGATCTCCTCCACGATGGCGTTATGGTCCATGCCTTCCCCTCCTTTCTAATCATTCATTGGGGTCTTCTCAGACCTTGCAGTTCATGGCGATGCCGGCAGGGGTCACCAGGAAGGGATTGGCCGGCTTGATGGTCTTGATGCCGGTCTCCTTCTCAAAGATGCCCTCGATCCCCGTCAGGCAGCAGGTGCCGCCGCACAGGTAGATGGCGTCGGTGTGCTCCTTGTCGATATACCGGTTGACGATGGAGGCCATCTTCTCCACCACCGCCTTCACCACCGGCAGGATCTCCTTGTGACGGGCATAGTCCTGCTTGATGGCCTCGGCCTCCTGGAAGGGAACGTGAAAATTCCCCGCCAGGACCAGGGTGAGATGGGTGCCTCCCGTGGGCTCATCCTCGATCTGCACCACCTTGCCGTCCTTGAGGATGGCAAGGCCGGTGGTGCCGCCGCCGATGTCCACCACCACACCGTCTTCGATCTGGTAGATGGAGTTGGCGGCGGTGGGCTCATCCAGGATGTTGGTCACCTCAAAGCCGGCGCCCTCCGCCACGTACTGGTGGGTCTTGGTGCTGGATTCGGTGCCGGCGGGCATGGCGATGGCACAGTTGACCAGCTCGGTGCCCAGCCGCTCCTCCAGCTTCGCTTTGAGCTCCTTGACGATCCGCAGCGCCCCGGAGTAGTCCACCACCACGCCGTCCCGCAGGACCTGCGCCGCCTGCTTTTCACAGGCGATGGGGTTGTTCTCCTCGTCCAGGACGACCATGACGATGTAGGCCGTGCCCAGGTCCAGGCCCACCTTCAGCTTGTCGCTGACGGGCTGGAAGGTCTTGGTCTCCGATTCCTCCACACGGGCCATATAGGCGTTGACGCGGTCCAGATCCATCATGTGTTTGGCGCTCCTTTGTCAAGTTAGTTTCCGGTTTGATACTGTCCGGCCAGGTACCGGCACATCATGATGTGCATGGCGCTGGACATGCGGTTGAGCTCTTCGATGATGTCGCCCCGGGTGTACTTCGCGCCGGTGTGGAAGGCGTTGGCCGCCGCCACCTCCGTCTCGCGCACGTCGGTGCGCAGCTGGTTGAGCAGCGCGAAGTCCCGTCCCATGGTGTAGTCGGGCAGGACCATGGCCTTGACCCCGAAGAACCGCTGGGGATCGTGGGACTGCTCCCGCAGCTCGGCGTGGGTGAGTCCGATGATGGTGTCCATCTGGAAGGGCTCATCCAGCACGTCGCAGCGCATAATCTCCCGCAGGATATTCAGAATGTCCCCCAGGTCGTCGATGAGGGCCTGACTGCCCCCCCGGTCGTGGATGTCCACCTGGGCCAGGACCACCGCGCTTTGCAGCGAGTCCAGCTTGCCCCGGAAGAGAATCCGGGGATGGTTCTTCACCACCAGCACATTCCCCACCAGATGGGTCATATGCTCGGGCTTCTCCATATAGAAGGCGCCGGTCTCATAGTCCACGAATTTGGGCTTTATGGGCGCCGGCGCCGGCGCGGGTGCGGGCGCTGCCATGGTCACCTCGGGCATGGGCGGCACCTCTGTGGCGACGATCCTGGGCGTGGTTTGCTGCCCCTCCTTGACGATCTTGATCTTGCGGGATTGCAGATACTCCCGGGCCGCCGGGGTGAGGATCTTGCCCGCCGGTACGACGTAGCACTCGGGCTCGGTTGCCCGCAGCTCGCACCGAAGAGCGTCCTCCGTGATACATTTCAAGCGCTTCACCCCCTCCGTCGGTAGGTTTGATGCGGCTTACGCCGGTCTTACTTCTCCAGGCTGGGGAGGATGAACTCCACTTCCTCGTGGGGACGGGGGATCACGTGGACGCTCACCAGCTCGCCCACCCGCTCGGCGGCGGCGCCGGCGTCGGTGGCGGCCTTGACGGCGCCCACATCGCCACGGACCATGACGGTCACCAGGCCGCCGCCCACATGGACCTTGCCGATGAGGGTGACGTTGGCGGCCTTGACCATGGCGTCGGCGGCCTCGATGGAGGCCACGAGACCCTTGGTCTCGATCATACCAAGTGCTTGCATACTAGCCATATTTGCACACTCCTATGCCCATCCGGGCGGCGGCCGGGGGACCGGACGGCTCAGGCCGCCCGGCCCTCGCTCCACCGCGGGGGATGGGAAAAATGGTTACTGCTTATCCAGGGAGGGGAGGATGAACTCCACTTCCTCGTGGGGACGGGGGATCACGTGGACGCTCACCAGCTCGCCCACCCGCTCAGCGGCGGCGGCGCCGGCGTCGGTGGCGGCCTTGACGGCGCCCACGTCGCCGCGGACCATGACGGTCACCAGACCGCCGCCCACATGGACCTTGCCGATGAGGGTGACGTTGGCGGCCTTGACCATGGCATCGGCGGCCTCGATGGAGGCCACGAGACCCTTGGTCTCGATCATGCCAAGCGCTTGCATAGTAGCCATAAATAGTTCCTCCTAAAAATCAGTCTTACAGATCCTTGAGTCGGGCCATGATCTTCCGGACGATGTCCTCCACGTCGGCCTCGCTCACGTCGCTGGTGCGCAGACGGCAGATGCCGTCGGAGCAGTCGGGCAGGTCGGCCCGGATCTCCTCCAGCTCCTTGAGGCCGTAGGCCACCTTCCGGGTATTGAGGAGCTGCATGGGGCCCACGTTCTCACTGGTGGCGGAGCCGCCCACGGCGCCGCAGCCCAGGGTGAGGGCGGGCATGAGCCCGGTGGTGCCGCCGATGCCGCCCAGGGCGGAGGGGGTGTTCACCATGATCCGGGAGGCGGGCACCCGCTTGGCGAAGTAGTCCACCATCTCGTCGTCCTTGGTGTGCATGGAGAAGGTGTGGCCGGCGCCCTCGTAGCGGAGGATGGTGCACACCTTGTCGCACACGTCCTTGTAGTCCCTGCCGGTATAGAAGGCCAGGATGGGGCCCAGCTTCTCGTTGGAGTAGGGGTGGCCCCGGCCCACGCCGTCCTCACGGGCCACCAGGACCCGGGCGGAGGCGGGCACCTTGTCCAGCCCGGCCAGCTTGGCGATGGTCTCCACGCTGCGGCCCACGATCTCGGGATTCATGGTGCCGTTGGCACGGAGGATGAACTTGCCCAGCTTCTCCCGCTCGGCGTCGTCCAGGAAGTAGGCGCCCTGCTTCTCCATCTCGGCCTGGACGGCGGGGGCCATGTCCTCGTCGCAGATGATGGACTGCTCGGAGGCGCAGATGGTGCCGTTGTCGAAGGTCTTGGAGTCCAGGATGCGCTTGACCGCCAGGGGCAGGTCGCAGGTCTTCTCCAGGTAGGCGGGGCCGTTGCCCGGACCCACGCCGATGGCGGGGGTGCCGGAGGAGTAGGCCGCCCGGACCATGGCCGAGCCGCCGGTGGCCAGGATCATGGCCACGTCCCGGTGGTGCATCAGATTGTCGGTGGCCTCCATGGTGGGGATGGTGATGCAGGAGACCAGGTTCTCGTTTCCGCCCGCCTCGGCGATGGCCTGCCGGATGACCTTGACGGTCTCCAGGATGCAGCGCAGGGCCGTGGGGTGGGGGGAGAACACGATGGCGTTGCCCGCCTTGATGGCGATCTCCGCCTTGTACAGGGTGGTGGAAGTGGGGTTGGTGGAGGGGATCAGACCGGCGACGACACCCATGGGCACGGCGATGGTGCGGACCTTCTTCACGTCGTCCCGCTCCAGCTCGCCCACGGTCTTCATGTCCTTGATGTACTCATAGACGCCCCGGCTGCCGAAGATGTTCTTGATGATCTTGTCCTCGACCTTGCCGAAGCCGGTGTCCTCGTTGGCCATCTCGGCCAGACGCCGGGCGTTGCGCACGCCGGCGTCGGCAATGGCACGGACGATGTGGTCCACCTGGGACTGGGTCATATTGGCCAGTTCCTGCTGGGCCTCCTTCGCCGCCTCCACCAGCTCACGGACCTCTTGCATGGATAGCAGGTCTTTGTCGTAAAGCTGCATTTGATCAACTCTCCTCTTGCGGGATGCTTCCCATATGACATTCCGTCATCTTCCGCGGATCTCAATGTCCCCGAAACGCTCGAATGGCCGCCACAAGCTCCTCTTTCTTGGCGAACCGGATCTCCTTGCGGGTCATGGTGTCCAGGCCCACGCTCCTGGCGACGGAGCGCAGCTTGACCACAGGCATGGCCTCCAGGACCTCATCCGTCAGGTCGGACAGCTGCACGGCCTCCCCCTCCTCGGCCTTCTCCTCCTCCGCCGGGACCTCGGGGTCCGGCTGGGGCTCGGGCTGGGGGACGGGAGGCGGGCTGACCGGCGCGGGCGGGGCCTCCTCCGGCTCTCTTGGGGGCTTGGGAGTGGGCGTGACCGGCGCGGGCGTCGTCAATATGCCCTCGAGCTCCTCATGCGGTCTCGGGATGACGTGTACGGACACCAGCTCGCCGACCCGCTCCGCCGCCGCCGCGCCGGCGTCCACCGCCGCTTTCACGGCGCCGACGTCGCCCCGGACCATGACGGTCACCAGGCCGCCGCCCACGTGCTCCTTACACGTCAGGGTGACATTTGCCGCCTTCACCATGGCGTCGGCGGCCTCGATCGAGGCCACCAGGCCACGGGTTTCGATCATACCCAAAGCCTTCATTCAGTACCTCCATCATGGGCCGGCCTCGCCGGCCCTCTCTTGTGAACGAATCAGGCGTTGGGGATCAGTCGATGGGGTTGTCGGCCACGAACTCCACCGCGGCGGCGAAGGCGTCGCAGGCGGACTTACAGGCGGACTGGCTGCCGGTGAGCAGACCGCCGCCGAAGTTGGTCTCGCTGGGGGGGGCGTACAGCACGCACAGCCGGACGTCGGCGGCCTTCAGGGCGGCATCGACGCCGTACATGGCCTCCAGAGGAGGGGCGATCAGGTAGGCGATGGCCTCGCCCTCCTGGATGCCGCAGGCCTCGGACAGGTAGGAGCCGGTCCGGGAGATGCAGTGGGCGTAGTAGACGATGGTGTCGTCCTCGTTGGCGGAGACGAAGTGGCACACGTTCTCGATCATGTCCACGCAGGCGGCCAGGCCGGCCTTGGCCTCGGCGGGGTTGGGGGCGGCCAGGATGCCGATGATCTCGCCGGCCAGCTTGGTGTTGGCGTTGGCGGCGCCGCCGTAGAAGCTCTTGGCGTAGGCCACGCGGCAGTCGGCCTTCTTGGTGGCCTCGTCGAGAGCGGTATAGGTCACATCATCGCAGTCGGCGGTGACCAGGGCCAGGGACTTCTCGCCGGGCTGAAGGCCCAGCTCCTTGGCCATGTCAGGAGCCACATTCGGGATGATCTTGGTGGCCAATACGGTTGCTCTAACGGGATCTCTTTTCATGGTAGAATTTCCTCCCTACTCCTTACAGTTTCAGATCAGTGCCGCTGGCCTTCTTCTCCAGCATGATCTTGATGATGTCGGCGATGTGGGCGCCGGCCTCGGCGGGGATGGTACCATTCCGGTGGATGTTGGACACCACGGTGCGGCGGGCCTCAGGCATGCCCACGGTGGCCTTATAGGCGATGTAGGCGGACATGGACTCGGCGGTGATGAGGCCGGGACGCTCGCCGATGAGGGTGCAGGTGACCTCGGCGCCGGTGAGCTCGGAGATCTCGTCCATGACGGCCACACGGCCGAACTTCACGAAGAAGGGGGTGCCCACGTCGATCTTGTAGTTCTGCAGGCCCTGCAGGATGGCGGGGAGCAGATCGGGGATGTTGGCGGCCACGGAGGCGGAGGACAGGCCGTCGGCCACGTAGATCTGGACGGTGGGGTTCTTCTTGCACTTTTCCTTGATGGTGGCCACGGCCTCGGGGCTGAGCTTGCGGCCCAGGTCGGGGCGGGTCAGGTAGGTGTCCTTGCTGTCGCACTGGGTCTGGACGATGAACAGGCCCTGGGACTTCACGAACTCCTCGTCCACGTCGTTGAACACGGCGTCCTGGGCGGCGGAGTGGGCGGCCCGGAACTCCAGCTGGGGCAGGGTCTTGTAGCGGGCGCCGGCCTTGCCGATGCCCAGACGGCAGGGGGCGTTGAACTTCAGCTCGGCGTACTCCTCGCCGTGCTCGGGGTTCTCCACCAGGTACTGCTTGCGGATGTCCACCTCGGTGATGTCGGGGATGCAGCCGTCTTCGATGTTGGCGGGGGCCTCGCAGGCCTTGCCGCAGGCGGCCTCGGCGGCGGGGGAGGCGGAACCGCTCCCGTTCATTTCGCTGAGCACCTGCTCAATGATTGTTCTCAAATCTTTCTCATCCATGAATCACACCTCCTCCCTTATTTCGCCAGGAACACGGAAGCGTCGCCAGCCTTGGCGGTCAGCTTGCCGTTCTCGGAGAAGCCCATCTTCTCCAGCCACATATCGAACTCGTGGATGGGACGCAGGCCGAAGATCTCACGGAGGGCAGCGGCCTCATGATAGCCGGTGCACTGGTACATCAGCATGCAGTCGTCGCCCTCGGGCACACCCATGATGTAGTTGCAGCCGGCGGCGACCAGCAGGGTGGCCAGGTTCTCGATGTCGTTCTGGTCGGCCTTCATGTGGTTGGTGTAGCAGGCGTCGCAGCCCATGGGGATGCCGGTGAGCTTGCCCATGAAGTGGTCCTCCAGGCCGGCGCGGGTGACCTGCTTGGAATCGTACAGGTACTCGGGCCCGATGAAGCCCACCACGGTGTTGACCAGGAAGGGCTGATAGCGCTTGGCAAAGCCGTAGCAGCGGGCCTCCATGGTGACCTGGTCCCAGCCGTTGTGGGCGTCAGAGGAGAGCTCGGAGCCCTGGCCGGTCTCGAAGTACATCACGTTGGGGCCGGTGCAGGTGCCGCGGCTGAGCATGGTGGCGCGGCCCTCGTCCAGCATCTCGGCGGTCAGGCCGAAGGCCTCGTTGCCCTTCTGGCTGCCGGCGATGGACTGGAACATCAGGTCCAGGGGAGCGCCCAGCTTGTCGGCGGCGGCGGTCTGGGTGGTCACGTGGGCCAGCACGCAGATCTGGGTGGGGATCTCCCACTTCCGCTTGAACTCGTCGAACATCTTCAGGATGCGGGCCACGGACTCCAGGGAGTCGTCCACGGGGTTGAGGCCGATGACGGCGTCGCCGCAGCCCAGGGACAGGCCCTCCATGACGGAGGCGATGATGCCCTTGGGGTCGTCGGTGGTGTGGTTGGGCTGGAGCCGGGAAGAGAAGGTGCCGGGCAGACCGATGGTGGTGTTGCAGTGGGCGGACACGCGCATCTTCTTGGCGGCGTAGATGAGGTCCAGGTTGCTCATGAGCTTGCAGACGCCGGCCACGATCTCGGAGGTCAGGCCCCGGGAGGCGTGCCGGATCATCTCGGTGGTGGTGCTCTCGCTGAGGAGCCACTCACGGAACTCGGCCACCGTCATGTTCTTGAACTCGTTGAAGATGGTCTCGTTGACGGCGTCCTGGATGATGCGGGTCACCTCGTCCTCCTCGTAGGGGACGGCGGGAGAATTGCGCAGATCATTTAAAGTAAGGTGAGAAAGGACCACCTTGGCGGCGACTCTTTCCTCGGCAGTCTCGGCGGCGATGCCTGCCAGCTTGTCGCCGGACTTTTCCTCATTGGCCTTGGCCATCACCTCGCGCACGCTCTTGAACTCGTACACATGGCCAAACAGCTTCGTTTTGAGAATCACGCTACTTCACCTCTCGTACTTTTTAAGAATTGAAGATCAGGGTCTTGATCACCACGGGCACCACATGCCCGTCCGCGACGGGTTCGCCGATGTCCACATAGTCTCCGCTGAGGGTCTTGATGCCGTCGATGCAGATGACGTCCTTTTTGTAGCTTAGCATCACGTTCACCGCGTTCCCCAGCACCTTGCCGATATCGGCCTCCACCACAAGGATCAAGGGATAGCTGCTGTCGATCACCTCCTTCGCCGCGTCAATGATGGCCGCTGCCAGGTCCTGGACCTCCGCAAAGCTGGTGCGCGTTTCCCCGTTGAAGGCAATGGCGATCTGTTCCACCTTGCCCTCCGGCTTATACAGCGGCATCTGCCTGGTGATGGAGGTGCGAAACGTCTCCAGCGACGCCTCGTCCTCCTCGGACACCTTGAGAATGGGGATGTTCTTGATCGGGAGCCGCTCCGCCGCGATGTGGATGGTGCTCCCGCTCACCTCGGTGGTATGCGTCCCCGCGCCCACCACCGTGGCCCGTATGGTCTCGGCGGCCTGGAAGAGCTGCACGGTCTGGAGATCCGGGTTGGACCGGATGGCCTGACCCAGCAGCACGCCGATGTCGCCGTAACGGAATAGGTCGCCCTCCATCTGCTGGTAGACGCAGTCGGCAACGCCGCCGGAGAAGGTGATGGCGCGGATCTCCGGCTGGGCGGGGAGGGGTTTGCCGTCGTTGGTGTAGAGCCCCGCGTGGTCCCCGTCCATCTTCTTGAGGTGGAGGGACTGGGCCAGCTGGTCGGCCATCAGGGCGCAGATCCGGCGGAGCTTCTGCTCCTCCGCCGCTTCCCCCACCTGAAGGTCGATGCCATGGGACTTGGCCAATGCCTGTATCTTGGGAAAGAGGTAGGTGACCTTCCCCTTGTCCACCTTGATGAGGCGGCCGCCGATGTCCAGGCAGCACACCCCCCGGAGGGTCCCCTTCTCATAGACCGCGATGTTGGTGGTGCCGCCCCCCACGTCCAGATTGGCCACGGTGGTGCGGTGCTCCTCGGAGAGCTTGTCGGCGCCGGCCCCCCGGGCCGAGAGCACCGACTCCAGGTCGGGTCCGGCGGTGGCCACCACGAAGTCCCCCGCCAGGTCGGAGAGGGCCTCCAGCACCTCGTTGGCGTTCTCCTTCCGGGCCGTCTCGCCGGTGATGATCACCGCCCCGGTGCGCACGTCCTCCGGCGTCATGCCGGCGGCCTGGTACTCGTCCCGGACGATCTTCTTCACCGCCTCGGCGTCGATCTCCGTGTTGGATTTGAGGGGGGTAAAATAGATGAGGCTGCGGTAGATGACCTCTTTGTCCACGATCTGAATCCGCGGCACGGTGTAGCTGCTGGCCCGGTTCTCAATGGTCAGCCTGCTGAAAATGAGCTGCGTCGTGGAGGTCCCGATGTCAATGCCCACGCTGAGGATCACTTCATGCAAGGCGTTCACCTGCTTTCCATGTTTGGTGGTTGGTCCTGTAAAAACAGGCAGCCCGAATCCACGGGGGCCGGTTTCTCCCCCGCGCATCCGAGCTGCGTCGCTCCGGCGTCCCGGCCCGTGTTACGTCACACTGGCCGCGTCCACAATTTGGTTTTTGAAATCAAAGGTCACATGGGTCCCGCCCGGCCCCGACTCCACCCCCAGGTTCCCCCGGAGCTTATCCTTCACCATGGTCTGGACGATGGACAGGCCCAGCCGGTCGGTGCGGACGTTCTCCACATCGTAGCCGCTGCCGTTGTCGATGACCTCGATGCGGGAATACAGCTCCCCGCGGGTCACCACGATGCGGACCAGGCCGCTCTCCCGGTCCTGGAAGGCGTACTGGAGGGAATTTTGCAGCAGCTCGTTGATGATGAGGGCCACCGAGGTGGCAATATCGGAATCTACCTCGAAGTCGTCCCCCTCCAGGGTGATGTTCACGTCGAAGTGGGGGCGGGCGAAGTAGCGGACGGTGTTGTTTTTGATGTTGAGGATGACCTCCCCGATCTTCACCTGGTCCACCCCGCTCTGGGCCAGCAGCTCATGGGTGGTGGCGATGGAGAGGATGCGGTTCATGCTCTCCCCCAGGACCTTCCTCGTCTCCTCGTTGTCCGAGCGCCGGACCTGGAGGCGCAGGAGGCTGGCGATGGTCTGGAGGTTGTTCTTCACCCGGTGGTGCATCTCCTTGATGGCCACCGACTTGAGGATGAGGGCCTTCTCCTGCTCCTTCTTCCAGGTGTTGTCCTGGATGACCACGGCGAAGGCCATATCCTCGCTGTCCAGCTGGATGCGCTTGACGGAGAGGCTGTGCCGCCCCACGGTGATCTCGATGACCGAGTAGCCCGACTGGTCGGTGTCGTCCACCGAGTCCACCAGGCGCACGTTCTCGTAGATCTGGCCCAGGGGGTCGTCTATGTACCCCAGCTGGCGGTAGAGGTCCCGGGCCAGGGAGTTGCGGAAGGCCACCACCCCCGACCGGTCCACCATGATGAGGGCCTCGTCGATGCACTCGGTGAGCCAGTTGTTGCTGCCCACCATGTGGCTCAGGGCGTTGGCGATCTGCTCGTAGCTCTGCTCGGAGAAGTGGAGCCGCTCGCTGATCTGCCGCTGCTCATCCACCCGCTGCTCCCGGATGAGCACCCCGATGACCCGGTCCCCGGCGGCGTTCTTGATGGGCTCCACCGACTGGATGGTGCGGCCGTTCTCCTGGGTCACCGCCTTCATCTGCTTGGTGGCCACCCCCAGCCGGAAGGTCCGGGCCACCGCGGGCTCGTTCTCCTTCCGGGCCAGCAGGCCCACCACCGTCTTTTTATAGGAGGACGGCACGTAGGAGGGCTTGGCCTCGGCCACCACGATGGCGTCGCCGTCTTCGGAGGGGCAGTCGATGAAAATATCGGCGTCCTCCAGATTGGCCAGTGGCTGGAGCACCGCGCTCATCCCCTGGATGGTGGCGATCTCCTCCTCCGTGAGGTCCGTATACTTTTTGCACAGCTCCCGGATGACGTCCATGGCTCACTGCCCCCCGGACTTCATCAGAATGATCTCGGCCACCCGGCGCATGGACAGATTCTTGGTCTGGCTGAGCTTGCGGATATAGTCGTAGGCGTCCTGCTCGGTCATGCCCTCCTGGGCCATGACCTGGCCCTTGGCCTTCTCGATGATGCTGCGGTTCTCCAGCCGCTCGGACACCTTCTGCATGTCCTTGCGCAGCTTCTTCATGTCCTTGCTCCGGGCCACCGCCAGCTCGATGCTGGGGACCAGGGATTTCTCGTCGATGGGCTTGACCAGATACCCGGCCACCCCGATGTCCTTGGCCTGCTCCACAAATTCCCGCTCACTGTACGCCGTGAGCATCATCACCGTGTCGGCCAGGTTCTCCTCATATACGATCTTGGCGGCGGACAGTCCGTCCAGCAGGGGCATCTTGATGTCCATGAGCACCAGGTCGGGCCGGTACTGCTTGCAGGCCTCCACGGCGTCGAAGCCGTCGGCGGCCTCTCCGACCACCTGGTAGCCCTCATCCGCCAGCAGCTCCTTCAAGTCCATTCGGGTGATGGGCTCATCGTCCGCGATGACCACCCGGATCCCGTCCTTGCACATTCCACTTCTTCCTCCTTGCCTCGCCGGCGTCCGTCCGCCCGCTACAAGTACCCCAGAAACCGCAGCAGCTCCTCGACTCCCTCGCCGCTGACGCTGCTGGTCACGAACATCTGCCTGGCCCCCGCCATGCGCAGGTATTGCTTGGCCCGCTCCACCTGCTCCGGCGTGGCCAGGTCGCGCTTGGTCACCACCCCCAGGGCGGGCTTGGCGAACTGGCTGTCGTAGGCCGGCGGGAACATGGTCCCGTCCTCCGTGGCGTCCTGGACGAACACGATCACGTCCGCGTCCGCCGCCGTCACCATCAGAGCCCCCCGAAAATACCGCCGCTCCAGATATTCCCCCGGTGTGTCGATCATGGTCTGGTTGATGACCTGCACGGTCTGGGTCTTGTGATAGGATAGATCCTCATGGTTGATCCGCTGGCACAGGGTGGTCTTCCCCGCCCCGGAGCGGCCGATGAGGATGATCCGCTTCTTTCTCTCCTCCATGCCGCGCCTCAGGTCTTGGTCATGGGGGTGGGGCTGTACCCCATCATGTCGCACAGCACCTGCATGACGCTGTGAAGGGCGGCCTCCACGGCGGCCACGTCCCCCGTGATGACCAGGGAGCCGTTGAAGCGGTCCACGAAGCCGATCTCCACCGCCGCGGCCTTGGTGGACACGTCGGCGGCGATCATGGCGGCCTCGCTGGGGGTGATGGTCATGATGCCGATGGCCCCCCGGGCGTCGATGAGGCCCAGCTTTGCGTAAAGGGAGTCGTCCGGGCTGGCGATCACATGGCACAGTGTCACCTGCTTGCCGGGGACGAACTCCTGAATGATTCGTTTTTTCTCGTCCAGTTCGATCACGGCGCTCTCCATCCTTCCTTGTGCAGCGGTACCGCCTGACAAAAATAGCCCCCGCAGGATCAATCTTCTTCAGCATCAATCCCTGGGAGCTCCATCGCTCGGCTCAAACACCTGCGTTTCCTATCGATCCGCGCTGCATCCGGCACTAACGGCGCGCCTTCCGCCACTTTTATACAAAAGCGCCCGAAACCACACCGGGGCTTTTTGTATATTTTATCAGCCGAAAGAGGGCTTGTCAATGTTTTTCTCACCGTTGGGCCGCGGCCGGCGGGGCCGGCCGCGGCAGCCGGATTCAGGGCAGCTTGCCAGTATAGGCTTTCCGGAAGACCTGGAGAATATCCTCCTTGGTGCAGGGCCGGGGGTTGGTGGCGGTGCAGCGGTCGGCCAGGGCGGCCTCCGCCATGGCCTCCAGCTCGGCCTCAAACTCCACCTTGTTCACGCCGGCGGCCTGAAGATTGGAGGGGATGTGGAACTGCTCCACATACTTCCGGGCGGTGCGGATGAGGTTGAGGGCGCTCTGGCGGACGCTGGAGCTCTCCAGGCCCAGCAGGCGGGCGATCTTGGCGTACCGCCTGGCCACGGGGGTGAGGCTCTCGGCGCAGCCGGCGTTGAAGCTCATCACGTAGGGGAGCAATATGCCGTTGGCCCGGCCGTGGGGGATGTGGAACCGGGCGCCCAGGGCGTGGGCCATGCCGTGGTTGAGGCCCAGGCCGGAGTTGGAGAAGGCGATGCCGGCCAGGCACGAGGCGTTGTGCATGCCCTGGCGGGCCTCCATGTTGTCCGGCTCCCGGTAGGCGGTGAGCAGGTGCTTGCGCACCAGCTTGATGGCCTTCTCCGCCGCCGCGTCGGAGAAGTCGTTGGCGGCGGTGGACACCAGGGCCTCCACCGCGTGGGTGAAGACGTCGATGCCGGTGTCGGCGGTGACCGTGGGGGGGACGCTGGCGGTGAGCACGGCGTCCAGGATGGCCACGTCGGGGAGGAGGCTGTCCTCCACCAGGGGGTACTTGACCTCCTTTTCCGGGTCGGTGATGACGGCGAAGCGGCTCACCTCGGAGCCGGTGCCGCTGGTGGTGGGCACGGCGATGAACATGCAGTCCCGCATGTCGCAGGCCTTGGCGGCGAAGAAGACGATGGCCTTGGCCGCGTCGATGGGGGAGCCGCCGCCGAAGGCGATGACGGCGTCGGGCTTGAACTCCAGGATGGTGTCCACCCCCTTGGTGACGGTGCCCACGTCGGGGTCGGCCTTCACCTGGTCGAAGATCCGGTACTCCGCCCCCGCCTTGTCCAGCTCGTCGGTGATGTAGGACACCTTTCCGCTGGAGGCCATAAAGCCGTCGGTGACGATGAAAACGCGGCGGAGCTTGGGGGCGATGGTCTCCAGACCGCCCCCCTCCATGATCCTGGTACGCACGCTGAAGGAGTTCATAGGCTCTCTTCGCTCCTTTCCCACATTGGCCGGCGCCCCCGGGCGCCGCCGAAAAACAAAAAGCGCCCTGAACGCAGAATAGATCGATTCCCCGTTCAGGACGCTGCTTCGCATCCATAACCTCGCTGATTGCCCACTACCTCGCGGATGAATTTCAGCTACTAGAATTTTACGACACGGAAGACTTTTTGTCAAGTTTTTTCTCCGGCGCTCCCGCCTGTTTTGTGACAAGTGCAAAAAACGGTTTGACAAGGCCGGAAAAGACTGCGATAATAGAGGTTGTCAAAGCAGGTGCGCGGAGGCCGTCCAGCCGGCCTCCAGCAAAAAACGGTCGGACCTTGCCGGCGCAGGCGGGCAGGGTCTGGCTTTCATCCCCTTTTTCCCCTGTTTGCCAGCAAAGGAGTGTATCAATGGAAATCAGGTTCGTTCTCCCCTCCGAACGAGATCAGCTCGCCCGCAACGTGGTGAGCGCCTTCCCGTCCAAGACCCCGGACGCCCTCCTTCGGAACATGGAAAGCGAGCTGTACCAGCCGGACGAGGGACGCTACCTCGGCTGTTTTGACGACGACGGAACCCTGGTGGGCTCCGTTTTGATGATGGATTTCACCCTCAACGTCAGAGGCGTGATGATGCCCATGGGAGCGGCGGCCTACGTATCCACCAACTTCCTCCGGAAGAAGGAGCACACGGCCATGACCATGCTCCGCGTCCTCATGGGGTATTACCAGAAGCTCGGTACAGCCATCGGCTGTCTCCACCCCTTCATGCCCTCCTTCTACCGGAAGATGGGCTACGGGTACTGCAACGAGAGCATCCTCTACCAGCCCAGGCCCAGCATGATCCGTTCCTTCGGGGACAAGTCGGGCCTGTCCTACGCCGGGCCCGACGACAAGGAGGAAATTCTGCGCTTCTACCGCGCCTGGGCCGAGAGGACCAACGGCGCCACCATCCACCACTACATGGACCCCCACCGCATCTTCGATATGCCCTACGTGGTGGTCTGCCGCCGGGAGGGCCGGATCACCGGCTACCTCACCTACGAGTTCGTGGAGGTGGACCACTACACCGACATGTACCATGACCTCATGGTGCGGGAGATGCTCTACGAGGACGCCGACACCCTCAAGCAGTTCATGACCTTCTTCGCCTCCCAGGTGGACCAGATCGAGCGGGTGCGCATCTTCACCAGCGACGAGTACCTCCACGTCATGTTCAAAAACCCCGACACCGGCGAGAACCGGGCCCACGACGGCTGCATCCACGAGATCGGCCGGAAGACCATGGGCTATATGGTGCGCATCTTCGACGTGAGGCAGTACTTCGCCGTGCAGACCCACTGCGAATCCCCGGTGTCCCGGCCCTTCACCCTGGCCCTCCAGGTCCGGGACACCTTCCTGGACCACAACAACGGCACCTTCCTTCTGAAGGTGGAGGGGGACAGGGTGGCCCTGGTGGACCGGGGGGAGCCCGACGTCACCCTCTCCACCCCCATCGCCGACCTCTCCTCCCTGGTCATGGGGGCCATCCCCCTGCGGGAATTTTTGGCCTACGACCGCATGACCCTCTCCGACCCCGGCTACGCCGACGACATCCAGAGGGCCATCGGCTGGAGCGTCAAGCCCAAAAACTATACTTACTTCTAAGTGGAATGAGGTGTCCCCATGAACGTGCGGATCACCAAGGCGGACGAGTCCCGCCTGGACGCCTGCCATGCCGTCTTTGCGGACAGCGCCCTCTACGACCACTACTTCACCCAGGAGGGGCGCCTGGACAAGCAGCTCTCCACCGCCATCTCCCGGGGCGAGCTGTGGGTGGCCCTTACCTCCCAGGATGAGGTGGCCGGGTGCATGTGGGTGGTGCCCGACGGCTTCTTCGGCGCCTTCCCCTACCTGTCCCTGCTGGGGGTGAAAAAGTCCTTCCGGGGCATGGGCGTCGGCCATGTGCTGCTGGAGATCTTCATCGGCGTCTCCCGCTCCCTGGGCTACAGGAAGTGCTCCCTGCTGGTGAGCCACTTCAATCCCAGGGCCAAGAACCTCTACCAGTCCCTGGGCTTTCGGAAGGTGGGCTATGTGCCCGACTGCATCCTCCCCGGCATCCACGAGAACATCATGGTCAAGGACCTGTAGACAGAAACGGACCCGGCTCCCTTGGGGAGCCGGGTCCGTTTCTGTCTACAGAGCGCGGCTGCGTCAGATGACGGCGGAATCAAGCCCAGACTGTCTTCTCCGGGGGGACGGCTCACCCCTGCTCCATGGGCTTGATGATGGTGCGGAAGATGTGGGCCAGGAAGGCCATGCCGAGGAGAAAGGCGAAGATCTCGGCGAAGGGGAAGGCCAGCCACACGGCGCTCAGCCCGGCCACACGGCCCAGAATCCACGCGGCGGGGAGGATGAGCACCAGCTGCCGCAGCACCGACACCAGCAGGCTGAGCACCCCCTTGCCCAGGGCCTGGCACACCGAGGAGGTGACGATGCCGAAGGCGGCGAAGATAAAGCTGAGGCTGATGACCCGCAGGGCGGGGACGCCGATCTCCAGCATATAGTCGGAGGCGTTGAAGATGCCCAGCAGCTGCCGGGGGACCAGCCAGAAGAGGGCCACCCCCACCGCCATGATGCCCACGGCGTAGAGCATCCCCAGCTTGACGGTGCCCCGGATGCGCGCCGGCTTCCGGGCGCCGTAGTTGTAGGCGATGATGGGGACGATGCCGTTGTTGAGGCCGAAGACGGGCATGAAGATGAAGCTCTCCAGCTTGAAGTAGGCGGAGAAGACCGCCACGGCGGTGGAGTTGAAGGCCCCCAGGATCTTGTTCATGCCGAAGGTCATCACCGAGCCGATGGAGGACATGATGATGGAGGGCACCCCCACGGCGTAGATCTTGCCGATGATGGCGCCGCTGGGCCGGAAGCCCCGAAAGGAGATGGAGATCTCCGGGTTCATCCGCAGGTTGCAGTAGAGGCCCAGCAGGGCCCCCACGATCTGGCCCAGCACGGTGGCCCAGGCCGCCCCGGCGATGCCCATCCGGGGAAAGGGACCCACGCCGAAGATGAGCAGGGGGTCCATGATGAGGTTGATGACCGCCCCCGTGGCCTGGGAGATCATGGTGAAGATGGTCTTGCCCGTGGACTGGAGGAGCCGCTCGAAGCAGATCTGGAACATCATGCCCACCGACGCCACCGCCACGATGGACAGGTAGGTGGTGCCGTAGTCGGAGATGCTGGCCACCGGGGTCTGGAGCTCCATGAAGGTCCGGGAGAAAAAGCCACCCAGCAGCGCGAAGGCCACCCAGGAGCAGAAGGCCAGGAAAACGCCGTTGACCGCCGTGCGGTTGGCCGTCTCATAGTTCTTCTCCCCCAGGCTCTTGGAGAGGAGGGCGTTGATGCCCACGCCGGTGCCCACCGCCACCGAGATCATCAGGTTCTGGGCGGGGAAGGCCAGACCCACGGCGGCCAGGGCGTCCTCGCTGATGTAGGAGACGAAGACGCTGTCCACCACGTTGTAAAGGGCCTGGACCAGCATGGAGATCACCATGGGGAGGGACATGGTGATGAGCAGGCGGTTGACCGGCATGACCCCCATCTTGTTCTCCCGGGGGCTGTGCTGATGCGCTTCAGGCTGTTGATTCACTTGTGGAGCCCCCGTTCCTCGGCCAGCGCCAGAATGAGATCCACCGTGGTGTCCAGGCCGATGGTGCTGTTGATGGCCAGGTGGTAGTTCTCCGCCTTGCCCCACACCCGGTCGGAGAAGTGCTCATAAAAGGCCGCCCGGCGCTTGTCCTGCTTGAGCACGTAGGCGCGCACATCGGCGGCCTCCACCTTGTACTCCTCCTTGGCCCGGAAGATCCGCTCGTCCAGGGGGGCGTGGATGAAGAGGTTGAGCACCCCCTCCTGGTTGCGCAGCACGTAGTCGGCGCAGCGGCCCACGATGACGCAGGGCCCCACGGCGGCCACCTTCCGGATGACGTCGCTCTCGGCGATGAACACCTGGTCGCTCACAGGCAGGTTCTGGGTGCTCATGTAGAGGTTGTAGAGGAAGCTGCTGGTCTTTTTCTGCTCGGCCTGGCGGATGAACTCCTCCGAAAGGCCGGTCTCCTTGGCGGCCAGGTCGATGACGGCCTTGTCATAGAAGGGGATGCGCAGGGACTCCGCCACCCGCTGGGCGACGATCCGCCCCCCGGAGCCGAACTGGCGGCCGATGGTAATGACGGTATGGGCCATAACGATACCTCCTTGATCCCTTGTTCTCTATCCTCATTATAGCATAGGCCGGCGGAAAAAACCACGGTCAGGTTTCACACCAGACCGCGGTTTTTCGACACCGGGATTGTGGAGCATGCAGGGAAAGGGCTCAGAGCACCCGGTTGATGGGGGCGCCGTCCAGCCACGCCTTCAGGTTGTCGAAGACGATGCGGCACCGGGCCTCCATGGACTCCGCCGTGGCGAAGGCCACATGGGGGGTGAGGATGGTGTTCCGGGCGCGGAGCAGGGGGTGGTCGGACGGCACCGGGGGCTCCATCTCAAAGACGTCGATGCCCGCGCCCCCCAGCCGGCCGCTGTTGAGGGCGTCGGCCAGGGCCTGGCTGTCCACCACCGGGCCCCGGGCGGCGTTGATGAGGAGGGCCCCCTCCTTCATTTTGGCGATGGTCCCGGCGTTGATGAGGCCCCGGGACTCGTCGTTGAGGGGGCAGTGGAGGGAGACGATGTCCGACTGCGCCAGCAGCTCGTCCAGGGGGACAAAGGTCATGAACCCGGGCTCCTCCCCCGTCACATGGCGCTTGTAGGCCAGCACCCGGCTGCCGAAGGCGGCGCACAGCTGGGCCGTGCGGGTGCCGATGGCCCCCGCCCCCACGATGCCCACCGTGCGGCTGCCCAGCTCACAGCCCACCAGGCCCTCCTTGGTGCCGCCGTTCCGGCACCGCTCCCCCACCTGGGGCACCTTGCGCAGCAGGTCGAGCATCATGCACACCGTCAGCTCCGCCACCGCCTGGGTGGAATAGCCCGCCGCGTTGGACACCGTCACCCCCTTGGCCCGGGCGGCGTCCAGGTCCACATGGTCCACCCCCGTGAAGGCCACGTCGATGAACTTCAGATTGGGACAGCCCGAGATCACCGCCCCCGTGAGGGGCATGTTGGCCAGCATGATGACGTCGGCGTCCCCCGCCCGCTCCAGCTGGACCTGGGGGTCGGTATCCTTGGGGTAGGCCGCAAAGGTGTGCCCCGCCTCCACAAAGGGCCGGGCGCACGCGTTCAAAAGGGCGTCGGACACGCCCAGAGACTCCAAAAGCACGATCTTCATTGGTGTTCCTCCTTCATGAAAGTGCCGGGCCCCGCCCAGCCCCGCCTAGGGCGGATGTTTCCAAGAGAAATTATAAGCACCCCACCCCCAAAACGCAAGGCCGCCCGGCAATCCTCCGACCCTTCTCCCCCGCCTCCCCCCTTCTTCGCCCCCCTTCCCCCTTCCCCGCCCCGCCGCCGGGGCGAACGGGGGGGCTTCCTGTCAAAATCACGGGCGCGATTTTCCTTGAATTTGGGATAAAATTACATATAATGGAAGTTACAACAAAGGAGGAGGACAGCGCATGCGGGAAATGATGGTGGGGGCGCGCACGGCGTCGGGCGAGGACGGGCGGCAGCACCGCTTTGAATACTTCGTGCTCATCGGGGAGATGGAGGTGGCCGGACACCTGGCCTGCGAGAGCTACGGCGTGAAGGTCCGGGAGGCGGGGGGCGAGACGGCGGTCCTCCCCGACCTCACGGTGAGCCCCGACCGCATCGACGGCCTGCTGGCCCTGCTCAAGCGCAACACCGTGGGCCCCGCCGGGGTCCGGGACGTGGTGGACGACTGGCTGTGACCCGCCGGGACAAAATTTTCCCGCCAGCGGGAAAAAAGAGGTTGACAAATCCAGCCGGCACGGATATAATAGTTAATGCGATTCAGGATTGGGTCGCATTTTTGCGGCTGTGCTGGAACTGGTAGACTGGCAAGCTTGAGGTGCTTGTGTCCGTATGGGCGTGCGGGTTCGACTCCCGCCAGCCGCACCAACTATTTTTCCCCGGAATCCCTGTATTTGCAAGGGTTCCGGGGATTTTTTATTGTCAAGGTTCCGAAATTTGTCCTTTGTTTGTCCTTTATTGCCCTCAAAAATGGGGTCATTCGGCCTTTCGCCTGAGTAGATCGGCCACCGCCTCGCTGGCCTTTGCCTGGGCCTCTTCAAAGGTGTGGGCGTAAACGTTGAGGGTCGTTGTGGTGTTGCTGTGCCCCAGAGAGGCGGACACTGTGCGCACATCCACGCCGCTGTTAATCAGCAAAGAGGCGTTAAGATGGCGGAAAGCGTGAATTCCAAGAAACCGCTGCCCTGTCTGCTCACACCACCCTCTCAGCCAGTGATAGGGGGTGTTTGGGTGGAGCGGCTTTCCCAGCTCTCCCACAAATAGCCGCTCGGACGGCTCCCATAAATCCCCGGCTTGTAACCGTTGCTGGGCCTGGTCCGCCCTCAGCTTCTTCAGTACGGAAAATACCTCAGCGGGTAGCTTTAGGGTCCGACGGCTCTTCTCCGTCTTCGTGCCGTCTGTAAAGGTCCCACGGTCAGGCAGGTATTGACTGGTCCTCTGTACCCTTACCGTGTGGGCCTCAAAGTCAATGTCAGGCCACTCCAGCCCCAACAACTCCCCCAACCGGAGTCCCCCATAAGTGGCAAGCACAAAGAAAGCCTTGTACTTGATGGGGGCGCTCTCCAGGCTGTCAAGGAAGGTCTGCGCCTCCTGTATGGTATAACACTCGTGCTCTTTTTTGGTCCCGGTGGGGGCCACCACCCGCCTGCACGGATTAGCAGGGATAAGGTCAAAGCGCACGGCGTACTCCATCACATCGGAGATAAAGGACAAATAGTGCTGGATGGTCTTCGGGGCCAGCTTGCCGGTGCTCCTTTTGATTGTAAAAAGCTCCCGTGTGCTGACGTTGAGCGCCTTTGCCAGCTTGTCGGCGGTGGCTACGGTGACATTCCCACCACGACAAAGGGCACTGATGGTCGAGCGGCTTACCCCGCTTCTCTCCGATAGGTCTTTCTGCGTCATGCCCTCCAGGTGGCCCAAAAAGTCCCCCTTCGGCTGGGCATATTCCTCCCGCTTGCTGATCCCCTCTTCCCCCAGGTTGTCAATGAATTTCTGGATGTGCCGGGCGGTGAGCTTGTCCAGGCGGATATGGCCGATTGCGGTATAGGTCCGCTCTTCCAACTGGTGGAGACGGGCCACTGTGCGGGGCCTGCGGTTTGGCTCCGCGTGCTCCTTAAACCATTCTTTGGCAAATGTCTCAAACTTGATATTGCCGCTCGCCGTGTGCTGGGCCGTGCATCGTTCCTCAAAGAGGACCGCTTGCCGGTCCAGCTCCTTTTGTACCTGTTTGGGGGTCATATCCGGTGACGGCCTCCAGGTCATAGATTGGACCACCTGTCTGCCTTTGGTGTCATAGCCGCATGATACCCGGATAAGGTAACTCGTCCCCGTCTTCCCTTCCCGCTTCTTGATCATCGCCACATTTTCACCCCTAACTGTGTGGTTATTCCTTATCTAACCTCTGGGCATACTCCAGCAGGGCGGCATAGTCCGGGAAATCAAGGGTCGTGTCCTCATATACAACGGTATAGCCGCCGCTCTTGCGGCTTTTTTTGATGGTGCCCCCATGCTTATACAGCTTTTTTCTAATGCGCTGCTCCAGGGTGTGAAGGGGGATACCCTCTGTGGGCCGCTCCTTTGCCTGGGTGGTATCCTGTACCGCTGGGGCCTCCTGGGGCCTCTGTGGGGCCTTGTCCTGCTCCATCGCCTGAGCTATGGCCCGGTTGATAAAGGCGTTGACGCTCTCGCCGTGAGCCTCTGCGTGGGCCTTGATAATGTCCTTTTGGCCTTTGGGGACGGTCAGCTCTAAGCGATCATAGTTAGATTTTACATACCGAGAAACCGCTTTTTGCTGGGCCTTGCTTACTGGCATGTTATCACTCCTTCCGGGGGCCTTAATATAGGCACACCTTTTCCAGTATGCCATAATTGTATCATATTTATCTACTAACGTAAATATATAATATTCAACAAATATATTAACGTAAATATATATAATTCGTCAATAGATATATTACCGTAAATATATTATAATACATAATGTCAAGAGGGACAGGGGACGAACTCCCCGGACTGGCGGATGGCATACTGGTGCGGTGGCCCGAGTGCTTCACCAACATTCCAGATCGACGCCGGGGCCCGAGACGGGAACCTTGACATCTGAATATTCGATACCGTATAATGACGGCAAGGGGGAATGGACATGACAAACGAGGAATTGCTCGACCAGGTCGTGAAGATGCTGGAGCAGCAGACAGAGAGGATAGAGCTCAAGATCGAGCTCGATGTCAGCAAAAAAATCGAGGCTCTGTTCGACGGTTATAAGCTGACCCATGAGAAGCAGTGGGAGCTGGAAAAGAAGCTGGCAGAGCTAGAGCGCAGAATAGAGACCCTTGAAATAAAAGCTGGATGACCCATAACAGACGGTATCGAATGTTCGGTGCCGTCTATTTTATTTTGCATGGAGGTCATATCATGAGCATCAACGAACTAGAGGCGAAGGTCCGAGAGCTACGGGAGCTCCAAACCCTGATCGAGGAGGCCCAGGAGGAGGCTGAGGCCATCAAGGACGCTATCAAGGCCGCTATGGGCGATGCTGAGGAACTGCGGGCAGGGGAATATAAAGTCACCTGGAAGGCCGTCAAGTCCTCTCGGCTGGACGCTGCGGCCTTGAAAAAGGCGCTCCCGGAAGTGGCCGAGCGATTCACTCGGATCACCACCACCCGCCGTTTTTGTGTGGCATAAAAAACGCCGCCTACCTGGGCCACCAGGCAGACGGCAAAAGGGAGGTCAATGGGGGGCGGTGATTTGTCGTCCCATCCCGTCACTAAATACCCTAAATACACTAAATTGGGAGGAAGCAATATGAAAGTAACAGTAAAGGACGTGCTGGCTCTGCTGCCCACGGTTGATAAAATCTATCTGGTGTGGGACGGCTGCGTGTTCCAGCATAGTCCGTTTACCGCCCTGGAGTTGGACGCTTATGGGGACTACATGGTGGGGAGCATCTGCCCTACAGAGGAGGGCGGGGTTGAGATTGTCCTTGCGGCACAGCCCGTCAAGGTCCGCTGGGTAAAAGTTGCACATTCCATACATAATATTCATAAATATAAGTAGCGTAGGGCGGGACAAAACCTTTCCTGCGCTACTTATTTTAAGAAAAAATAAGTGAAATTTGAACGCAAATATATTATATCACAACTTTATAATATATTCAAGTTGAATAATTGAGGGCGTGGTACTGCATAGTTTTGTGGTTTTATATTTACCAAATGCGTACTTGGAAACTACCCCCGGCGGGGTTTATGGATTCTAAATCTATGGCAAAAGGGGGGCGCATTAGCGTCCCCCTGCTGCTGCTACGGTTATGCTCTTGCGTGGATGCGGGCCAGCTGGTAGGTCGGCTCATCCTCAATGGCCGCATTATACCAGCTTACCCCATCTGTATCCCGATAACTAATCGGCTCCGGGTCCAAGCCAAACGCTGGCCCCCAGCACAGCTTTTGAGCATCCTCCACCTGGTAGCGATGACTGCGGAGCCAGCTAATGGCCTGATCTCTGGCCCGCTGGAAGTCCTGCCAATCACCGGCCTTAAAGGATGTGTCGGGTACAAACAAGGCAACTGTGTCCTTATTCGTCGCCCTTGCCCTGGGCTGGTACGTTCCCGGCCCGTGGCCCGGCTGGGGCGTTGTCTTGTATTGGTCTGCAACGTCTGTGCTGCGGCTTCTCAGCCGAATGGTATCATCCAAGCGCCGCTGTGCCTCTGCCTCTTGAGTCAAGGTATTCCGAAGATACCGCTCGACTACATTGCTCACGTAGAACTCATTAGCCACAAGTCTGCACCTCCTTCCCATGATTAGCGCCAGCCCGTGCAAGCGCCCGCTTTTGGGTGCATCTCTCACAAAAAACTTGTACGTTTTCCAGGTCACCATCTGTCTGCATGATGATGTCTACCAGGTCAACCTCATGCTCGACCCCGCACATGGGGCAAGTGGTAAAGAATGGATCTTCGACCGAGATTCTTTTGTTTTTCCGCCTGACATAAAACATTATAAAATCACTCCTTTTAATATTGCGTGCTGTCTCGCCGTGTGATATAATAACCCTATCGACGATATTGAGCATTAGCCGCTGTCCCTGCCGCCGGGGATAGCGGCTTTTGCTTTGTCATACAAGCCGAGCCAATCTGTGAGCCTCATTGTGACCATCCAGTTTGATCTATTGCGGCGGTGGAACACCGTGGGCGCTCCGTCCTGGAAGTGGTCAGCATCCCGCACAGCCTGGGCCATTGCTGCGTGTATGTTTAGGCGCTCTGATCTCTTGCACTCTATATGGACGTGCGGTAGACCCGTAAGGTCTGGCATAGCCCCATAGCTCACAGCCTGTCCTGGCTGCACGTCGTACCCGTAGGTCTGTAGTATCTTGGCTAGCTCCAGCTCACCCGCTCTCCCTTTTCGTTGAGAAGTCCGTCCGCTCATTTTTTCCTCCGTTTCCTGTTCAGTAAAATAAGTAAATTCAGTAAA
>DXCX01000083.1 GCA_019115785.1 Candidatus Intestinimonas merdavium | reverse complement strand
CCCGGCGCACCAGCTCCAGAGCGGAAATACCCTCCTTCAGCGCGGCGGTGACCGCCCCTACCCGGGCGACGCCCTGCTCCACTTTGGTGATGACCCCGTCATCCGCTCCGGGCAGGAGCTGGATGAGATATCCGCCGGCGCACCGGACGCTCTGGTCGGTGTCCACCAGCACCCCCAGGGCGCAGGCGGAGGGGATCTGCTCGCTCTCGGCAAAGTAGGCCGTCAGGTCGTCGGCAATCTCCCCGGAGAGGAGGCCCACCCGGCCCACATAGGGCTCCTTCAGGCCGATATCCCTGATCACGGTGAGGGTGCCGTCCGTCCCCACCGCCCGGCCCACGTCCAGCTTGCCGGGGGCTTTTTCCATGAGCTCCACCGCCCCGTTCTGGACATAGCCCCGGACGTTGCCGGCGCTGTCGGAGGTGACGGTGATGGACCCCAGCGGCCCGCCCCCCTTGATCTGGAGGGTGACGGTCCCGTTTTGCTCCTTGAGCTGGTTGCCCATCATGGAGCAGCCCATCAGGGCCCGGCCCAGGGCCGCCGTCGCCACCGGGAGGGTTTTGTGAATCTGCCGGGCGCGCTCCACCAGGGCCCGGGCGGAGATGGCGCTGGCCTTGACCGGCGCGTCTTTGGCCAGTACTCGTACAATCTGATCTGCCATACGGTCTTAATCCTTTCGTGCTGTAAAAAAGATGCGCTCCTCCCCGGGGCGCGGGGCGCGCAGTTTCCGGTCGCCGTAGCGCCGGATGTGGTGAAATCCCGCCCGGCGGAGCATCTCCTCCAGCTCGTCGGGCTCATAGGCGTACTCCTCGTGGAGCTCCTCCCCCCGCTCCCACAGCCCCGCAGGGGTCAGGCGGAACAGGTCCATGGCGTAGGTACACACCCGCCGCCGTTTGGAGTACTCCGCCCGCCAGACGCAGTAGGCGTCCTCCGTCTCGTCCAGAAAGACCTGGCCGTCCAGAGCCCGGAGCTTTTCAGGCGTGTTGATGTCAAACACAAAGATCCCGCCGGGCATCAGGAAGAGATGCACCCGCGCAAAGGCCCGCTCCAGCTGGGCGGGACGGGTGACGTAGTTCACGCTGTCCAGGCAGCAGACGCAGGCGTCGATGGTGCCGTACAGGTCCAGCTCCTCCATGGGCTGTTGGAGAAACATGGGAGGGATCACGCCGGTGAGATCCCGGGCCTTTTCCGAGGCCACCGAGAGCATCTCAGCCGACAAATCCACCCCGATCATCTCATAGCCGCGCTGAGCCAGCAGACAGGTCAGAGCACCGGTGCCGCAGGCAAGATCCAGCACGGTATGGATGGGGATGGGACTGCGTGAGAAATGCTTTTCCAAATAGTCGGCCCAGGCGTTGTGGTCCACGTCTGCGGTGAGAGCGTCATAGCGGAGCGCCAGAGACTCGTAGCTGCTCATGCCTCCTCCTCAGTGCGCTGCCGGAGCTCCTTGGCACGGGGCAGTACCTGCTTGTATCCGTCGGCGCCGTAGTTCAGGGCCCGGTTCACCCGGCTGATGGTGGCGCTGCTGGCGCCGGTGCGCTCCAGGATGTCATTATAGATCATCCCATCGTTGAGCAGAAGAGCCACTTCAAACCGCTGCTCCATGGCCCGCAGCTCGGCTACGGTGCACAGATCCTCAAAGAAGCGCTTGCATTCGTCCAGATCCCTCAGAGTCAGGATGCTCTCATAGAGCAGGTCGCTGTTCTCCTTGGCTTTTTTTGTCATAAGGGGAAGACACCTCTTTCATTATCCTTGGCCCGGGGTGATAGATGGACCAGGCATTTATAATTTTACTACACTGAAGTATGAAAGTAAAGGAATTTTTGCGTGTGGAGCGTACTTTTGAAGGGTGCATATACTAAAAAGAGGTGATCCGTGGTGTGGAAATACATTTGCTGGAAGGAAACGCTATGTCGGGAAGAGGAGCCGGTGGTGGAGCTGGAGTTTTCGGTTCCGCTGCCAGTGGAGCAAGGCCGGGCGGAAAAACGGATGGGACGTTATCATGCCCGGCTGGCGGCGGTGTGGTACCGGCGCTGGACGGGGGATTTTTACCGGGCAGCCTGTGGGGCCTGGGCATGGGCCAGGGAGGGCGGCCGACCCTTCTGGCCGTGGCAGGCCCGTCTGTCTGCCGAGTTGACCTATGAGAATGACCGGATTTGCAGCCTGTGGATGGAGGGCAGTGAGCGGCAGGGGCGGGAAGAGGGACGAGTGGTGCGCACTGCCTCCACCTGGACCCGGCGGGATGGCTGTCCCCTCACGCTGGGGGAGATCTGTTCCGGGCAGCGCAGCTGGCGGAGACAGGCGCTGGACCAGGTTGAGGAAGGCCTTCGGTCCATGCGGAGAGAGGGCGTGGCGCTCTGGAGAGATGCCGAGCGGCGGGCAAAGGCCCAATTTTCCCCCCGTAGATTCTATCTGACACAAGACGGGCTGATTCTCTATTATCCCATGGGAGCGTTGGGACCGGTGGGGAGTGGGATACTGACCTTTCCTCTCTCCACAGGAATGGGACACCAGAATCTGGATGTCTATAAAATCCCTGAAAAAGTCTAAAAATGGGAAATTCTTTCTTGCATCTGACAAATGAAAGGGATATAATACTTCAGTCCTCGGAAGACTGAACACACGGGAGGAATCAACTATGGTCAAAGCGATCGTCGGAGCCAACTGGGGCGACGAAGGCAAGGGGAAGATCACCGATCTGTTCGCGGAGGGATCTGACGTTGTCGTCCGGTTCCAGGGCGGCGCAAATGCCGGCCATACTATTATTTGTGATTACGGAAAATTTGCCCTTCACCAGCTCCCCTCCGGCGTTTTCTACCCCCACATTACCAATATTATCGGCAATGGTGTGGCGCTGAATGTGCCCAAATTTCTGGAGGAGCTGAACCATCTGCGTGAGGGAGGCGTGCCCGCCCCCCATATTATCGTGGATCAACGTACTCAGGTGCTGATGCCCTACCATGTTCTGCAAGACCAGTATGAAGAGGAGCGGCTGGGTGGACACGCCTTTGGTTCCACCAAATCCGGCATTGCCCCCTTCTATTCCGACAAGTATGCCAAGTACGGCATCCAGATTTGTGAGCTCTTTGACGAGCCACGGCTGATGGAACGGCTGGAGCAGGTCTGTGCCATTAAGAATGTGCTCTTTGAGCACCTCTACCACAAGCCTAAATTGGACCCCAAGGCTCTCTTCGAGGAGGTCACCGGCTATCGGGATCAGATCGCTCCCTATGTGGGCGATGCCATGAGCTTTGTCAAGGAGGCTCTGGCCGAGGGAAAGCAGGTCCTGCTGGAGGCTCAGTTGGGCGCCATGAAGGACCCGGATTTTGGAATTTACCCCTTTACCACCTCTTCCCACACCCTAGCTGGGTTTGGCTGCATGGGTGTGGGCGTGGCCCCGCAGGACATCAAGAGCATTGTGGCCGTCACCAAAGCCTACTCCAGCGCTGTGGGCGCCGGCGCCTTTGTATCTGAGCTTTTTGGGGATGAGGCGGAGGAGCTGCGCCGCCGGGGCGGCGATGCCGGCGAGTATGGCGCCACTACCGGGCGTCCCCGCCGGATAGGCTGGTTTGACGCGGTAGCCACCCGTTATGGCTGCCGGGTGCAGGGTGCCACCGAGGTGGCCCTTACCGCCGTGGACGTGTTGGGCTACCTGGACGAGATCAAGGTCTGCACCGGCTACGAGATCGACGGGAAGATCACCCGTGACTTCCCGGTTACGCCCCTTCTGGAGCGGGCAAAGCCGGTATACACCACGCTGCCCGGATGGAAGTGCGATATCCGGGGTGAGACCGACTACAACCGTCTGCCCAGTCAGGCCAAGGGTTATGTGGATTTTCTGGAGAAGGAGATCGGCGTGCCCATTACCATTGTTTCCACTGGTCCCAAACGCCACGAAATTACCCATCGGCGCTGAATATCTGTTTACACAAGATGCCCGGACGTTGGTCCGGGCATCTTTTTGCTTGGGGAGGTACCAGACAGAAAGGCGGAGGGGACACCAAACTGAGGAGCGCACATAGAATGGGGTGGAGGCGGACCCGACCGCCCGCCTTTGCCCAACGCCATTTTTAGGAGGTATTGCAATGCCTGAAAAGGTCGTGCCCGGTCCCGTGCAGGATAGTGCCTGCATCCGGGAGGCCGTGTGCATACACACCAAAAAGATATTTGACAGCTGTAAGGAGGAAGATATAGCACTTTATAAATAAATGGTCCCATGACCGGCAGGGGAGGGGGAGGCCCTGGGTCAGTTGGGATTGAGGTCAAACTGGAGGCGGAAGTCGGTGGGCTTGCTCTTCTTCTCCTTGGTGTACCAGACCACGTCGAACACGCTCCGGAGCAGGGCGTTCCGGTGGGCGGGATCGGACTCCTGGTAGGCGTCCAGCACGGCCCGGATGCGGGCGGCCAGGACCTCCGGGTCGGTCTGCTGGGCGGCGCGGATGCTCCGCTGGAGGGAGGAGATCTCCCGGTCCAGGAGGGAGAGCCGGTCCTTCACCTTCTCCATGCGCTCCCGGAAGGTGGGGACGTCATAGACCCCCTGCTCCAGCAGGTCATAGAGCCGGCCCTTCTGCACCTCGGCGGCGGCGGCCTCCTTCTTCAGGGTCTCCAGGCGGGCCTCCTGGTAGTCGGTCCCCTTGACTGCCGCCGCCGGTTTGGCCACAGAGAGCTCCGCCAGCAGCTTGGCCAGGTGGTCCAGGATGGCCTGCTCCACCAGCTCAAATTTGACGCCCGCGCTGCATCCGGTGGTATTGCACAGCAGATAGGGCTGCCTGGTACTCACCGCCATCCGCTGCATGTGGTGTCCGCAGCGGGCACAGCGGACCAGGCCGGCCAGGGGGCTCCGAACGGTCCCGTCGTTGGAGGCCGGGATATACCGGCCCGCCATCACCTCCTGAGCCTTGTCATAGAGCTCCTTGGAGACGATGGCCGGGTGGATGCCGTCCACTACGGTCCACTGCTCTCGGGGCTGGTAGATGGTGATATGTTTGGGGTTGCCCTTGCTGCCCTTGCGGATGTGCTTCTTCTGATCCCAGACGATCTTTCCGATGTAGGTGGGGTTTTTCAGAATGTTGGCCACGGAGCTCCGGCTGAAGGCGTCGCTCCGCCGGGGCTTTGCCCCCAGGGAGTTGACATGGCGGGCGATGGAGACGCATCCAAAGCCATCCACATACATCTCGTACATCATGCGGACGAATTTGGCCTCGTCCTCCACGATCTCCAGGGTGGGCTTGCGGTCCACGGTGACCTTCCGATAGCCGTAGGGGGCGTTGGCCACGTAGCAGCCGTCCTGTATAGTCTGGCGCAGTCCCCGGCGCAGGCGTTTGTTGATGATCTTGTACTCCCGCCGGGACATGAAGGTCTTGAACTCCGCCATCTCATCGTCCAAGTCGTCGGAGAGGTCATAGGTCTTTTCCGGGGTGACGATGAGGGTGCCAGACTCCCGAAAGGCGTCCAGGATGATGCCCTGGTCCTTCATCCGCCCTCTGGAGAGCCTGTCCAGGTCCATCACCAGCACGGCGTCGTACTTGCCCTCCTCCACATCCTCCAGCAGCCGCAGCATTTCCGGACGGGCGTACAGGCTCTCGCCGCTCACCACCTCGTAGTAGGTCTCAATGATGTGGACCCCGTGGGAGGCGGCATACTCCGCCAGGGCCTTCCGGTGCTTGGAGAGGACCTCCTCTGTGTCCATCCCCTCCTCCATCCGGGACTTGCGCAGGTATTGGGCCGCATCCATGGTATCACCTCACCTTTGCGACAAATAATACAAATGTTCGATATTTTGGACTTTGAAAAGCCGGGGCCGCAGCCCCGGCCTTTTTGATTGCCTAATTGGAAGTTAATCGTGAACACACTTCTCGCAGGGGGTCAGGCCACGGGCCAGGGCCTCCTCCAAGGTGGACTCATAGTAGGTGCCGCCGTTGCAGTTGGGGTCATAGTGGTACCGCTTGCCGGTCTTGGTGACGTAGATGGTGTGGCCGGTGGAGGGCGCCTCAGAGGGGGCCGGGGAAGGCGTGGGGCTGGGTGTGGGCGTCGGGGTGACAGTGGGGGCAGTAGTAGACCCGCCGTCCTGGGTGGTGATCTGGACCGTCTGGGTCTCCTGAATCCACTGTACATCCGCCTGGAGGGACTCCGAGACAAAACGGACAGGGACGAGGGTCCGCCCGTCTATGGCCATGGCGGGCACATCGAGGGTCTGGGCTTGGCCGTTGACATAGGCCGTGGTGCTGTCAATGGTGATCTGGACCACGTCGGTCCCCTTGGTGGCGGTGGCTGTCTGGGTGGCCTGGTCCCACTCCACGGTGGCCCCCAGCTTCTCAAAGATGGCCCGCAGAGGGACCAGAGTGCGCTGCTCCACCAACTGGGGAGGGACATCCAGCTCCAGCTTTTCCCCGTCGATGACCAGGTCGATGGCCAGGCAGTTGCCCGCCAGCACCAGCAGGCAGGCGAGACTCGCAATGATCCGGCGCAATTTCATGACTGTTCACTCCTCCTCAAATGGGTGTCCAACTTGGACACCGTATCCTTCGGCGGCCGCCTGGTAATATTCCAGGGCGCCCCGCAAAAAGGGCTCGGTCACATCAAAATACTCGGCCAGCTCCCAAGGCTCGCCGTAGCCCTGGCCCAAGGCGTACAAAAGCTCGTCCTTTGGGATGAGCTTTTTGTATGCCCAGCGGTTGGCCCGGAGCTCATGCTTCTGCCGGAGATCCCGGGTGGCATAGCGATTGTAAAAGGCCCCCGTCTCACAGTGCCCCAGCTCATGGCCCAGCTTGCATTTTTCGTCAGCCAAGGTGGGCATCCGCCAGGGGTCCATGGCGATGGCGCAGCTCCCATCCGACATGGACAGAGAGAGGGACTCGGCGGCCCCCAGATCAAACCAGTAGACGTCAATGCCGTGGTCCTCGGCCAGATCATAGAGCGCCAGCAGGTCAGTCATGGCCCTTTTCCTGCCTTTTCTTTTCGGCCAGGAAAGCCGCGAACCGTTCGACATCGTTCCACATGTCCTCCAGATCCTCCTGGCTCAGATCTTTCTCACCGCCCCAGAAGGCGGCCTTGATAGCGGCTTTGTCCATGGTAGAAGGAACAGGCCGCGTTTCCTCGAAGCCCATCAACTCGTCTACGGAAGTATTAAAATACTCCGATAACCGCCTCAGAGTATCAAAAGTTGGTTCGCTGGACCCATTTTCATACTTCGCATATGTGCTGCGCTCAATGCCAAGATAGTCCGCGACTTCCTTCTGGGTCTTGCCGATATGGGTTCGATATGCCTTTAAGTTTCTCATACTCTCACCTGACGTCATTATATGTGAAAATATTTCACACTTCAAGAATTGTGAAGATTTTTCACAAATGCTATTGATAAGTGAAGAAACAGCACTTATAATCCAGAATGTGAAGATACTTCACAAATAGGGGAGGTGAAAATGTGGAGACGATCAAACAGTTGAGAGAATCCGTGGGCCTTTCTCAAGATTCGCTTGCAAAGGGACTCGGTGTTGATCGTAGCACGGTAGCAAAGTGGGAGACCAGCGGTGTCTACCCCAGGGGTGATAAGATTCCGGAACTTGCGAAGCTTCTCCGATGCACCATCGACGCCCTCTACGGCCGGGAACCATTTGGGGCGGAAGATAAGGATACCAGGGAATGAGGAGACCACTGTGACACGTTGGCGGCCCCATGGTTCATTGACCTCTTCGGGCCATATTTTCGTGGCCATTGGGCCGCCTGGGATGGATATGGTTTATTTCAGCCTGATCGCTGTCACCATCATACCCCAACGAGGAGGGAAACACCATGCCGCAGGACAAGCGGAATATCTACAAAATCGCCCGGGAGGCGAGAGGTCTGACCCAGGAGGCCGCCGCCGAAAAGCTGGGGATCTCGGACAGCTCCATCCGGGCCTACGAGACAGGCCAGCGGGTGCCGCCCAACGAGGTGGTGGAGCTCATGGTCATCTGCTACGACGCCCAGCATCTGGCCTACCAGCATCTGCGGGAGACCAACGCCATGTATGGAAGGATTGTCCCGGCGGTGCCGGAGTGCTCTGTGCTGGAGGCCTCGGCCAAGCTCATCAACCGTATCTACGACTTTGCCGACAGCCATAGTGACCGGCGGCTCATGCGTATCGCTGAGGATAACGTCATCGACGAGGCCGAGCGGCCCGAGTTCAACGCCATCCTAGCGGACATCCAGGAGATCGTGGAGGCCGCCCTGGCGGTGCGATACGCCCGGGGCGGCGGAGAATAGGACGAGCCAGACCCGTAATAGCTTGAAGGGAGGTGATGTGCAATGGCGGCCATCGAGACGGTGGAGCGCGAGACCCGGACCATCTGCGGAAAGACCTATGACGTGACGATCACCCGGCGGGAGGGGCTGGACTCCTACATAGATCTGACCATCGACCCCAGCGGGACCCCCTTCCTGGCCGACGCGGCCACTTTCATCGACTATGGTCCCAAGATGGGGGTCACAAAATGCTATACCATGCACAAGGAGGTGCAGCCCACCGAGGAGGAGCGGGCCGCCGGCCGCCGCCACATCCAGGAGGTGGCTGTCAAGTGCCTCATCGACCAGGGTATCTGGTGAGGGCCTCCCCGTACCGCCGCTGGGGCGGTACGGGGAGGGGACAAGCCTTGCGCATCAACCACATCCGTGCCGCCGCTGGGGCGGCGGGGACCAGGCGGAGCCCGACGTTCCCACGGGCAGGGCGCCTCACCTCTGGGCGTCACCGCGACCCGCCGCGCCAGGAGCGGCACGGACATTATCAGGAGGAGGATCAGTATGGATTACATGGACGCTGACTGGCGGCCCGCAGGGCCAGGTTGGGGTACAAAGAAGCAACGCAAGCCCCTCTTTGCCACCCAGCGCCGGGTATGGCGGAAGATGACCCGGGCGGAGCGCCGCCGGACGCTGCGCACCCTGCGGGACTGCGCTGTGACCCTGAGCTGCGTCATCGTGGCCATCGGCCTGCCCGGATGGGTGGAATACATGTTGTGAGGAGTGTGACGTATGGGCACAGAGCGGCCGGCCTATTGGGCCGTGATCCCCGCCTCCGTCCGCTATGACCGGGACCTGCCCCCCAACGCCAAGCTGCTCTATGGTGAGGTGACCGCCCTCTCGGACAAGCTGGGGTACTGCTATGCCAAAAACAGCTACTTCTCGGAACTGTTCAGCCTGTCCGAGCGGAGCGTCACCCGGCTTTTCGCGGTGCTGGTGGAGCGGGGCTATCTGCGGGTGGACGTGATACGGGACGAGAGTACCCAGGAGGTGCTGGAGCGGCGGATCTACGCCGTCTATGACCGGGAAATACCACAACCCCCTCCCGACAAAATTGTCGGGACCCCTCCTGACAATTTTGACAGGACCCCTCCCGACAAAAATGTCGGGGAGAATCATACAAGTATAGAATATATACCCCCTATAGTCCCCCAAGGGGGACAGCCCGAAAAACCGAAAGAGCCAAAGCGGAAGCGGGCGCCCAGGAGCGTGCCCACCTGGAAGCCGGAGCGGTTCGAGGCCTTTTGGAAGTTCTACCCCCGCCACGAGGACCGGGTGTCCGCTGTCCGGGAGTGGGACAGGCTCAAGCCGGAGGACGCCCTCATCGACACCATCGCCCGGGCCCTCAAGCGGCAGGTGGGGGACAAGGACTGGGCGGTACCCTACGCCTGCCGGTACCTCCGCAACCAGCGGTGGCTGGACGAGCTTCCCCCCAAGGACAGCCCGCCCGTTGCTGCCAGGCCCCAGGCCAGGCAGCTCACCAGCTGGCACACCGAGGTCATCGGCGGGGAGGAGGTGATGGTCCCGGATGAAGGATGAACGCACTTGCGAGGCCATGGCTGAACAGAGCGTCATCGGCTCCATTCTGGTGGACCCACGTTGCCTCCCAGAGGTAGAGAGGTCCCTCCGGCCGGAGGATTTCCGGCTGGAGGCCGACCGGGCTCTCTATGAGGCTGCTCAGGCTCTGGAGCGGGTGGGGGACAAGCTGGACTCAGTGACCATTCTGGACCAGGCCTGGAAGATGGGGGCGCAGGTGTCCAGACAGTACGTCCTGGAGCTCATGGAGATCACCCCCACCGCTGCCAACGTGGGGGAGTACATCAAGATGACCAAGGAGGACCGGCTTCGGGAGGCCCTGCGGGAGACGGCGGGGCGCATCCTGGAGGGGGTGGATAGCCGGGAAGCCCCCGCCGCCGTCCTGGCCGCCGCCGGCCGGAGCTTGGATGACCTGACCGCTCAGGGCAGCGTCGGGAAGCTGGTCTCCCCCATGGAGGGCGTCCTGGCCTTCCTCAATCAGCGGGATGCCGTGGAGAAGGGGGACGCCAAGGGCTACGTCTGCACGGGCTACATGGCCCTAGACGAGCTGCTGGGGGGCGGGCTGCTCAACTCGGGGCTCTACCTCCTGGCCGCCCGGCCCGGCATGGGCAAGTCCACCCTGGCCCTCAACATCGCCGACCGGGTGGCCCAGGCGGACCCGGTGCTCTATGTGTCGCTGGAGATGGACAACGAGCAGCTCTCCGCCAAGCGGATCTCCCGGGAGACCGGCATCCCCACCGAAAAGCTCCTCATGCAGCCCCTCACCGAGCACGAGGAGACCAAAATGGCCCAGGCCGCCCAGAAGCTGGCCAAGCTGTCCCTCTGGTACAACGCCGCCTCCACGGTGACGGTGGACGACATCGGCGCCCTGGCCCGGGGCATCGGCGGGCTGCGGCTCATCGTGGTAGATTACTTCGGGAAAATCCTGCCGCCGGCGGCGGCCCGGCGGTATGGGCGGTATGAGTACACCACAGAGATCTCCGGGGCGCTCAAAAATCTGGCCAGGGCCCTGCGCATCCCCATCCTGGCCCTGTGTCAGCTCAACCGGGAGGTGGAGGCCCGGCAGGACAAGCGGCCTCAGCTCTCCGACCTGCGGGACACCGGGGCGCTGGAGCAGGACGCCGACGGCGTGATCTTCCTCTACCGGGAGGACTACTACGCCGACCGCAGCACGGTAGACCCCAAGGTCCCCTCGGTGCTGGAGGTGGACCTGGCCAAAAACCGCCACGGGGATGTGGGCAGATGCAGTCTGGCCTTCACCCGGGCCAGCAGCAAGATCACCGGCATGTCCTACCGGCGGAGGGTAGAGGAGGAGGTGCCGGAGCAGTTCCGGATCGGAGGGAGGTGAGCGCTATGAATGTACCTTACACCTGTGAGATCTGCGGCGCGGAGTGTGTGGGCCACCCACAATCCAAGTACTGTCCCACCTGCCGGGATGAGGTGATCCGATGGACCCAGCGGGAGCGGCAGGGAAAGAACCGGGCCAAGCAGCGGGCAGAAGCCAGAAAAACCGACGGACGCCTCACCTTGGGTCAGATCGCCGCCAGGGCCCGGGCCTTACATATGAGCTATGGAGAGTTTGTGGCCAAGTACGGAATTTGAGCAAGGAGGCGCATGACCATGGGAAAGAAAAATGACCGCTGTCCTCTCCAGGCTGAGTGTGAGAAGCAATGCGGCTTCTTCGGCCGGGAGCTGGACTGCCCCTATTACAACGCCAACGCCCGGGAGGGCTACGAGATCGACGACCAGGAGGAGCGCCGCCGGGCCCAGTGGCGGGAGGCGGAGGAGGCGGAGTTCTCGGCCAGAATGGGCCAAGCGACCCACCCAGCCCAGCGGACCATTGAGACGATCACAGAGGATATTCTGGACGCCCAGCGCCGGGGCGGGGAGGCCATCCTCACCATTGGCCGGTGCCTCATTGAGGCAAAGGAGATGCTCTCCCATGGGGAGTGGCTGCCCTGGCTGAACGAAAAAGTATCCTACTCAGACCGGACGGCCAGACGGTTCATGCAGATGTACCGGCAGCTTTCAAATCGGCCAGCGCTGGCCAATTTGGGCGCCTCCAAAGCATTGGCACTCCTGGCTTTGCCGGAAAAAGACAGGGATGAGTTTTTGGAGGAAAACAATGTGGTGGACATGACCACCCGACAGCTGGAGCAGGCCATCAAAGATCGGGATGAGGCCCGGAAGGCCGCCGAGACTGCCAAAGCCGACGCCAAAGCGGCGGAGCAGGCCCGGGCAAAGATGGAGGCCGACATGAAGGTGGTCAACGCCACGTTGGAGGCAGCCAAAGCGGAGAAGGAGCAGGCCGACCGAGAGGCCGCCCGTCTGGAGCAGGAGCTGGCCGAGCTGAAAAAGCGACCGGTGGACGTGGCGGTGGAAGCCGTGGTGGACCAGGAGGCCATCGAGCGGGCCAGGGAGGAGGCCGTGGCCGAGATGCAGGCCAAGCTGGACAAGGCCAGGGAGGCCAAGAAAAAGGCGGACGAAAAGCGCAGGGAGGCCGAGTCCGCCCTGGAGCTGGCCCAGGCGCAGCTCAAAGATGCCGAGCGGGACCGGAAAAACGCCGTGCTCACCTCAGATGAGGATATGGCCATGTTCAAGGCCTTCTTCCAGCAGGCTCAGGCCACCGCTAACCAGATGCGGGGTCTGCTGCTCAAGCTGCGCGGCAGGCCGGATCAGGCAGCCGCCCAGGGGGCGGAAAAGGCATTGAAGGCCTTGGCCGAGGCCATTGGGAGGTGCGCGGATTGAGCAGTTGGTATGAGCAGGCGGAGAAAAGCCTGAAGGATGAGTATGACAAGGTCAAGGGACAAAAGGAATCCGCTATGAAGTCCGCCGTCCGGGACGCCCTTCTGGAGTTCTGCCGGCAGAATGAGGAGTTTGCCCAGGCGGTGGCCCAGGGCGGCTCCTTCCCGGACTGCATGGCCGCCGTGGCCAAGGGGGTGGGCAGCTCCCTCTCCGATCTGGAGGCCTACCGCCGGGCGGCGTCCTTCTATTTTGATGGGGCCAAGGTCAATTTCACCATGAGCATCCAACTGGAGCCGGCGGCGGTGGAGCCGCAGCAGACGGGCATCCTGCTGGACCTCTCCGACTTCTTCTGAGGGGGCGGGAAAGATGCAATCAGACGTACAACGAGCTGTTTGGCTGGCAAAGCATGCGCCGAGACTGAGGGCCGAAGATCTGGAACGGATCAACGACATCTATCCGGCATATCTGTTCCGTCGGCGGAGAACCGGGGAGGTCTGGACCACCTGCTGCGGGCGCCATGTCCATGCCAATGAGACAAAGGGAGAGGCATGGAGGCCCGTGATGGAGCCGCCCCACCACCGGGAGCCGGACCCCTGGGATGGGTATACCTGCCACATAGGCGCCATGAGTGCGCCGCCCACCAAGAAGCCCGAGCTGGTGGCCTGTCCGATCTGCGGAAAGCTGGCCAAGGTCAAGGAACTGGGGCGGACCGGGAAGCGGGACAACCTCTGTGCTTGGTATCGGGTGGTGGTCCTGCGGATGTGGAAGGACGCTCTGTGGGCCCTGGCATTCGAGTCCAAAAAATCTTATAGAGATGAGGACAGGCTGACCGACCGCCCCCAGGTGAGCCTTTTGAGGGTCTACCGCTTTATTCCCGGTCTGGCTGAAAAATCTTTTCGCCTTTTTGACGGATACCCATGGACAGGCTATGTGTCCATGGACACCCCGCCTACAAAGCTGCCGCTGCCGGTGGCGGAGCCCTTTGGATGGTGCTCCGCCGAGGGCATGGGCTATACGGTCATCAATCTGGACGAGCTGAGGCACAGTCCTTTCCGATACTGCCAGGCGGAAACCTATTTTGACGGCGGTACAAAGCCGCCGCACACCACGGAGCTGCTCCGCTATCTGGCCCTCTGCACCCAGTGGCCCAGGCAGACGGAGATGCTGGTGAAGCTGGGTCTTCAGAAGGCGGTCCACGACCTGATTGCCAAAAAGAAGTGGAACCGGGATGCTTTCCGCTGGGCGGAGACCGACCCGCAGAAAGCCTTTGGACTGAGCCGGGCGGAGCTGCGGGACTACCTGGCGCTGAAAACCTACTCCGATGTCAAGCTTGACATAGCGGCATGGTACAAAAGACTGCGCCGGGCAGGGATGGCTGTTACCTTCACAGATCTGGAAGAGCTGCGCAGTGAGGCGCCGCTTACCGTGGGGCGGCTGGTTGTGAAAATGGCCCGGTACCAGGTGATGCCCGCCCGTCTGCTCTCCTATACCCGGAAGGAAAAGACAAGGAAGGGCCAGAAGCGCATGACCATCAACACTCTGCTCACCGAGTGGGTGGACTACCTGGAGGATGCCGCACTGCTCGGCTATGATCTGACGAACCCCATCTGGCTCATGCCCAAGGAACTCCACGCCAAGCACATGAGCACCATGGAGCCGGCGGCCGCGATTCGGGAGAAACAGACCTCGGAGCGATACCAAAAACGCCTGAAGAAGCTGGTCAGCCGGTACACCTTCAGCACCAAGCGGTGGCTGATTCGGCCTCCCGTTTCCGCCACCGAGATCGCGGCAGAGGGGAAAGTTCTGCGCCATTGTGTAGGCGGCTATGCCGAGCGCCATATAAAGGGCGCTACCACCATTCTGTTCCTGCGGGACCGGGAGCGGCCCGGTAAGCCACTGGTGACCATTGAAATGAACGGGAATCAGATCGTGCAGATCCACGGTTATCAAAACGACGCCGGCCAGGCCGTCAAGCCGATGGTCAGATATGCCGACATCCTGGACCCGTGGCTGGCCTGGCTGGCCGCCGGCAGCAAACGGAATAAGGACGGCACTCCCAGGGTACCCCGACAGAAAGCGGCGGATGGCAAGATCCAGGCCAGGACGGCATGAGAGGAGGGGTGTTTCCAGTGGAGAGGGAAGTGATACGGGATCGCTTTTTCTGCCGCAGGAACCGGGTCTGTTTTGATGCTTGCTCCACCTGTGAGGTGTATGGCTGCTGTGATATGTGCGTGTCCTTTGGTCAGCCGGACCATTGCCAGACGTGTGTGCGCTCAGTTCCCGGTCTTAAACCCCAGATTGAGACGACCGCAGAGGTAAGCGCCGCCCATGGCGGGACGGCGCCTCCTCCTGCGGAACCTTAAAACAGCCGCTTGACCTCCTCGGCCATGCGCTGAAGCTCCTCCAGCGTGGCCGGCTGGGGCTTGCGGGCACGGATCTGCTCCCGGATGGGTGTGGGGAGCTGGGAGAAATAGGCCTGCATGACCGGGTCCTCTGCAAAGTTGGCATACCGATCGTCCATACGATCACCTCCGACGGTAGCTTGCCCGCAGACAGCAGAGTTATCAGCAACAGGAAAGGAGTTCCGGAGAAAAATGGCCAAGTGCATCAAATCCATCACGGCGGGCCTGCTGCACCTGGAGGTCCTGGGCAAGGTACCGGACACCGGCGGCAAGCGGCCACGGGCCAGGCGGCAGGGACCCACCTCGCCGGGCAATACAATTAAGTTAAGAAAAAGTCGCCGTATAAAAAGGTCCCACCCCCTGCTTTACAAAAAGTGGGGGGGTGGGGCCTTTTTCGGTTGCACACAGTTAAATTTTTTGAAATTAGTATTCGTCATTCGGTTCTCGATAGCCGTAATTTAAAAGCAGATATTCCCGAATGCGGAGTTTTATATGTGCATCATATTCGCGCCGAAAATCAGCGATTTCTTCCGATGTGTAGTATTCAAAAAGTGAATTATACACGGTTTTTTTGCAGTTCTGCAATGTCAAAATTTTGAACTCGACATCGTAGCCAAAGTCCAATATTATCCGCTGGTCTCTATCAAAAAGAAAAAGCGTTCCAGAGAAATATCCGTCAAGAAATTCTATATCGTAAAACTCAATATCAATTCCTATCATATCGCTCTCCCCAACATTGTTTTAATCAGCCGACAACAACAGTTATTTCATCCGCTGTTTTGTAGGCGTCTGACTGGAAATATTCGTACACTTCACGGACCTGACTATTGGAAAAACATGGCTGGAAAGTATGCCGGTCATTATGGTGTTTACCGTAGAACCACTCCCAGCTTTGAACACCATTATGAACAAGTTCAAGGTCGTTGGCGACTTCTTCGGTCCATCGGTTCGGCTTCGCAATGCGGCTCAATAAGCCTGCAATTTTCGTGCGGTTAAGCTTGTCGTTCTGTTCGACTAGTGTGAGAATTTCTTCGCTTCGTTCACATTGAAAAACTTCTTGCATCATGGAACTGTTTTTGGTCCCGGAAATCAAATCTTCGAGGAAGAAATACCCTTCACTGTTGTATGTGGTCAAAAGAGAATACACCAAACCACAGCAAATTCCATTCAAATTCCCGCAGCAAAGAGCATATGTTTTCAGCGCATCATCTAACGCAAACCGAAACGACTCAGTATTCATAACATCGGGACAATCTCGGAGTGTTCCGCACAGAGAAAGGAGAATATTTCCACATTTTTCTTTCATCCATTCAGAAAAGTCGCGGGATGTATCCGAAAATTTGATTGTCATATCCTTCATATTACTTCGTCAACTCCTGATATAGTTTCATCAGCTCCGCCACACAGGTGGTCTCGGTGGTGGTTTTGATGTCGAAGCCGTAGGCTTGCATGACGGCGCGGTCGTTTTGCTGGTGAGCCTTGCGGAGTTCCGGGGGCATGGCTACCTCGTCGTAGAGGTCGGCCAGACTGCAATCCGGGTACAGGGCGCGGGCATCCAGAATGGCCTGGGCTGTCTGCTCGATTTTGGCCTTCTGTTCGTCCGTGGGCGTCGGCCATGGGAAGTTGTTGTAG
>DXCX01000082.1 GCA_019115785.1 Candidatus Intestinimonas merdavium | reverse complement strand
CCCCACATCACGAAAATGGCCTTTTGCATCTCCATCTCGGCTGGTGCTCGATTTTTCCCTCTGAAACGGCTGAAACCCTTGCCGCAGCAAGGGTTTCAGGGGTTGCATCTTTTTCAGCAACCTTAGTTGGTACGCCTGAAGGGACTCGAACCCCCAGCCTTCAGAACCGGAATCTGACGCTCTATCCAATTGCGCTACAGGCGCATACCTGTGCACTCTTTTTAAGTGCCTAATTATTATAACAACCTTTTCCGGGTTTGTAAAGGGGTATTTTTGCAAAAAACAGAGCGAGCGTCTTTCTTCCGCTTTTGGCATTCAATATGGTATGGTGCTCCAGGTGTTGACGCCAGAAAGGTCCAGAAACAGGGGGTGGTCCGGAGGCAAAAAGGTGAAGAGTACCAGAGCCACTGACAGGGCCAGCACAGCCAAAGCGGACAAAGTTCCCAGGAAGGAATGCTCCGAGGCGCCGGATAGGAGCTCCGGCAGCAAAAATCCAGCCGCCATGAGCACCACATAGATGCCGATGTCCACCATCAGGGCTTCGCCCCCCAGGGTCATATGGTACACCCAGCCAGCGCCCAGCATGGCCGCTACCATCACCAGCGCCGTAAGCATCCAAGGTGTCCGGCAGCCTGGCGGACCGTTCCGTGTGAGTAGGAGCATGGCCGTCAGATAGGGCCAGAGCAAAATTTTCCCATGCTCCCATAGGCTCTCATTGACCGGTGCCAGCACAGCTGTCACCGGGTTTGGCAGCAGCACATACAGAAAATGCAGACAGGCGCCGGCCAGCGTGGTCACAGCAAAGGCTGCCAGCAGCTTTCCCGACAGCTTGGGCATACCATCTCTCCTCCCGCAGCCGTCCAGTTACGGACGAATTTCTAAAATATGGTATGCGTTGGGAGAGAGATTATGAATCCGTCCTCCTTTTTTCTGCAAAAACGGTAAAAACCGCCTCGTCCGGCGCCGCCTGTCCCCATCCCTGTGGGCTTTCCGCTCTTTTCCTTGCCAAAGGTGTGTTTCATTGCCAGCACCGGCATGGCGTTTTTTTATCTGAGACGGCCATATTAGCTCTGACGGCGGTCTTGCTTTGCCGCTGCCGTCAACGTTATTTTTTCCAAAAAGGGGTGGTTTTATGAGAGATGAAGAACAGGGGCGGCCATGGACCGGCGCCCTCCTCCTACTGCGGAGCCTGGTCCTCCTGGCCGCCGCGGGCATAGTGCTTCTCGGTCTGGGTAGCCGGCCAGCAGCGGCGGAGGCACTGCCCGCCATGGCCTCCGCCCAGACCTCCCACATGGTGGTCCCCATGGGCCGTGCGGTGGGCATCAAGCTCTTTTCCGACGGCGTTCTGGTGGTGGGCCTCTCCGACCTATCCGGACAGGAGGGGACCTGCTCTCCGGCCCGGGCCTGCGGGCTCCGCCAGGGTGACATCATCACCCACATCAACGACACCCAGGTGGACACCATCGAGGAGGTCCGGGAGGTGCTCCAGGAGCTGGAGGGCGATCAGATGAGCATCCGGGCCATCCGGGAGGATCAGCAGGTGCAGTTTACCGCCCAGGCCACCGCCTGCACCGACGGCACCTACCGCCTGGGTGCCTGGATTCGGGATTCCATGGCCGGTATCGGCACCATGACCTTTTATGAGCCCTCCACGGGCCTCTTTGGCGCCCTGGGCCACGGCATCAACGATGTGGACACCGCTCTGCTCATGCCCCTGGAGTCGGGGGCCATTCTGTCCGCCTCCGTTTCCGATGTGAAGAAGGGGGCTTCCGGGGATCCCGGCGAGCTCCACGGCACCTTCCAGACCAACCACGACTTGGGAGATCTGTGGGCCAACACCCCCAGCGGCATCTTCGGCACCCTAAACGACACCTCTCTGGTGCCCTCTGACACCGCCATTCCCACCGCCCTTCGGAGCCAGGTAAAGGTGGGTGCCGCCACCATCCTCTCCAACATCGCCGGTGATGAGGTCAAAAGCTACGATGTGGAGATCGTTCGGGTCTTTCCCGCCGGAAGTCACGACACCAGGGACCTCATGGTGAAGGTCACCGACCCTGAGCTCCTGGAGGCCACCGGCGGCATTGTCCAGGGCATGAGCGGCAGCCCCATTCTCCAAAACGGACGTCTGGTAGGGGCCGTCACCCATGTTCTGGTCAATGACCCCACCCAGGGTTACGGTATCCTGGCCGAAACCATGCTGGAGGCGGCAAGGGGCCTGGAGTAAGCCGCATAGGGCAGCCGATGGGCTGCCCTTACATAGTTTTTTACTGCTCGTGACAGCAGCAAGGATGTATAGTATTATAATAGTTAAATTAGTATTTGGAGCGACGCCATGCGGACAAAGAGATTATGTCTTGCTGAAAAATAGCCATATGCCCGGCGGCGAGTGATTTTGTCCGCATCCCCCTGATCCTAACATCACTCCATCTGATTCGCCCCTCATCCGGGCCAGCAGAGGCGAGAGGGCGCGGCTGAAGCATCGAAAGCAGGAAATGAGAGAGGATTTCAGGAAAATGGTCATTGAGCAAATCGATAACTGCGGTAGGAAAGAAGAAATCGCAAGACGGGTATTGGAGGCATTGCCGGATTGGTTTGGACTCAAAGAAAGCAGAGAAACTTATATTCAGGAGAGCAAAACGCAATATTTCTTTGCTGCAATGGATCAAAATGAAATCGTAGGCTTCCTGTGTTTGAAGGAAACCGGTAAAGCTACATTGGAAATCAGCGTAATGGGCGTTTTCAAAGAATACCATCGCCGGGGAATTGGCACAGCATTATTCATGCGGGCACAAACGTTTGCAAAGGAAAAGGAGTATCGCTTTTTTCAGGTGAAAACGGTTCAAATGGGGCGCTACCGTGAGTATGATGCGACAAATCGGTTTTATCTAAGTTTAGGGTTTCAGGAATTTGAGATTTTTCCGACCCTATGGGACGAGTGGAATCCTTGCCAGGTATACGTCATGGCACTGTGACAGAGCCCGTTTTCAGTACGGCTTTATATTACACTCGTATCGCAGATTCTATGGTACAGTGGCCCTTCTTTCTGACAGAAACACATCGCTTTCTCTGTACAAAACCGCCAATGTGCGATATAAATAACAGAAAAAAGGGGGGCGAATGGTACAGACTGTGGGGGGCCTCTCTCCAACACAACTCCAAAATTGCTGAGATACCCTCCCTCTGTGGGCTTTACGGCCGTATAGTTGGCGAAACCCGTCGAATTTAGTTTGGAATATTCTGGTAAAAAAGGGTTGCGCCCGCTGTCTATTTGTGGTAAATTATGGTTACGGAACAAGTACAGAGGCTTTTACACCTCTGTGGAAGGGGAATTTGTACATGGACAGCAAGAAGCACATTCTTTTGGCCGACGCGGATGACGTCTTCCGGGACCTGCTGCGGGAGACCCTTCTGGGGGAGCCTGACTTCGAGATCGTGGGGGAGACCGGGAATGGGGAGGAGGCGGTGGAGCTGTGCCGCCGCCTGTCCCCCGACCTTCTCATCATGGACCTGATGCTGACCCAGATGGACGGCCTGGATGTGCTGGACGCCCTAGCAGGTCCGGACAAGCCGGCGGTACTGGTCCTTTCGGCCCAGGTCCGGGGAAGCATGGCGGAGACAGTCCTGTCCAAGGGGGCCAACTATTGTCAGATGAAGCCCTGCAAGCTCTCTTCGGTGGTGGAGCGGGCCCGGCTCCTGGCCGGAACCGCCAGAACGGAAGAGGACCCAGCGGAGCGTTCCGCCCGTACCCGCCAGAATCTGGAGAGCTCTGTGACTGCCATTATCCATGAAATCGGCGTCCCCGCCCACATCAAGGGCTACCAATACCTGCGCTATGCCATCATGATGACGGTAGAGAATATGGAGGTCATCAACGCTGTGACCAAAATCCTTTATCCCGAGGTGGCCAAGCATTTCAATACCACCGCCTCCCGGGTAGAGCGGGCCATCCGCCACGCCATTGAGGTGGCTTGGGACCGGGGTGACCTGGAGACTTTACAGAAATACTTTGGGTATACGGTCAGCAACGCCAAGGGCAAGCCTACAAATTCGGAGTTCATTGCCATGATCGCAGACCGGCTCCAGCTCCAGCGCCGGGAAAACTGAGGATCGTATCTGGGCCCGCCGCTCATGCGGCGGGCCTTGCCATACGTGCCCTGCTTGTTTATGGCTCCCCCGTAGCCGGAGAAATTTGACAGGCCCGCCGCTTTTGTTGTATGATAATACGCTGCACGAAGGAGGCGTTTGAAATGACCATTGATTATAAGACCAAGGGCACTTGCTCCAGCCGCATGCTCATTGATGTGGAGGACGGCGTGGTAAAGTCTCTCCAGGTGACAGGGGGTTGTAACGGCAATCTCCAGGGGCTCTCCCAGCTGGTGGCGGGCATGAAGGTGGAGGATGTCATTGCCCGTCTGGACGGCATCAAGTGCGGCCTCAAGCCTACCTCCTGTCCCGATCAGTTGGCACAGGCCTTGAAGCAAAGCCTGTAGGTCCAGTACCCTGGACTTACAGAATGAAGCGCGTGTGCCCTCCGGCGGAAGCCGGAGGGCACATGCGCTTTATCGAATCATTTCCTTCTGCGACGGCCGCTGTAGTGGCCGCCCCGATAGGTTTTCCGCCGGGCGCCACCGTAGCGCCGGCGGCGGCCGAAGAGCAGCCAGCGCAGCAGCAGCACCACAATGAGCACCCCCACAGCAATGAGCAGCACCCGGACCCAGAGCTGGCTAAAGAAATTCTGCACCTGGTCCAGCCGGTAAAGCAGCTCGGAGCGGGACACGTCATCCACCGCCACCAATTCCAGCTGGCCGTACACCGTATCCCCATTGGAAATGGTAACGTGGCCTACCACCTGTCCCTTGGTCACCGGAGCATCCAGGCTCTCGGCGTCATAAACGGGCGTAATCTGGAAGTCGGCCGGATCCAGGTCGTTGGGCAGAATGGCCTCCAGCTTACCAGTGGCCTGGACACCAATGCGGTCGGTCTCCCGGGAGAGGTTTACCGGGATGGTACCGGCAAAGTAGGTGGCATCCAGCAGCGTCCGGGTGGAAAAGCTGTTGAAGCCCCAATCCAACAGGCGGCTGGACTCGGAAAACTGGAGCCGGTTGACGGTGCCATCTTCGTTGGTGGGATTCTCCGCCCCCAATACCACGGCGATGAGGTCCACCCCATCCTTGCTGGCCGAGGAGGCCAGGCAGTAGCCCGCCTCAGGCGTGGACCCGGTCTTGATGCCGGTGGCATACTGGTAGTAATAGCCCGTAATCCGCCAGGTGGAGACCAGTGCGTTGGTCTCGTGGAGCTCCCGGGCCTCATGCAGGTTGGTGGCCGGGACAGTATAGCTCTTGGAGGTGACGATGGTGCGGAAGGTCTCGTGCTTCATGGCCTCCTGACACATGAGGGAAATATCGTAGGCGGTGGTGTAGTGATCCGGGTCGTGATAACCGTGGGTGTTGACAAAGTGGGTGTCCTCCATCCCCAGCTCCTTGGCCCGCTGGTTCATCAGGGCTACAAAGTCATCCACATTGCCGCTCACCACCTGGGCAAGCACGTTACAGGCCTCGTTGGCCGAGGCGATCAGGGCGCAGTAGAGCACATCCTGGAGGGTGAGCTGTTCCCCCTCCTTGATGTCCTGTGTGGAACTGCCATCCCCCACATCCCGGGTGACCTCGCTCCCAACGGTGATGACCTGATCCATGGAGAGCTCCCCCCGGTCAATGGCCTCAATGGCCAGCAGGGCGGTCATCACCTTGGTGATGCTGGCGGGATACCGCTTTTCATAGGCCTCCTGTTCATAGAGGATGGTTCCGGTAGAGGCATCCACCAGAATGGCGGCAGTGGCCTCGATATGCATCTCCTGAAGAATCTGGCTCTCGATGGGGTCCTTCTCCACCACCACCGGTCCAGGCGCCGCCGTCTCCACCGGGGCCGTGGTCTCCGGCGCTGGTGAGGCCGCTATGGCCCACGGGGTGGTCAGGGAGAGGCTCAGGCTCAGGGCGAGGAGGAGGGAAAGCAGGCTGCGTCGATATTTTTTCATGGGAAACTCCTAGCAGATATGTTATAATTGTTTTCATGGCAGACTGTGCCAAAGCGACTTTGGCATTTATTATATCAGACCCGGCCGTCGGGTGCAATCGGTTGGAGGTGGGTAGACATGAAAATTTCCGCGCTGGAAAAGATCCTGCTGGCCATCACCGCCGCCCTTCTGCTCTTTATGACGGGCTATTTCCTGGGGGCCCACGGCGGAGCAGAACCCTATCGTGTAGAGGCCCAGCTTGTACAGGAGGCCACAGAGACCTTCGCCTCCGGCACAGCATCCCCCGAGATCTCCCCCGGAGTGTCGCCCAAGGTGAACATCAACACCGCCAGCGCTGCCGAGCTAGAGACATTGCCCGGCATCGGGGAAAAGCGGGCCGCTGACATCATCGCCGACCGGGAGGCCAACGGGCCCTTCCGCGTCCCCGAGGACATTACCCGTGTATCCGGTATCGGTGAGGGCACCCTGGCAGGACTTATCGACTATATCACGGTGGAGTAAACTCCGCCGATAGGAGGACAATATGGCAAAGATCCTGGTGGTAGACGACGAAAAGGTGCTGGTGAAGGGCATCAAATTCAACCTGGAGAACGAGGGCTATCAGGTGGAGGTGGGCTACGACGGGGAACAGGCGGTGGAGCTGGCCCGGAGCGGCGGCTTCGACCTCATCATTCTGGACCTGATGATGCCCAAAATCGATGGGCTTCAGGCCTGTATGCGCATCCGGGAGTTTTCCAATGTGCCCATCATCATGCTTACCGCCCGCAGCGAGGACACTGACAAGATCATTGGCTTTGAGTGCGGCGCCGACGACTATGTGACCAAGCCCTTTAACATCCTGGAGCTCAAGGCCCGCATCCGGGCCATGCTCCGCCGCTCTGGCACCGCCGGCCAAAAGGAGAAGGCCTCCCGGCTCTCCCAGGGTCACATCGTCCTGGATACTGACGAGCGTTCCGCCCTCCGGGATGGCACCCCGGTGGACCTCACCGCCAAGGAATTTGACCTTATGGAGCTGCTCATGCGCAACCCCGGACGGGTCTACTCCCGGGAAAATCTGCTCAACATCGTGTGGGGCTACGAGTATGCCGGAGAATACCGCACGGTGGATGTCCACATCCGCCGGCTCCGGGAAAAGCTGGAACTGGACCCGGCCAATCCGGAGTATATCCTCACCAAGTGGGGCGTGGGCTACTACCTGAAAAACAGCTGACCGTCCACAGCGTCCAAGGAGGTGAAGACCATGGCCCGTGTACCGAGAGGGGAACATCCCATTCCCTTTCGCCGCTCCATCCAGCTCAAATTCGCCCTGACCTACATTGTGATCATCGCGGCGGTGCTCATCATGCTCAACACCTATCCGGTGCTGGTCTCCCAGGACCTGGTCTTCCGGTCCAAGACCAGCCTGCTCCAGTCCCAGGCCTCCGTCATTGCCGACACCATCGCCCGCACCGAATCCCTCTCCGCCGAGGCCGTCCGTGACTATGTGGAGCCCTTGGGCTACATCGGCCAATTCCGGGTGCTGGTCACCGACGAGTTCGGTCTCATCCTCTACGACAGCGACGAGCTCCGCTTCACCGAGGGACGTTATGCCATGCTCAGTGAGGTCATCGCCGCCCTCAAGGGCTACGATGTGGCCACCTGCTCCTATCAAAACGGCGCCTTTCACAGCCGGGCCGCCGTCCCCGTCATCTACCGGGATATGACCATCGGCTGCGTATACCTCTATGAGCGGGACGCCGACCAGGGCGGGCTCCTCACCGACATTCAGAACAACCTGCGCTCCATCTCCCTGGTCGTCTGCGTGGTGGTGCTCATCATGAGCGTGGTCTTCTCCAAGGCCCTCACCCGACGCATCGGCGACCTTCTGCGGGCCATCCGCATCGTCCGGGAGGGCGAATACAGCCACCGGGTGAGCATCCGGGGAGACGACGAGCTCAGCCAGCTGGCCGGAGAGTTCAACCAGCTCACCGACCGCCTCCAGACCACCGAGGAGGTCCGCCGGCGCTTTGTCTCCGATGCCTCCCACGAGCTCAAGACCCCTTTGGCCTCCATCCGGCTCCTCACCGATTCCATTCTTCAGACCGACAGCATGGACCTGGACACCGTCAGGGATTTTGTCTCCGATATTGGGGAGGAGGCCGAGCGCCTCACCCGCATCTCGGAAAAGCTGCTCACCCTCACCCGGATGGACAGCGCCGTGACTGTGGAGACGGTGCCGGTGGACGTGGCCGCCGTGGTGGAGAAGGTGGAGCACATGCTCATTCCCCTGGCCCAGGATCAAGACATCACTCTGGAGGCCGAGCTCCAGCCCGGCTGCGTGGTCCAGGCCACCGAGGACGACCTCTACCAAATCGCCTTTAACCTCATGGAAAACGCCGTGAAATACAACGTCACCGGCGGTCGGGTCATGGTGGACCTGCGCTCCATGGGGGATCTGGTCCTCCTCACCGTGGAGGACACCGGCGTGGGTATTCCGGATGAGGACCTGCCCAAGATCTTTGACCGCTTTTATCGGGTGGACAAGGCCCGGTCCAGGGCCGCCGGAGGCACCGGCCTGGGGTTATCCATCGTTAGAGACACCGCCCGGCAGCACGGCGGCGCCGTCACCGTCCGCCGGCGTGAGGAGGGGGGCACCTGCTTTCAGGTGGCCTTTCCCCGCTGGAGTGAGGAAGGGGGTGCTCTGCGGTGAGAGCTCGTATTCTGAGCATGCTCTGCGTGCTCCTCCTGCTGCTCGGCAGCTGCTCTGCGGACAAGGCGGGAGACGGCAGCGCCTATCAGGTCTACTTTGCCGCTCCCCTCCCCGACGGAGAGATCACCGACCCCATCCAGGGACCCGCCGTGCTGTGGGAGACCCGCCGCCTCCCTCAGGGCGCCGACGTGCTCCACGGTCTGGTGGAGTGTCTGCTCTCCGGCCCGGTCAGCGCCGGGCTGCGCTCTCCCTTCCCCGACGGGGTCTACCAGGTGTCCGCCCCCACGCTCACCGATGGAGTGTGTGAGGTGGACCTCTCTGAGCACTACGGGGGACTGTCCGGGGCCGACCTCACCGTGGCCGACTACTGCATCGCCCTCACCCTGTGTCAGGTGGAGGGGGTGGAGGCCGTCTCCATCCTGGTGGAGGGCGTCCCCATCTCCTACCGGGACCACCAGCTTCTCCGGGAGAGCGACGCCGTCCTCTCCAGCGCCGAGGATGAGCCGGTCTACCTCTCCGCCGATCTCTACCTTCTCCGAAAAGACGGGGGGTTGGCGGTGGAGCACCGTGAGCTGCTGGTCCCCAGCGGCAGCACTCCGGAGGAGGTCCTCCTTCGGGCTCTGCTCTCCGCCCCGGAAACACAGGATCTCACACCGCCCCTCTCCGATCAGGTGAGGATCATTGACCTGTGGGTCAACGACAGCGGGACCTGTTATGTCAATTTTGACGCGGCCTTTCTGGACAGCCGTCCCCCCTCGGCCAGCCAGGCCAGGCTCACCCTCTATGCCATCGTCAACACCCTATGCCAGCTCCCCAACGTGGACGCCGTCTTCCTGCTGGTGGAGGGGGAGTCCATCTCCGACTACGGCGGCGTGGCCACCGACGTTCCCCTGGAGCCCAATCCGGACCTGGTGGTCTCCTGATTTTTCATTGACAAATGGCCGGGGAACGAGTAGTCTTATTTCAATTATCCTCTCCAGAAAGGAAGATGTCCCATGTCCGACTACCGTCCCAGCACCAACTGCCTCCATGCCGGCTATGTGCCCGGCAACGGTGAGCCCCGCAACATCCCCATCATTCAGTCCACCACCTTCCGCTACGCCACCGGCGAGGCCATGGGCGCCCTCTTCGATCTGGAGGCCGCCGGCTATTTCTACACCCGGCTCCAAAACCCCACCAGCGACGCCGTAGCCGCCAAGATCTGTGCCCTGGAGGGCGGCACCGCCGCCATGCTCACCTCCTCCGGCCAGGCAGCCAACTTCTTCGCCGTTTTCAACATCGCCGGCTGCGGGGACCATGTGGTGGCCTCCTCCACCATCTACGGCGGCACCTTTAACCTCTTTGCCGTCACCATGAAGCGCATGGGGGTGACGTTCACCTTTGTGGATCCCAACTGCTCCGACGCTGAGCTGGAGGCCGCCTTCCGCCCCAACACCAAGGCCGTCTTCGGTGAGACCATCGCCAACCCCGCCCTCACGGTGCTGGACATTGAGCGCTTTGCCCAGGCCGCCCATGCCCATGGCGTGCCCCTCATCGTGGACAACACCTTTCCCACCCCCGTCAACTGCCACCCCTTCCAGTGGGGGGCCGACATCGTGACCCACTCCACCACCAAGTACATGGACGGCCACGCCAACGCCGTGGGAGGGGCCATTGTGGACTCCGGTAAGTTTGACTGGACGGCCCACGCCGACAAGTTCCCCGGCCTCACCACCCCCGACGAGAGCTATCATGGCATCACCTACACCGAGAAGTTCGGTCTGGCCGGGGCCTACATCACCAAGGCCACCGCTCAGCTCATGCGGGACTTCGGCGCCTCGCCGGCCCCCATGAACGCCTACCTTCTCAATGTGGGCCTGGAGACCCTCCCCCTGCGGATGGCCAAGCACTGTGCCAATGCCATGGAGATCGCCCGCCATCTGGAGTCCCATGCCAAGGTCGCCTGGGTCAATTATCCCGGTCTGGAGAGCAGCCCCTATCATGCCCTGGCCGCCAAGTATATGCCCAGCGGCACCTGCGGTGTGATCTCCTTCGGTGTGAAAGGAGGCCAGGAGGCCGCCTCCCGGTTTATGGCCGGGCTGAAGCTGTGCTCTATCGCCACCCACGTGGCCGATGCCAAGACCTGTGTGCTCCACCCCGCCTCCACCACCCACCGCCAGATGAACGACGCCGAGCTCCGGGCCGCCGGTGTCTCCCCTGACCTCATCCGCCTCTCCGTGGGCATCGAGGACGCTGCCGACCTCCTGGCCGACCTGGATCAGGCCCTGGCCACCCTGTAAGCCGCCCTCTGAAGGCGAACGCCATGTGACCGAGCGGCTCCTGTCCCCATGCCATGGGAACCTTTTCCGTTTATGATCGTCTAAAGGGATGTCAATCATTTTAAAGGAAAAGGAGCAAACCTCTTATGAAGCGAGTTCTCTCCGCCGCCGCGGCCCTGACCCTGGCTCTCTCCCTGGGCACTTCCGCCCTGGCCTACTCCGGCACCATCACCCTCAATGGCGCCTCCCTCAGCACCGCCACCCTCCCTGACGCTCCCACCGGCGCCGTCATTCCTCTGCGCGCTGTAGTAGAGGCCGATTATGGCTTTGTCGATTGGTATGCCGACGAGAATCGGTCCTTCTTCTCCCTGGACGGCAACAGCATCTATGTGGACTGCGCCACCGGCGCCATAGAGCTCAACGGTGAGACCCTTTCCAACATGAAGGCCACCTTCGTCCAGGGGGTCACCTTCGTGCCCGCCTCCCTTCTGGGCAAGCTGGAGGGCTGCTCCGCCCAGGTGAAGGGGAGCGATGTCACCATCACCACCCCCAACGGGGACGTCCTGGTCCGCCTGGCCCGGAGCATCATCAGTGAGGTGGGCATGGCCGCCACCATGAAGCTGGACGCCGCCGGCATGGCCGAGATGTACAACATCCCCAGCGACTGCTTCACCGAGGCGGTGGGCTTCTTTCCCATGATGGTCAGCGCCGACACGGTGGTCATCGGCAAGGTGGCCGACGGCAAGATGGCCGACGCCAAAGCCGCTCTGGAGGACCAGCGGGCCCTCACCCAGCAGAACTTTGAGCAATACCTGCCCGAGCCTCTGGAGCGGGCCAAGAACGGCCAGGTCGTCACCAGCGGCGACTATATCATGCTCATCATCTCCGGCGACAACGACACCGCCATCCAGATGTTTCAGGACGGCGTGAAGTAAGTCCTGACCAAACAGCAAAGGGTCCCTCTCCGCCACGGGGAAGCGGAGAGGGACCCTTTCTATCATTGGAAGGTGAGCAGGAAGGACACCTCGAGACCGTCCACCCCCAGAGCGGTGACCCGGTAGTCCGTAACGGTCTCGCCGGGGAGGAGGGAGATGGTGGTATTTGTCCCGTCGGAGGAGATGGCCGCCTTCTCGAAGAGGGGACAGGTGCCGGGAATGGCGCCGGTAGGTGTGGTCATGGGGTACTCCAGCCCGGCATCCCGCAGGAAATCGTGGAGCCAGTCGTCGCCGCCAATGTCACCGCTGGAGAGGACCACATTCTCCAGCTTGAGCACCAGAGCGCCGGCATCAGACCAGTAATCAACGGCGCCGGCGGGAAGAGCCTCCTCCCCCGCCGCCTCCTGAAAGGCGTTGACGGAGGCCTCGTCGGGCAGGGGCGCCAGGGTCACCGTGAGGCCATCCTCGCCGGCCAGGACCTGTGACACCACCAGGCTGCCGCCGGTGCCGGAGGGGCGGCCAAAGGTGGAGGCGGTCCCCAGAGCCGTCCAACTCCCCTCAGACGCCGGGCTCTCCATGGGGAGGGCCGTCTCCACGACCGCCGACGTCTCCTCCGGTGCCGGTGTGGGCATCGGGGTGGGGGAAGGCGTCGGCATGGAGATCGGCGTGGGCGTGGGGGTGGAGGGGGTGGAGGGCGTGGAGGGGACCGGGGCGGCCTGGACGGTCTCCACCGGAGCTGTGGGAGAGGAGGAGACCGCTGCGGTGGGACCGCCGCAGCCGGACAGGAGCAGCAGCCCGGCGCACAGGACCGGCAGGGAGACGCGTTCCAACATGGGCAAAACCTCCTTTTTTATTATCAGTATACCGTGGGCCGGACAGGTGGTCAAGCCCGGGAAAAGCCGACGGCGGCGATTGCCAGGCCGACGGATATGGTATATAATATTGCCCGCGCCCAGAGGGTGGTATACCCTCCATGGGCGGTCCTTTTTTTGAGGAGGAGAGAGATATGATCCTAAACCTTCTGGCCATCGGCGACGTGGTGGGAGAACCCGGCCTGGCCTTTTTGGAAGCCAATCTGCGCCAGGTGCAGAAGCAGCACAACGTCCACTTCACGGTGGTCAACGGGGAAAATGCCTCCGGGGTGGGGATATTGCCCCGACAGGCCAAGGCCATCTACGCCGCCGGGGCCAATGTAGTCACCCTGGGCAACCACACCTGGAACCGGATCCAGATCAAAGACCTGCTGGACGAGGTCCCCTGGCTCCTGCGGCCTGCCAATTACACCAACCGGGTTCCCGGCCGGGGCCTGGGGGTCTATGAGGGCCCTCAGGGCCTGCGCATCGCCGTCATGAACCTCATTGGCCGGTGCGAGATGGACCCCAATTCTGACAACCCCTTCGCCGTGGCCAACCGCCTGCTCCGGGATGTGGACGCTGAGGTCAAGGTGGTGGACTTTCACGCCGAGGCCACCAGTGAAAAGGGGGCCATGGGCTATTATCTGGATGGCCGGGTCCAGGCGGTGTGGGGCACCCACACCCATGTGCCCACCGCCGATGGCCGGGTCCTCCCCAAGGGGACCGGCTTCCTCACCGACCTGGGCATGACCGGCCCCGCCGACTCGGTACTGGGCATGCGGAGCAACCAGGCCATCAACCGCTTCCTGGGCGGACTTCCCATGCGCTTTGAGCCGGCGGAGGGCCCCTGTAAGCTAGAGGGCGCTGTCTTTGCCATCGACACCCACACCGGCCGCTGCCAGTCCGTCACCCGGGTGGACATTGGCGAAGATCACCACCGGCAAGCCTGACCGAAAGGAGATACCCATGCTGCACATCCTCCACGGAGCCGACCTCCATCTGGACGCCCCCTTCACCGGCCTGAGCGCCGAGCAGGCCAGGACCCGCCGGGCCGAGCTGCGGGAGCTGCCCGGCCGTCTGGCCGACCTGGCCCGGGAGCGGGAGGCCGACCTGCTCCTCCTCTCCGGAGATCTCTTCGACGGGGCCGACCCCTACGCCGAGACCGCCCAAACCCTGGCCCGGGCCCTGGGCCAGGCCGGCTGCCCTGTCTTCATCGCCCCGGGCAACCACGACCCCTACGGGCCCAGGTCCCCCTACGCCCTGCTTCCCTGGCCGGAGAACGTCCACATTTTCCAAAGTGCCGCTCTGGAGCCCATCCCCATGCCCAAGCTGGGCTGCACCCTCTGGGGAGCCGCCTTCACCAGTCCAAGCCGGGAGGATTCCCCCCTTTCCGGCTTCTCCGTCCCCGCAGGGGATGGAGGCGTCCACATCGGGGTCCTTCACGCCGATGTGGCAGGCAGGGGGCGGTACGCCCCTTTGCCGGAAGAAGACATTGCCGCCTCCGGCCTCACCTATCTGGCCCTGGGCCATGTCCACGCCTGTTCCGGTCTCCGGCGGGCGGGGGATGTCTTCTGGGCCTATCCCGGCTGTCCTGAGGGCAGGGGCTTCGACGAGCTGGGGGAAAAGGGCTGCCTCTGGGTAACTGTAGAGGACGGCGGAGGGGTGGAGGCGGAGTTCCTCCCCCTGGCCAAGCGGCGCTACCGCCTGGTGGAGGCCGACCTCTCCCAGGCCGAGAGCCCCCGGGCCGCCCTCCTGTCCGCCCTTCCCGACGACGCCCAAAACGATATTCTCCGGGTGGTTCTCACCGGCGAGAGCGACCTGGACGGGGTAGACCTGGTCCCGCTGAAGGCCCTGGCGGGGGAGCGGTGCTGGAGCGCCGACCTCCGGGACCACACCACCGTCCGCCGCGACCTGTGGAGCCGGGCGGAGGAAGACACGCTGACAGGGCTCTTCCTCCGGCAGATGCGGCTGCGGCTGGACCAGGCGGAGGAAGAGGACGAGCGGGAGCGGCTGGAGGAGGCCGTCCGCTTTGGCCTAGCCGCCCTGGAGCACAGAGAGGAGCCCATGGCATGATCATCAAAAAAATGACGGCCACCTTCGGCAAGCTGGACGGAGCCGTGCTGGAGCTGAAGGAGGGCCTCAACATCCTTCAGGCCCCCAACGAGGGTGGGAAGTCCACCTGGTGCGCCTTCCTGCGGGCTATGTTCTACGGCATCCCCACCCGGGAGCGGGACACCAAGACCACCCTGGCCGAGAAGAACCGATACGCCCCCTGGTCGGGCGCGCCCATGGCGGGGGAAGTCCTGCTCACCTGGCGGGGCCGGGAGATCCTGCTCCGCCGCTTTGCCAAAGGCGCCGCGCCTTTTGGCGGGTTTGAGGCGGTGGACGCCGCCACCGGAGAAACCATCCCCGGTCTCACCGGCACCAACTGCGGCGAGGTGCTGTTGGGGGTGGGCCGGGAGGTCTGGCAGCGCAGTGCCTTTGTAGGGCAGTCCGGCATTGGGGTGGACGCCAACCCCGAGCTGGAGCGGCGGATTGCCGCCCTGGTCTCCTCCGGCGAGGAGGACGTCTCCTTCTCTGAGACAGAGAAGACCCTGCGGGCTTGGCTCAACCGCCGGAAGCACAATAAGACGGGCCTGATCCCCAGGCTGGAGGAGGAGCTGTCCGCCCTGGAGGAAGCCCAGAGCACCGCCCTCCAGAATCAGCGCCGGCTCCGGGAGGCTCAGGTCCAGTCCCAGGCGCTGGAGCGCCGGAGGGGGGAGCTGGAGGCCGAGCAGGAGGCCCAGCGGGCCCGGCGGGACTGGGCGGTGCTGGAGCAGTACACCACCGCTGTCAAGGAGCTCAGGCAGGCCCAGGCAGAGCTGGATGCCCTGGCCGGAGAGAATCTTCCCACCCGTGAGGAGCTGCGGAAGGCCCAGGGAGATCTCACCTATTACAATACCCTGGCCGCCAGCGGCAAGGAAGCCAGAGGCCAGCGTGAGGGTGTCCAGGCGAGGGTGGAGGAGGCGGAGGCCGCCGCCGTGGACCCCCTCTTCTCCGAACTGACCCCGGACCAGGCCTGGCGTCAGGCCAGCGATGACGCCGCCAAGACCAGGGATCTGGAGCGGAACGTGACCAGACCCTTTGCCGCAGCCGGCATCCTCTTCCTGGTGGCTGCCGTCGCCTTCGCCGTAGCGGGAGCCATGGGACAAAATGTGCTCTTTTTTGCCGCGGCCGGCCTGGGGGCAGTGGCTGGGGCGGGCTTTCTCCTCAGCGCCCGTGGGAGAGCTTCCAAACGGCGCGAAGCGCGGACCACGCTGCTGGAGCGGTACGGAGCCCAGTTTCCCGACGACATTCTGGCCAGGGCCAACGCCTTTCGGGACAGGTGGACGGCAGCGGAGGAGGCCCGGAGGAACGCCCAGCAGCTGGAGCAGTCCATCCAGGACCTCCAGGAGCAGCGGGAGGAGCTGTGGCAGAGCCTGCTGACCTTTGTCCACAGCTTTGCCCCAGAGGTCACCGATGCCTTTGGGGTATCGGCGGCCCTCTCCCGGGCCCTTTCCCGGGAGGAGCGGCTCTCCACCGCCCGGGTAAAGGTCCAAGGGGCGCAGAAGCTGGTGGATTCCCTGCCCACTCCCACTGTGGAAAACAACGTCATCCTGCGCCGGGTCCAGAGCACCGGGGAGACAAACTGCCCGGTACCGCCGCCGGTAGAGCACAGCCCCCAGCAGACCGCTGCCGCCCTGTCGGCGGTGGCAGGGGAGCTCCAGCGGGTGCGGGAAGCCCTCTCCCACGCCCAGGGCCAGCGGGCCGCCCTGGGGGACCCGGAGGAGATGGAGCACCGGCTGGAGGAGCTCCGAGAGGCCCTTGCACGGCGTCAGGGGGAGTACAGCGCCCTGGAGACCGCTCTGGAAGCCCTTCAGGAGGCCAATACAGCACTCCAGTCCCGCTTCTCCCCCCGGCTCAACAGGCGGGCCGGGGAGCTCTTCTCCGCCCTTACCGGAGGAAAGTATGAGGAAGTCACCCTCACCCGGGAGCTGGAGGCCTCCGCCCGGGAGGCGGGGGCAGTCCTCCCCCGGCGGGCCATTACCCTGTCCCAGGGGACGGTGGACCAGCTCTATCTGGCAGTGCGTCTGGCGGTATGTGAGCTGGCCCTGCCGGCGGAGGACCCCTCTCCGCTGGTGCTCGACGACGCCCTTACCGATTTTGACGATGGCCGTCTGGCCCTGGCGTTAGACTGCCTCCGGGACCTGGCACAGGAACGGCAGATCCTCCTCTTCACCTGCCATGGACGGGAGAAGACCTGTCTGGAGAGGTAAAGGCTCGTCTCGACGGCCTTTTCCTTGCAATCCCAGCCCTGAAGGGGTATAATAGCCTAGATTATTTTGATTTGGAGTTGATCCCATTTGTCCGAGGAACGGAAGCTGGACCCGGCCCGGGAGCCGGAGGAGGAACGGGAGGAGGGCGCCAAGCTCTCCGACAGCGAGGCCATGAAGGTAGACATGTACTTCTGGCTCCAGGCCCTGGTCATGGCCCTGGTGGGGCTGATCCTAGTCTTTACCTTTATCGGGCGTATCATCGGGGTGGACGGCGAGTCCATGATGCCCACCCTCCACAACAAGGACATGCTTCTGCTCCAGTCCATCGGCTATGAGCCCAGTCAGGGCGATGTGGTGGTACTGAGCAAGAACACCTTCCGGGACGGCGCCCCCATCGTCAAGCGGATCATCGCCGTGGGGGGGCAGACCGTAGACATCGACTACGGCACCAATACCGTCTATGTGGACGGGCTGGCTCTGGACGAGCCCTATATTCTCGAGCCCATGCGGGAGCTGCCGGCGGAGTACGCCACCCACATCGAAGTGCCCGAGGGCTCTGTCTTTGTCATGGGCGACAATCGAAATAACTCCACCGATGGCCGCTCTCCCAGCATCGGCGTGGTGGACGAGCGGTGCATCCTGGGACGTGCCCTTTTCGTGCTGCTCCCCTTTCAGGATGCAGGAGTGGTGGAGTCCATCTCCCAGCCCAGGGAGTGAAATTCAGGTTTGACCGGGGGTGCCGGCATGGATATTAAAGAGATCGTCGCACGTCATGAGCGGCTGCGTCTGACGCCGCTGCCCACACCGCTGGAGTTTGCCCCCAACCTGACCGCCCTGCTGGGTGGACCGAACATCTACATCAAGCGGGACGACCTCACCGCCCTGGCCTTTGGGGGAAACAAGACCCGGAAGCTGGAGTTTCTTTTGCCCCAGGCGGTGGCCGAGGGGGCGGATACCGTCATTACCCTTGGGGGACTCCAATCCAACTGGGTCCGGCAGACCGTGGCTGCCGCCCGAAAGCTGGGCATGGAGGCCGTGGTGGTGCTGGAGGGGGAGGCTCCCCAGGAGCTCCAGGGGAATTTGCTGCTGGACCATCTCATGGGGGCCCAGCTGCGCTATGTGCCCGATGTGCCCCAGGACCTGGAGGATCAGGAGATCCAGGGGAGCTTCCCCATCACCGGAAAGATTGCCGAGGAATACCGGGCCCAGGGCCGTCACCCTGTTCTGCTCCCCCTGGGAGGCGCCACGCCTCTGGGTAACCTGGGCTATATCAACGCTGTAGATGAACTGGGCAGCCAGCTCAAGGCCATGGACCTCCAGGCGGACTACCTCATTGCGGCCACTGGCACCGGCGGTAGCCAGGCCGGTATTGAGTGCGGCCTTCGTCTGGCCGGGATGGAGACCAAGATGCTGGGCATCAGCGTCAGCCGCCACACCCGGCCTAAGGAGGAGGAGATCGCCGAGCTGTGCAACGCCACCATGGAGTTCCTGGGCTGCGGCGGAGAACGCTTTGAGGCCGGTCAGATCTCCGTCAACTATGACTACATCGGAGCCGGCTACGGCGCCGTGACCGAGCAGGCCCTGGAAGCCGTCTCCATGGCGGCCCGGACGGAGGGGCTCATCCTCTGCCACACCTATGCGGGCAAGGCCTTTGCCGGTATGGTGGACCTCATTCGGAAGGGGGTCCTCACCAAAGAGGACACCGTGGTCTTTTTCCACACCGGCGGCGGTGTGGCCAACTTCGCCCACCCGGAGCTTTTTCAGTAAGTGAACAAAAAAGCAGAAAAAGGGCGCAAGAAAACGAGACTATCCCAAGTTTTGTGTAAACCTTCTGTGTGGTGTAGAATAGAAGCACCGCACAGGAGGTTATACATATGGCCAGAAAGAACCGTACCCCGGAAGAAAATGCCCGCCGAGAGAAGATCCGTGAGTTGCTGCAGATGGCAGACATCGGTAGTATGGATGACATCCAGAATCTTTTCAAGGAAACCATTGCCGAGTTTATGGAGAATGGCTTGGAGGCAGAGCTGGATGATGAGCTGGGCTACAGCAAATACGACTACAAGAACAAGGACACAGACAACAGCCGTAACGGCCACAGCAGCAAAACGCTGCGTACCAGCTTTGGCGAAGTGGATGTGTCGGTTCCCCGGGACCGGAAGGGAGAATTTGAGCCCCAGGTGCTGAAAAAGAACCAGGCCAGCATCAGCCAGGACATAGAGGAAAAAATCCTGTCCATGTACGCCAATGGTATGACCACTGGCGATATTGAGACTCATATCCAGGACATTTACGGCATTTCCGTCTCAGACAGCACGGTCAGCCGGATCACGGACAAGATTTTGCCCA
>DXCX01000081.1 GCA_019115785.1 Candidatus Intestinimonas merdavium | reverse complement strand
CCACCGTGGGCCGCCTGATCTTCAACGAGGGCATCCCCCAGGATCTGGGCTTTGTGGATCGGAACGACCCCGAGCAGATGTTTGACCCCGAGGTCAACTTCATCGTGGGCAAGAAGCAGCTGGGCAAGATCATCGACAAGTGCATCACCAAGCACGGCTTCACCGTGTCCGCCGGCGTGCTGGACACCATCAAGAACCGGGGCTACAAGTTCTCCACCCGGGGCTCCCTCACCGTGTCCATCTACGACATGACCATCCCCGAGAAGAAGTACGGCCTGATCGCCGACACCGAGAAGGAGATCGTCAAGATCGAGCGGCAGTACAAGCGTGGCTTCCTCACCAACGAGGAGCGGTACCGCCTGGTGGTGGAGGCCTGGGAAAAGACCACCAAGGACGTGACCGACGCCCTGATGGCCGGCCTGGACCGGTACAACCCCATCTGGATGATGGCCGACTCCGGCGCCCGCGGCTCCTCCGCCCAGATCCGTCAGCTGGCCGGCATGCGCGGCCTGATGGCCGACACCTCCGGCCGCACCATCGAGATCCCCATCAAGTCCAACTTCCGTGAGGGCCTGTCCGTACTGGAGTACTTCATCTCCTCCAGAGGCGCCCGTAAGGGTATGGCCGATACCGCTCTGCGTACCGCCGACTCCGGTTATCTGACCCGACGTCTGGTGGACGTGTCCCAGGAGGTTATCATCCGGGAGCACGACTGCGGTACCCACGATGGCATTCTGGCCAGCGAGATCGTGGAGAACGGCCAGGTCATCGAGGGCTTTGGCGAGCGCCTGAAGGGCCGCTACCCCGTGGAGGACATCTGCGATCCCCAGACCGGTGAGGTCCTCATCAGCCGGGACACCATGATGACCCCCGACGACGCCAAGCTCCTGGAGGACCACGGCATCCATGAGGTCATGATCCGCTCCGTGCTCACCTGTGAATCCCGCAGCGGCGTGTGCTCCAAGTGCTACGGTATCAACCTGGCCATCGGAGAGGCCGTGGGCGAGGGTGAGGCGGTCGGCATCATCGCCGCCCAGTCCATCGGCGAGCCCGGTACCCAGCTCACCATGCGTACCTTCCACACCGGCGGCGTGGCCGGCGGCGACATCACCCAGGGTCTTCCCCGTGTTGAGGAGCTCTTCGAGGCACGCCGTCCCAAGAAGATGGCCCAGCTGGCCGAGATCAGCGGCAAGGTCAGCATGGAGGACGCCAAGAAGGGCGGCATGGTCAACGTCACCATCACCGCCACCGACGGAGAGGTGGTCACCTATACCCTGGCCCACAACGCGGGCATCCGGGTAAAGGAGGGCGACAGCGTGACCAAGGGCGATATGCTCACCGACGGCGCCCTGTACCCCGCCGACGTGCTGCGCATCCGCGGCATCCACGCTGTATACGACTACCTCATCCAGGAGGTCCAGAAGCCCTACCGTCAACAGGGCGTGGACATCAACGACAAGCACATTGAGGTCATTGCCCGCCAGATGATGCGGAAGGTCCGGGTGGAGGACGCCGGAGACTCCGACCTCCTCAGCGGCTCCACAATCGACCTCATCGAGTTCAAGGACGCCGAGCGTGCCGTCCAGGCCCGCATCGACGCCGGCGAGACCAACGACGGCCTGGAGCTCAAGCTCCCCGTGGCCACCCGGCTCATCATGGGCATCACCAAGGCCTCTCTGGCCACCGAGTCCTTCCTGTCTGCCGCCTCCTTCCAGGAGACCACCAAGGTCCTCACTGAGGCCGCCATCAAGGGTAAGGTGGACCACCTGCTGGGCCTGAAGGAGAACGTCATCATCGGTAAGCTCATCCCCGCCGGCTCCGGCCTGGCCCGGTACCGCCAGTTCGACTGGGATACCATGAGCCCCGACGACGAGCCCTCCGAGCCCCCTGTGGAGGAGGAGGAGGGTCCGGTGGAGGTGGATGAGGACCCCGCCGCCGAAAGTGACCCCACCCCCATGGAATAAGCTTCTTCAACATCCTGTACCGGCGTCCGGATCTCAAGTCCGGACGCCGGCGCTTTTTTTCTTGCAAACCGGCGCCGGCAGAGCTAGAATATTTTTAGTAAAATATGTGGAAGGATTGGAAGGGAGGGGGAGCCTATGGCCACCCTGAAGGAACTCTCAGAGCGGACGGGGTACGCCCCGGCCACCATTTCCCGTATCCTCACTGGGGACCCGGGTCTGGCAGTGAGCACAGAGGCCCGGAAAAGGGTGCTGGAGGAGGCTGGCCGCCTCAACTACGCCGCCACCAAGTCCCGCCGGGGCCGGGCGCCCAAGCCCCTCATGCGGGCGGCGGCGGCGGAGCGGCTGACCCCTGCCCAGCAGCTGGAAGACCCCTTTTACCTCTACCTCCGAGGCTATGTGGAGCAGGCATGCCTGGACCAGCGCATCGCCCTCCAGGCCCTGGCCCGGCGGAGGGAGGGCTTTGCCCCGCCGGAGGGGGCTGTGGATGGGGTGGTGGCCATCGGGCGGTTTACACGCCGTGAGGCGGAGGACCTGGCGGCGGTGAGTCCCAACGTGGTCTTCCTCAACGCATCCCCTGACGAGTCCCGGTTCGACTCGGTGGTCCTCAACTATGACCTGGGCATCCGGTTGGCGGTGGACTACCTGCTGGGTCTGGGCCACAGGAGAGTGGGCTTCATCGGCCCCGCACAGCGCCCTGACGACCGGGGGGAGCCGGCGCCGGAGATCCGCCGGGAGCGGTTCATGGCCCACATGGGGGCTCACGGTCTTCTGGACACCGGCCTTTTGGTGGAGGCCCCTATGGACGCCCATTCCACCTCCCAGGCATTGAGCGCCTATCTGGCCTCCGGCGCCCCACGCCCCACCGCTTTCCTGGCCGCCAGCGAGGAGAGCGCCCTGGGGGCAGTCCGGGCCATCACCGAGGCAGGGCTCTCCATCCCTAAAGACCTCTCCCTGGTCTCCTTCAACGACACACCCCTCTCCGCCCTGGTGACCCCGGCCCTCACCTCGGTGTCCACCCACGCCCAGGAGATGGGGAGGGCCGCCGTCCGGCTCCTGGCGGAGCGGGCCGCCCTCCCGGGCCGGCCGCCCATCCGCACCCTGCCAGTGAAGGTGGTGGTCCCCCCCTCTCTGGTGGTCCGGGAAAGCGCCGCCCCTCCGTCAGATTGCCCATAAGGGACCGGGTGCAACTGTGCGCTGTGACAAAGTTAAATTTTTACTAAAAATTCGACTTGCTATTTCTTCCCCGCACGGATATACTGAAGACACCAAGAAAATGAGGAAAGGCAGGCGCATCAGAAATGGCGATCTTAGTGTTGGGCGGAGCCGGCTACATCGGCTCTCATACGGTGTACGAGCTTATCGACGCGGGCCGGGATGTGGTGGTAGTGGATAACCTCCTCACCGGCTTCCGGCAGGCGGTCCATCCCAAGGCCCGGTTTTACCAGGCCGACATCCGGGACCGGGCGGCCATGGACAAGGTCTTCGAGTCCGAGGACATCGAGGGCGTGGTCCACTTCGCGGCCTCCTCCCAGGTGGGGGAGAGCATGTCCGATCCCCTGAAGTACTATGACAACAACCTCTGCGGCACCACGGTCCTCCTACAGTCCATGGTGGCCCATGGGGTAAAGAAGATCGTCTTCTCTTCCACTGCCGCCACCTACGGCGAGCCCGAGTCTGTGCCCATTCTGGAGACCGACAAGACCCAGCCCACCAACTGCTACGGCGAGACCAAGCTGGCCATGGAGCACATGATGAGCTGGGTGTCCAAGGCCCACGGCCTCAGATATGTGGCCCTGCGCTACTTCAACGCCTGCGGCGCCCACATCTCCGGCGACATCGGGGAGGCCCACAACCCGGAGACCCACCTGGTGCCCATCATCCTCCAGGTGCCCAACGGACAGAGGGATCATGTCTCCATTTTCGGTGACGACTACCCCACCAAGGACGGCACCTGCGTCCGGGACTACATCCATGTCACCGATCTGGCCCAGGCCCACATCCTGGCTCTGGACTACCTCCTCAAGGGGGGCGACAACAATGTCTTCAACCTGGGCAACGGCGTGGGCTTCACTGTGAAGGAGGTCATTGACACTGCCCGAGCGGTCACCGGCCACCCCATCCCGGCGGAGATCTCCCCCCGCCGCGCCGGCGATCCCGCCCAGCTCATCGCCTCCTCCGAGAAGGCGGTGAAGGTCCTGGGCTGGAAGCCCAAGTATGACGACCTGAGCACCATCATCTCCACCGCATGGAAGTGGCATCAGTCCCACCCCAATGGCTACGGGGAGGGCTGATGACCATGATGGACAGAGAGATCCAGGCCCTGGTGACCTATGCCCTGGACACCGGCCTCATCGAGCCCTGTGAGCGCATGTGGGCGGTGAATACCCTGCTGGAGGCCCTGGGGCTGGACAGCTATACCGAGCCGGAGACCCCGGCGGAGCGCCCGGTGGAGCTGACCGCCGTGCTCACCGCCCTCATGGATGATGCTCACGCCCGGGGCGTGCTCAAGGAGGACTCGGTGGTCTATCGGGACCTCTTTGACACCATGCTCATGGGGCGGCTCACCCCCCGGCCCGCCCAGGTCATTGACAAATTCCGTGCCCTTTATGCCCAGAGCCCGGAGACGGCCACCAACTGGTACTATCAGTTCAGCCAGGCCACCAACTACATCCGCCGGGACCGCATCGCCAAGGATGTGAAGTGGCTCTCCCCCACGGAGTACGGGGAGCTGGACATCACCATCAACCTCTCCAAGCCGGAGAAGGACCCCAAGGCCATCGCCGCCGCCCGGAACCTGCCCGTCTCGGCCTATCCCCGCTGCCTCCTCTGTGCCGAGAACGAGGGCTATGCCGGCCGGGTCAACCACCCCGCCCGGGGCAATCATCGGATTATTCCCATCACCATCAACGGCTCCCCCTGGTTTTTGCAGTACTCCCCCTATGTCTACTACAATGAGCACTGTATCTGCCTCAACAGCGAGCACGTCCCCATGAAGATCGACCGAGCCTGCTTTGCCAAGCTCCTGGACTTTGTGGGCCAGTTCCCCCACTACTTTGTGGGCTCCAACGCCGATCTGCCCATTGTGGGCGGCTCCATCCTGGCCCACGACCACTTCCAGGGGGGACACTACACCTTCGCCATGGCCAAGGCGCCGGTGGAAACCCCCTTCACCTTCCCCGCCTATGAGGATGTGAAGGCCGGTATCGTGAAGTGGCCCATGTCGGTGGTCCGGCTCACTGCCGCCGACCCGGAGCGTCTCATCGACCTGGCCGATAAAATTCTCCTCTCCTGGAGGGCGTATACGGACGAGACGGTGTTTATCTTCGCTGAAACCGACGGGGAGCCCCACAATACCATCACCCCCATCGCCCGGAGGCGGGGGGAGGACTATGAGCTGGACCTGGTGCTCCGCAACAACATCACCACCGCTGAGCACCCCCTGGGGGTCTACCACCCCCACGCTGAGCTCCACCATATCAAGAAGGAGAACATCGGCCTCATCGAGGTCATGGGCTTGGCCGTCCTCCCCGCCCGGCTGAAGGAGGAGCTCTCCGCCGTGGCCAACGCCCTGGTCAGCGGCGCCGATCTCCGGGCCGACGAGCGCACCGCCAAGCACGCCGACTGGGCTGAGGGCTTCCGGGGCAAATACACCATCACGGCGGACAACGCCCTGGACATTGTGGAAAAGGAGACGGGCCTGGTCTTTGCCCGGGTGCTGGAGCACGCCGGTGTCTACAAGCGCACCCAGGAGGGCAAGTCTGCCTTCCTGCGGTTCCTCTCCCAGGTATAAGAGAAGAAAAACAAACAGCGGTCCCGCCTGTGGTGCAGGTGGGACCGCTGTTTTCAGGTTTCCTCGGGAGGAGCCTGGTCCCGGCGGATCTGGGCGATCTCAGAGAGAAGGGCCTGCCGGGTGTCGTTGAAGAGCAGGGACTTGTTGTGGTGGTAGTAGGCCTCACAGCCGAAGTTCTGGATGAACCAGGAGGTATGGGTGCCGGCGGTGAGCTCGGTGGCGAAGATGACCAGCTCCTGGCCCTCCCCAAGGGCGGCCTCCAGGAAGGCGAAGGCCTGCTCCAGGTGGCCGCCCACCTGTGCGGCGGCCTGGGCACGCAGGTCCACATCGGTCTGGAAGTCGGATTTGAGGAGGTCGAAGGCGGCGGCGGGGTCGGTGGGAGCGGCGGCGGTCAGATGCCGGAGCAGCTCCTCCAGCCGCCCCAGGTGGGCCAGGGCAAGGCGCTCCCCCTGCCGGTCGGCGGAGCCGGCGGCGCGGCGGCGGGCCAGGTCCTGGCGGAGCCGGTCGGCGCGCTCCTCCAGGAAGGCGGCGGGCTCGGCGGTGTCCAGCACCTCTTTCAGCGCGGCCAGGTCGGCGTGGAGGGCGTCGGCCAGGGCGTCCAGCTCCCACACCCGGCGGCACTCCTCCCGGAGGCGGGAGAGGAGGAGTCCCAGGATGCTCAGACGCTGGTCAAAGGGGGCGGAGGAGAGCTCCCGGACCACCAGGGGTGTCCATGCTCCGGTCAGGATCTCGTCCACATGGTAGACCTTGCGGTACTGGTCGTAGAGGGCCAGATAGTCGGCAAAATCCCGGGTGATACGGGGGAGCTGGAGGTATTCTCCCACCACCTCCCGGTCGGCGGGGATGCCCAGGGCCTCGTAGGAGAGGAGCAGCTCTGAGAGGTCCTCCCAACCCCGGGCAGTGACGAACTGGAGGCCGTCGGCAGTGCGCTCCACGGCGTAAAAATGCTCCTTCCGCAGGTCCAGATAGGAGAGGATGGCCCCGTGGATGCCCCGGGCTTGGGCGTACTCCTTCCACACGCCGTAATCGGCGGTGATGTCCATACGCTTGACCCGGTCCAGAGTGACCACGTCAAATTCCCGCACCGATTTGTTGTACTCCGGCGGGTTGCCGGCGGCGGCGATGATCCAGCCGTCGGGGAGACGCTGATTGCCGAAGGTCTTGCACTGGAGAAATTGGAGCATCATGGGGGCCAGGGTTTCAGAGATGCAGTTGATCTCATCCAGGAAGAGGATGCCCTCCTGGACCCCGGTGTCCTTCATGGTCCGGTAGACCGAGGCCAGGATCTCGCTCATGGTGTACTCGGTGACCGAGCAGGTCCGGCCGCCGAAGGTCTCCTCCCGGATGAAGGGGAGGCCCAGAGCGGACTGCCGGGTGTGATGGGTAATGGTATAGCTCACCAGGCCGATGCCCATTTCGCCGGCGATCTGTTCCATGATCTGGGTCTTGCCAATGCCCGGCGGACCCATGAGGAGAAGGGGACGCTGCCGCACCGGCGGGATGCGCCAGGCCCCCAGCTCATCCCGGGACAGGTAGGCCCGGACGGTATTTTGGATCTCCTCTTTGGCGCGTTTAATATTCATGGCTGTGCCTCCTCGGAAAGGGTGTCAGGTTGGGGGTCCTCCTGGTCCAGCTCATCCTCATCCAGCAGAACCCGGATGCCCCAGGGGGGCACCCGCTCGGGAAAGCCCTGGTGAGCCAGCATGACGAAAGCGGTGTCGTAGTCCGGGCGGCGGGTGGGGTATACGCCCAGGCCGTCGGTAAAGTAGAGGAGCCCCCGCAGGTCCCGGAGCGCTCCCTTCCGGCGCAGGGCCTCCACATGGTCGAAGACGGGACGGAAGTCGGTGGCGCTCTGGCCGGTGAGCTGGAAGTGCTCCATGCTCTCCCTCAGATCCTCCTCGTTGGTGATGAGCTGGTCGGCCCGGAGCTGGTCGTCACACTGGAGGAGCCGCAGGCGGAAGGTACGAAAAAAGCTCTCGCTCTCCTTGAGTATGGTGTAGGTGTAGGAGAGGAACTGCCGCACCAGCTCCCCGGAGGTGGACATGGAGGTATCGATGGCGATGACCAGGTCCCGGATGCGGCGGGCCTCCCGGGTCTCCAGGGGCTCGATGAGAGGCATGTTGCCGTAGCGCCGCAGGCCGTAGGCGTAGTAGCCATAGTCGAAGGTGTCGCCGTCCACCCCCAGCTCCTCCCCCAGGACGGCGAAACGCTGAAGAAAAGCCCGGTAGTCGTGCTTCTCCCGGGCTTCCACCCGCAGCTGCTCCAGCACGGCCTGGCCGCCGGAGGCGTTCTGGCTGAAGAGGGTCTCCATCCCCGTCTGCACCCGCTGGGCGGCCCTCCGCCACTGCTCCTCATTTTCTTGGTTTTGCCTTTGCTCCCAAAGGCTGTGGTCATCCTGGACAAACTCCCGGACCAGGGTGGCGCGCTCATAGGGACTCAGCCGCTCCCGGCGGAAGTGGCGGTAGATGGCCTCAGCGGTGAGGGCCTTTTCGGCGCCCCCCAACCGCTCATAGAGCGCCTGCCGCCGGCTCACCGCCACCGGGGCGGCCAGACAGGGGTAGTCCAGGCCATCCAGAATGGATTCCACCGCGATGTCACAGCACAGGTCCCACAGCGCCCCGTCACGGCCCCGGCGCTTGGGGAGGTGCCGGAGGAGGCAGTGGAGGACGGTGTGGAGGTAGGCCCGGCACACCAGGGCGCGGCTGCGCTCATACCGGGCGGAGAGCCAGGTGCCGGAGTAATAGAGGGCCTGTCCGTCGGTGGCTAGAGTGGGGGTGTCGAAACCGGTCTCCAGGCGAAGGGCGCCCAGGGCGGCATCCAGAAAGGGCAGGTTGAGGTAGAGTTCATTCCGGGCGGCAGAGAGGATCTTTTGGCCCAGGCTCTGCCATTTGCTGTTTTCTGCCATGGTCCACCTCACAGTGCGAAGGATTTTTCCAGCCCCCGACCGGGAGCGGGGCGAAGCTCCTCCAGCAGGAGGGCCAGGGCCTCGGTGGCGCCCCGCTGCCGGGCGGTGTCACAGGCAGCGGAGAGCTGGGCGGGGGAGAGAAGCCTTTGGGCCAGCAGAAAGGCCAGCCCCTCCAGATCCCGGCGGTCCAGCAGGAGGCCAACGGCCTCCGAGCTGTGGACGGCCAGAGAGGCTCGGTAATCGGACTCGGCCCTGGCCGAGAGGCGGAAGGGCCAGCGCAGCCGGTCCAGGGCAATTCGACTGGCCGAGCGGAAGTCGTGCTCGGCCAGAAGGCGGTCCAGGCAGGCATCATAGGCGCCGAAGTCCACCACGCCGTTTTGGACACACTGACGGCAGGCGTAGCCGCCCCCCTGGATGCGGGTCTGGAAGATGTGAGGGGCGGCCAGCAGCTCCAGCTCCTCATGGTAGGCGGGGAAGAAGAGACGGGCCCGTTCCGCGAGGGGAAAGAGCAGGTCCACCTCCAGATCACCGGTACAGTCAGCCAGAAGGGGGCGCAGGCAGCTCCGGCCGTCCTCGCCCAGGGCCAGCGTGACGGACTGGAGGGGACAGTTCATAAAGGAGTCGCTGCCCAGCCGTTCCACCGCGCCGGTGAGGGTGAGGGCGGTAAGGCCCCGACAGTTATAGAAGGCATAGTCCCCTACGGCCTGGAGGCGGGTGGGGAGGGCCACGGACCGGATGACGCCGGCGTCATGCTGTGGTGGGGCGCCGCCACAGGTGATGTGTACCGGAAAGGCGTCCGGACAGCCGGAGAGGTCGGGACTCCTGCTGGAGAGGGCATAGGGGCCCAGAGCGGTCACCGGCTCTCCCAGCACGTTGTCGGGCAGCACCACGTGGGGGACATCGGCGGCGCAGCGCAGGAGGACGATGCCCTCCGGGGTTCTGAGGCAGGTGAGGAGCAGCTCGCTCTCACCGGCTTGTCGTTCCATTTTCTCGGCCTCCCTTCGGTTTTCAGCAGGCAACATTATACCGCCCATGCCCCGGCGAGGCAAGAGGGAAGCATATGGGCGAAAAGCGGCTCCGCCGTCGCCGGCGGAGCCGCTTTTATCCGGTTTCAGTCACATAGTATGTATCGATTCCATGGACCGAGCCGCTTTAGGTCGGCTCTATCCAAAGGGGAGAGCGGACGGCGGTCAGATCAGGGAAGAAGAAATTTTTTGGAGGGTGGTGGCTGTTTCGTTCACCTGGCGGATGGTGGAGAAAATGTTTCCGATCTCGTCACTGATCTGAGTCACCAGAGTGTGGAGGGCCTGAACCTCAGCGGAGTTCTGTTCGCTGCTGGCCCGGATCTGAGCGAGAACAGCGTTGATCTGCTCCATGGAGTCCTTGGTGTTCTGCGCCAAATTCCGCATCTCCTTGGCCACCACATGGAAGGCGCTCTCCCTAAGCCCCGTTCGGGCGGCTTCAATGACCGCGTTGATGGACAAAAGGTCGCTCTGCTGGGAGACCTTATGGACAAAATCGGTAATGCGTTTGGAGTCCTGAATGGCGCTGCAGGTTCCCTCCATACTGGTGAGGAGCTGGTCGCTGCAGGTCCTCATTTCGTCGATGTGCGCGGCCATGCCGTCGGAGGAGACGGTAAGGGCCTGAATGGCAGCAGCCAGATCCATGGAGAGCTTTTGGAGCTGGTCCTCAGTCTCGGTGGCCTGAAGGATCGCACAGCCGCCAATTACATTTCTCAAAGCGTTTCGCAGCGGAAAGGAACGGACCAAATAGGGAATACCAAACGTATTGACGTCCCCACGGAGAGAGTAGGTCCGTCCTTCATCCAAAGAACGGCGTATCGCGGTATTGTCTGGAATGGGGTCGCCAGGATTGATTTTCAGGTCCAGCTTACCGCTGGGAAGATAGAAAATATACTTTTCATGGTCAGTGATGGCAATGCTGTAGCCCATCGCCGTGCCCAACGATTGCAGCACCGGAATGCAATTCCGAAGCAAAAGCTCGTCAGACTGCATACACATACGCTCCTTTCTGATTCGGCAGGCGCCACTGGATCTTACCCCGGGACCAGCAATGTATGCGGCGGCGGGGCCAGCTTGCCTGCCCTCACATACTATAACATGGACGCGGAGGCATGTCCAGTGTAGGAAGTAATTTCTGTATAAAAACTCCACATATTTATGCTTTTTTCCAAATACATCTGTCCTTGCGGACGCTGCTTCCCGCTCAAATCGACGGTCCACAAGAGGGTGCTGACCTGAACACAGGTACCGTTTTTCACACCTTGTAAATGTCTCAGGATGGATTTTCCAACTCGGAGAGCTGAGCCACCAGGGCAGAAAACGCGTCCTCTCCCTCCTGGCTGGAAAAGAGCATGATATTGATGAGGTAGTCCCCCTGCTTGCGCAGATACTGACGCTGGTATGGAGTATCCTGGCCCTCCATGGTCAAAGGCACCATCAGATAGGCGTGGCCGGGCAGCTGCACCGTGACGGTGGTACCCACAGAGTAGGTGGCGCCCTCCAGCTCCGCGCCGGCCTCCAGGCCGTCGATATAATCGTTGGCGTTGCCGCTGTAGCTCTGCACCAGGATGAGGATGCCGTTGCCGGTGGAAGGGTCCTTGGCAGAGAGCTCATAGTGGTAGACGGAGGCGGGGTCCTCACCGGTGCCGCCCCGCTGGGTATCCAGCATTTTATCGGCCTCGGCGCTCATGGCGTCCAGGTCCTCCTGGCTGGTGGCCTCCCAGCCGTCCGGCAGGGTGAAGCGGAGGTCCACAAAGGCGTCGTAGAAGACGTTGTCCCTCCAGTAGCCGGGGGAGTAGTGGTTGCGTTCGTCTTCGCCGCAGCTCGTCAGCAGTATGCCCAACAGGGCGGTCAGCAGGAGCAGAGCGATGGTGCGCTTTTTCATGTTTATCCTCCTAGGTATGATTCTTATGTATGATAGCACAAAATGTGGGAGAAGAAAACAAGGTTTGTGGTCAAAGAGCGGCTTACCGGGTCTCGTGTCCGGGGGAAGAGGACTGGGTGTCCGCGCCGCCGCTCTGATGCATAGTGAGCATGCGGTAGATCATCCCGCCGTACCGGCGCTCCAGCTCCGGCACGTCCCGGTAGTCAAATCGCTGGCAGGCGTCCAGGGACTGTAAGCGCTCCAGGTACCGCCGGGCCGCCTGGATGAGGGGATCGCTCTGCACGGTGTAAAACATGGGGCCCACCCCAGAGAGATAGGCGCCGGGATTTTTGAGAAAGAGCTTTTTGGGGCTGAGATATACCGCGAGGCTGGGTGACGGACCAGGCGGGAGGGTATCGTCATCCAGGATTAGAAAGTGGATGTCGTGGTTGGCCAGGACCAGCTCCTTGATGTTCTCCAGGTGCTCCAGGCGTTGGGTGCGGGACATGCGGTAGGGGATGTCGGCGAAGAGGAGCTCTCCAGAGTCCAGATAGCGCAGGAGGGAGGATTTGAGCAGGTAGAAGTCGATGTGGCTGTTCTGGAAGACCTCCTCCCAAGTGATAAACAGCTGCCGCAGGTCCCAGACAGGCCCGGCGGAGGGGCCGCCAGACTGGAGGATGGGTTCACAGAGGGAGGAGGGGAGCAGAAATTCAAATCCATAGGGGGAAAAGAACTGAAACTGATCCCGGCTGTAAAAGTCGGTGCGGTACCCGCCCCGGCGCATATCCTCCGGCTGGGCGGGGCTCAGGAGAATGGGGCGCTCTGAAAGCCGGGCCATGGCGGTCTCCCGCAGACGCCCGCCCGCCGGGCCTTGGGACATCACCAGGGCGTCCAGTTCTCCCCGACCGTCCATGCTCACCAGCATACCGGTATGTTCCCCCACCCCCAGGAGTCCTTCCCGCTCCAGACCGGCGCCGTCATACAGGGTAATGTAGCTCTCGTGGTTCCGGCTGAGGAAGCGGTAGAGTATCCCCATATCATCCCGCGCCCCCTGCTGGAAGGGCGTCAGGTCCAGGGCGACATGGATGTGGACCCCGCTGCCTTGAAAAATGTGCTCCAGCGCGGGAAAATCCCGGCTTTTGAGGAGGGTGAGCAGGTCGATGGTACAGACCACGGTCTCCCCCTTACCGGGTGCGGGAAGACCCCGCAGGCGGCTCAGGATCTCATGGTGCCGGACCAGCAGCTCTGCCTCCGCCGCTGGAGCCGTGCTGGAGACGGCCCGGCGGTGGACAGAGGCGTCATAGGCATCCGCCAGAAGCCCCGTGATCCGGGCCTCAAGCGTCTCTCCCGCCTCACCCTTGGGGAAGACGGCGTCAAAGGCGGACTCCGCCGCGTCCCGGCGGATGGCGGCGCCGAAATACCGCCCCAGCGCCACATCCACCCCATGGGCCGTCTTGGGCGCCGGGAGCAGGTCCTTGTTGCACCATTTGCTGATGTAGGAGACGTCGTAGCCCACCTCATCGGCCACCGCGTAGAGCTTGCTGCCAGTAAAATCCAGCAGGCGCCGGAGCAGCGCTCCATACTCCGTCATATCGCGTCCCTCCCTATGGTCCCTGTTGGGGTCCAGTATACCATAGGAGGGACTAATTTTCAAATCCGCCTTCCACTTGAATCAACTTGCATGCTTGTTGCAAAATTTGATGCAACGCATTTCCAGAAGAGTCCATTGCATTTCATGGCTTCACGGCCGCGTCCATGCTACACTGGGGGCACTTCAAAAGAAAGGGTGACCTCATATGAAACCCCTGCGGATGCACCATGTCGGCGTTGTTCTTCCCACCATGGAACAGGCCGAGCGGCTCATTGAGCTCTTTGGTCTAGAGATTGACTATCGCGGCTATGTGAAAAGCTACCATGCCGATCTTATTTTTACCAAGTACGGACCTCGGCTGGAAAGCCCCATTGAGTTCATCATCCCCCGGGAAGGGGTGCTCACCCGCTTCAACGGCGGCAAGGGCGGTATCGCCCACATCGCCTTTGAGGTAGAGGATGTGGAGGCCGCCAGCCGTGAGCTGGAGGCCCAAGGCCTGGAGATGCTGGAAAAGGAGGCTGTGGAAGGCACCTCCGACATTATCGTCAATTTCCTCCGCCCCCGCTATTCCGAGGGCATCCTCTTCGAGCTGGTCCAGACCGTCGGACCCATCGACCGCAACTTTGCCAAACAGCCCTGAGGAGGAGCATGTATGTATACCATGGGCATTGACGTCGGCTCCGCCTCGTCCAAAGCGGTCATTCTCCGGGATGGCCGGGAGGTGGTGGCGGCCCTGGCCGTTCAGGCGGGTACAGGCAGCAGCGGCCCGGGCCGTGTGCTGGAGGCCATCGCCGCCGAGAGCGGCCTTACCACCAAAGACATGTCTTTTATCTTGGCCACCGGCTATGGCCGCACCGCGCTGCCCATGGCCGACAAGCAGATGAGTGAGATCACCTGCCACGCCAAAGGGGTCTTCTTTGAGGAGCCCGCCGCCCGCACCATCATCGACATTGGCGGGCAGGACGTAAAGGCCATCGCCCTGGACGACCGGGGCGGCATCCGCCAGTTCTACATGAATGACAAATGCGCCGCCGGCACCGGGCGTTTTCTGGAGGTCATGTCCCGGGTGCTGGAGGTGCCCCTGGAGGAGATGGGGCAGTACCACTTCCGCTCCAAGACGCCCGCCCAGGTGAGCAGCACGTGCACCGTGTTTGCCGAGTCCGAGGTCATCTCCCTCCTCTCCCGGGGGACGGCCAAGGAGGACATCATCGCCGGCGTCCACTTCAGCGTGGCGGCCAAGGCCTGTGCCCTGGCCCAGCGGGTAGGAGTCCGGCGGGAGGTGGTTTTGTGCGGCGGCGCCGCCAAGAATGGCGGCGTGGCCGACGCCATTGAGAAGGAACTGGGCGAGCCCCTGGTGGTGGCCCGGAATCCCCAGCTCACCGGCGCCCTGGGCGCCGCGCTGCTGGCCTATGAGGAAATGAAGCGAAAGGAGCGTTCCGCATGAGTGAGAAATCCACCCAAGAGATGACCGCCAAGGAGCTTCTGGCCTACTATCAGGCCAAGCTGGATGAGGAGGCCCGCCAGGCCAAGGCCAATGGCAAGCTGGTGTGCTGGTCCGCCTCCGTGGCCCCGCCGGAGCTGTGCGTGGCCATGGACATCGCCATGGTCTACCCCGAAACCCACGCCGCCGGCATCGGCGCCCGGAAGGGGGCCCTGGACATGCTGGAGGTGGCCGACCGCATGGGCTACTCCGTGGACTGCTGCTCCTATGGCCGGGTGAACATGGGCTATATGGAGCTGCTGAAGGAGGAGGCCATGACGGGCAAGACCCCGGAGGTACTGGCCAACTCTCCCGCCGCCCGGGTCCCCCTCCCCGACCTGGTCATCACCTGCAACAACATCTGCAACACCCTGCTCAAGTGGTATGAGAACCTGGCCGCCGAGCTCAACATCCCCTGCATCGTCATTGACGTGCCTTTCAACCATACCATGCCGGTGTCTGAGCACGCCAAGGAGTACATCGCCGACGAGTTCCGCAACGCCATTTCCCAGCTGGAGGTTATCTGCGGCCGGCCCTTTGACTACGAGAAGTTCCACCAGGTCCGGCAGCAGACCCAGCGCTCCATTGCCCAGTGGAACCGCATCGCCTCTATGAGCCAGTACAAGCCCTCCCCCCTCAACGGCTTCGACCTCTTCAACTATATGGCCCTGGTGGTGTGCGCCCGGAGCCGGGACTACGCCGAGATCACCTTCAAGAAGTTTGCCGACGAGCTGGAGGAGAAGTACAAGAAGGGCGAGTCCGCCTTCAAGGGCGCCGAGAAGAACCGTGTCACCTGGGAGGGCATCGCCGTATGGCCCTATCTTGGTCATACCTTTAAGAGCCTGAAAAACCAGGGCGCCATCATGACCGGCTCGGCCTACCCCAACATCTGGGATCTCACCTATGACGCCGAGGACGAATCTCTCCACTCTATGGCCGAGGCATACACCCGCACCTATATCAACACCTGCCTGAGCAACAAGGTGGAGGTCCTCCAGCGGATCATGGAGAAGGGCAAGTGTGACGGTGTGGTCTATCACCTCAACCGCAGCTGCAAGCTCATGAGCTTTTTGAACGTGGAGACGGCCGAGCGCGTCCAGGAGAAGAACGGCCTGCCCTACGTCAGCTTCGACGGCGATCAGACCGACCCCCGGAACTTTGCCCCCGCCCAGTACGATACCCGTGTTCAGGCCCTGGGCGAGATGATGGAGCAGGCTGCCGACGGCGGCCAGGCATGAGGAAGGAGCGGAAGTCATGGAAGAGAATGTGAAAGCTCTGCTGGAGCAGTTCAAAGCCATCGCCGGCGATCCCAAGAAGGCCGTGGCTGACCACCTGGCCGAGACGGGGAAGGGAGCCATTGGCATGATGCCCATCTACGCCCCCGAGGAGCTGGTCCACGCCACCGGTTTTCTCCCTGTGGGCCTCTGGGGAGGCAGCCGCCCTGTGACCAAGGCCCGGGCCTATCTGCCCCCCTTTGCCTGTTCTGTCATGCAGCAGGTGATGGAGCTGGAGTGTGAGGGCGCCTATGACGACCTGGCCGCCGTGGTCTTCTCCGTCCCCTGTGATACCCTCAAGTGTATGTCCCAGAAGTGGAAGGGGACCTCTCCCGTCCTGGTCTTCACCCACCCCCAGAACCGGGGACTGGAGGCCGCCAACCGCTTCCTGGAGCGGGAGTACGCCATTTTGAAGGAGAAGCTGGAGAACGTCACCGGGGTGAAGATCACCAACGCCGCCTTGGAGCACTCCATCCAGGTCTACAACGAGAACCGGGCCGTGATGCGGGAATTTTCCGTCCTGGCCGCCCAGTATCCCCAGGTCATCTCCGCTGTGGACCGCCACGCCGTTTTCAAGTCCCGTCTCTTTATCGAGAAGTCCCGCCATACCGCCTTGGTGAAGCAGCTGATGGAGGCCGTCCGGGCGGCGGAACCCCAGCCCTGGACGGGGAAAAAGGTAGTGGTCACCGGCATCCTGCTGGAGCCAAACGGTCTGCTGGAGCTTTTTGACCAGCTGGGCCTGGCCATCGTGGCTGACGATCTGGCCCAGGAGTCCCGTCAGATCCGTGTGGATGTGCCCGAGGGAGATGAGGCGCCCCTCTACCGCCTGGCCCGGGTATGGCAGAAGATGTACGGCTGTTCCGTGGCCACAGACATCCAGAAGCAGCGGGGCCCCATGCTTCTGGACATGGTCCGCAAGACCGGCGCCGACGCCATTGTGGTGGCCATGATGAAGTTCTGCGACCCCGAGGAGTGGGATTACCCCATCTACTACAAGCAGTTTGAGGCCCAGGGGGTCCGTAATCTCATGATCGAGGTGGACCAGGAATCCACATCCTTTGAGCAGATCCACACCCGGCTCCAGAGCCTGGTGGAGACGCTGTAAACGGGAGGGGAGGATCTATGGGCAAGGCTAAGATCATTTCCCCACAGGAGGCGGCCGCCCTTCTCAGGGACGGAGACACCTTTACCACCAGCGGCTTTGTAGCCAGCGGTATTCCCGAGACCCTGAACAAGGCGGTGGAGCGGCGTTTTCTGGAGACAGGCCATCCCCGGGACCTCACCTACGTCTATGCCAGCTCCCAGGGCAACCGGGATGGCAGAGGCGGCGAGCACTACGCACACAAGGGCCTGCTCAAGCGGTTCATCGCCGGCCACTGGGCCACAGTGCCTGCTCTGGCGGCCATGGCCATGCGCAACGAGCTGGAGGGCTATAACCTGGCCCAGGGAGCGCTCTGCCATCTCTTCCGGGACATTGCCGCCCACAAGCCGGGCACCATCACCCAGGTGGGGCTGGGCACCTTCGTGGACCCGCGCAACGGGGGCGGCAAGCTCAACAGTGTGACCACGGAGGACCTGGTGGAGCTGCTCACCATCCGGGGCAAGGAGTACCTCTTCTATCCCACCTTCCCCATTCATGTCGCCCTGCTCCGGGGCACCTATGCCGATGAAAAGGGCAACGTGACCATGGAGAAAGAAATCGCCACCTTGGAGGCGACTTCGGTGGCCCAGGCGGTGAAGAACAGCGGCGGCGTGGTGGTGGTCCAGGTGGAGGAAGTGGTGCGGTCGGGCAGTCTGGACCCCAGACTGGTCAAGATCCCGGGCATCTATGTGGATTATGTGGTGGTGGCCCCTCCGGAGGATCACCAACAGTCCCTGGACTGCTCCTGCAACTGCGCGTTGTCCGGAGGCCTGCGCGCTCCCGATGGAGAGAATACCCACCTCTCCCTCAGCGCGAAAAAGGTCATTGGACGCCGGGGCGCACTGGAGCTTATGCCGGACGCAGTGGTCAATCTTGGCGTAGGGGCGCCGGAATATGTGGCCGCTGTGGCCGCGGAGGAGGGGATCGGGGAACAGATGACCCTCACGGTGGAGAGCGGTCCGGTAGGAGGCATCCCCCAGGGTGGGCTCCAATTTGGCTCCACCCTCAACGCTGACGCCATTCTGGACCAGCCTTACCAATTTGACTTCTATGACGGCGGCGGCCTGGACCTGGCCTATCTGGGCCTGGCCCAGTGCGACCAGCACGGCAACATCAATGTCAGCCGCTTCGGGCCCAAGATCGCCGGCTGCGGCGGCTTTATCGATATTTCCCAAAATACCCCTCGCGTCTGCTTCTGCGGAACCTTTACCGCCGACGGACTGAAGGTCCGTGTGCAGGATGGCGCCGTCCACATCGACCAGGAGGGCAGGAGCAAAAAGTTCCTGCGCCAGGTGGAGCAGGTCACCTTCAGCGGTGACATGGCGGTGCAGAACGGCCAGCAGGTGATCTACATCACCGAGCGCTGCGTCTTCCGTCTGAAGCCGGACGGTCTTCACCTCACGGAGATCGCCACCGGCATTGACCTCCAACGGGACATTTTGGACCAGATGGAGTTTGAGCCGGTCATTGAATATAAAGATGGTGCGGTCCCTCTGATGGACCTGCGTATCTTCCAGGATGCTCCCATGGGCCTGGGCAGAGACTGAGCCGCAGCCCGAGGTGCTCCAAGGTCTTTTCTCTTTGTATCCAGCCCCTGATCGGGGTCCCTCTCTATCTATCTCAGTTCATGCCGCGCGGCTCGCTGTCTCAGCGGGCCGTGCGGCATTTTTGCGCCATTTGTACCGCCGGGAGCGTTGCAAAGCAGGTGGGAACTTGATATAATAACTTATTCAGAACATGGAACGGCGGGCGCAGTCTGCCGGTCATGCCAACGACCTGAAAAAGCAGGAGATCTGGATTCCAGATCTCCAAGAAGAAGATAGGGAGTGTGTGCCTTTGTACCTTAAGGCGCTGGAAATCCAGGGCTTTAAATCGTTCCCGGACAAGACGGTCCTGACCTTTGACCATGATGTCACCGCCATTGTGGGCCCCAACGGCAGCGGGAAATCCAACATCTCCGACGCCATCCGCTGGGTCATGGGGGAGCAGTCCACCCGCGCCCTCCGGGGCGGCAAAATGGAGGACGTCATCTTTGGCGGAACCGCCAAGCGCAGGCAGCTGGGGTTTGCCGAGGTCTCGCTGGTGCTGGACAACACCGGCCACCTCTTCGACCGGGAGGAGAACGAGATCATGATCACCCGGCGGTACTACCGGTCGGGAGAGAGCGAATACTTTATCAACCGCCACACCGTCCGGCTCCGGGACGTGAACGAGCTGTTCATGGACACCGGTCTGGGTCGGGAGGGCTATTCCATTATCAGCCAGGGCAAGATCGATGAGATCCTGTCCGTCAAGAGCACCGACCGCCGGGAGGTCTTTGAGGAGGCCGCCGGCATCTCCCGGTACCGCCACCGGAAGGAGGAGGCGGAGCGCAAGCTGGAGCGCACCCAGGAGAACCTGGTCCGGGTCAACGACAAGATCGATGAGCTGGAGCTCCAGGTGGAGCCCCTCCGGGCCCAGGCCGAGAAGGCCAAACGCTTCCTGCTCCTCCGGGATGAGCTCCGCGGGCTGGAGATCTCCCTGTGGATGGATCAGCTGGACAAGGTCCGGGCGGGGAGCCGAAAGCTCCTCTCCGACTATGAAAGCGCCGTCCGGCAGAAGGAAGAGGCCAAGGGTCTGGTAGAGCGCCTCTATGCCGCCGCCGAGGCGTACGCCGCCAAAATGCGGGAGAAGGACATGGAGGCCGAGGGGGTCCGCTTCCAGATGCAGCAGCGCCAGGCCGACGCCAACGAGTGTGAGCGGGCGGTGGCGGTGCTTCGGACCCAGATCCAGAGCAACCTGGAAAACGCCGACCGGGTCAGGCGGGAGCTGGACCAGCAGGAGGGCCGTGCCGGGTCCATTTCGGAGCAGATCGACCAGCGGAGGGCCCGTATGGAGGAGATCGACGCCCGGAGATCCGGGCTGGAGGGGGAGCTCGCCGCCGCCCGGCAGGCCGACCAGGACGAGCGCCGCAACGCCGGCACCCTCCAGAGTGAGCTGGAGGCGCTGCGGGAGAAGGAGGCGGTGGAGAACGCCTCCGCCGTCGAGGCCAAGGCGCTGCTCTCCGCCCTGGCCGCCGCAGCCCAGGAGCTGCTGGACCGGGACGAGTCCGTCCGGCAGGAGCTGGCTGCCGGGGAGGAGAAGCTCTCCGCCGCTCATAAGGTGGCCGAGGAGATCGGCGCTGACCTCGCCAAGGCCAGGGAGGACCGGGAGGCCCTGAGCAACGTGATCAGCGGTTATTCCATGCGTTCGGAGTCCCGGAAGCGGAGGGTGGAGGCCACCCAGGAGACCCACCGGAGGCTCCAGATGGACGAGCACGCCCTCACCTCCCGGGTCCATATGCTCTCCGAGATGGAGAAGCTCTATGAGGGCTACTCCAAGGCGGTCAAGCTGGTCATGGGGGAGGCCCAGCGTGGGAATCTCCGCCACATCCACGGCCCGGTGGCTGGGCTGGTCCATGTGCCCGACCCCTATACGGTGGCGGTGGAGATCGCCCTGGGGGGCGCCATGCAGAACATCGTGGTGGATACCGAGGAGGATGGTAAGGCCGCCATCGGCTTCCTCAAGCGCCGGGACGGCGGGCGGTGCACCTTCCTGCCCCTGAGCGCCATCCGCCCCTCTGAGTTCCGGGATACCTCCGTGGAGGGAGAACCTGGGTTCGTAGGCATGGGGGACCGTCTGGTGGAGTTCGATCCCCGGTACAGGAGCGTTTTTTCCAACCTGTTGGGCCGGGTGGTGGTGGCCGAGGACATGGATGCCGCCATCGCCATGGCCAGAAAATACCGCTATCGATTTAAAATCGTCACCCTGGACGGCCAGGTCCTAAACCCCGGCGGCTCCATGACCGGCGGCTCCGCCTCCCGGTCGGCGGGCATCCTCAGCCGGGCCAATGAGCTGGAGCGGCTGGGGGCCCAGGTGGACGAGGTCCGCAGGCAGTTGGACCAGGCGGCCAAGGCCCTGGAGGAGGCACGGCGGGAGTCCGCCGTGGCCATCTATGAGCTGGAGACGGCTCAGTCGCAGTGCCGGGAGCTGGAGGACAAGATCCTTCAGCTGGAGGAGCGGCGCACTGCCCAGGAGAAGATCTGCGCCGATCTGGAGGGCCAGCGGAGGAGCTTGCGGGAGGAGCTCACCGAGATCGAGGGCCGCTCCCGCCAGACCGAGACGGACACCGCCAATGCTCGAGCCAGGATCGAGACGCTGGAGGGCGCCGCCGCCGCCCTGCGGCTGGAGGCGGAGGGAAAGGCGGCGGGTCAGGCCGAGCTCCGGGCCCGGATGGAGGCGGTGAACGCCAGGATCGCTAAGCTCAGCCAGGAGATGGCGGCCCTGGAGGCGGAGCGGGCCGCCACCGACCGGGCGCTCACCGAACTGGAGGGCCTGCGCCGTGACATCACCGGCGACAAGGAGCAGCGGGAGAGCATGCTCCGGGAGCTGGAGACAAAGAACGCCGATCTCAATGAGAAAATCCGGATTCAGGAGGAAAAGCTCCAGGCCATCCGGGTGGAAAACGAGGGGCGGCAGGCCGAGATCGAGAAGCTCAACCAGGAGCGGCTCGCTCTGGAGGCGGAGCGCAATCGGGCCGACAAGGAGAGCCGGGATAAGAACAGCGAGCTTTTAAACCTGGAGCGGGAGGTCTCCCTGCTGGAGCAGAAGAAAATGACCGCCTCTATGGAGGAAAAGCAGATTCTGGACAAGCTTTGGGAGACCTATGAGCTCTCCCATGAGGCGGCCCGGGCCCAGCGCCAGGAGCTGGAGAGCGTGCCCAAGGCCCAGAAACGGGTGGGGGAGCTCAAGCGGAGCATCTCCGGCCTGGGCAACATCAACCTGGACGCCATCGAGGAGTTTGACCGGGTCAACCAGCGGTATACCTATCTCACCGACCAGCGGGATGACGTCCAGCGGTCCAAGGAGGAGCTGGAGAAGGTCATCGCCGAGATCACCGGGGAGATGAGGTCTATTTTTTCCCAACAATTTGGTGTGATCAACACCGCCTTTGGGGAGACTTTTTCCGAGCTCTTCGGCGGCGGCATGGCCACCCTGGAGCTGGAGGACCCGGAGGACATCCTGAGCTGCGGTATTGAGATCAAGGTCCAGCCTCCGGGCAAGGCCCTCAAGGTTCTCTCCCTCCTCTCCGGCGGTGAGAAGGCCTTCGTGGCCATTGCCCTCTACTTTGCCATTTTGAATGTGCGCCCCACCCCCTTTTGCGTGATGGACGAGATCGAGGCCGCCCTGGATGATGTCAATGTGACCCGATTCGCCCGCTACCTGCGTGGCATGAGCACAAAGACCCAGTTCATTGTCATTACCCACCGCCGGGGCACCATGGAGGAGGCCGATGTGCTCTACGGCGTAACCATGCAGGAGCAGGGAGTAAGCCGTCTGTTGACCATCAACCTGAACGACGTGGAAAGGGAGCTCAAGCTGAAATAGGGACCCATGGCACCGCCGCAGGCTGGACGCGGCGTAGCCGCGCCCAAGTATTTTGGCCGAAGGCCAAAATCTTGGAGCTATCCCCATTGTGGGATGGGGCTTCCCACCTGGGAGGGGAATATCCGGTACTGCCCCTGCTGTGGAAAAAGTTTAAGACAAGAGGAAGAAGTATATGGGATTTTTTGACAAAATTAAAAAGCTGAATATTTTCGCCGGATTTTCCGCCATTGACGACGATTTTTACGACGAGCTGGAGGAGAAGCTCATCCTCTCCGACATGGGGATGGACACCACCCTCAAGGCGGTGGAGGAGCTCAAGCGGCGGGTGAAGAGCGAGAAGCTCAAGGACAAGGAGGAGGTCCGGAGCTGCCTGGGCCGGGTACTTCAGGACATGCTGGAGGTTGGGGACCAGGACCTGAACCTCTCCACCCGCCCCTCGGTGATCCTTTTCATCGGCGTCAACGGCGTGGGGAAGACCACCACCATCGGCAAGCTGGCCGCCGCCCTGAAGGGACAGGGAAAGAAGGTCCTGCTCTGCGCCGGAGATACCTTCCGGGCCGCCGCCGCCGACCAGCTCACCATCTGGTCCCAGCGGGCAGGGGTTGAGATCGTCAAGCAGCACGAGGGAGCTGACCCCGCCTCGGTGGTCTATGACGCGGTGAGCGCCGCCAAGGCCCGGAACAGCGACGTTATCCTGGTGGATACTGCCGGGCGGCTCCACAACAAGCAGAACCTGATGAACGAGCTGAGCAAGATCTCCCGCATCATCGACCGGGAGCTGCCCGGCTGCGCCAAGGAGACCCTGCTGGTGCTGGACGCCACCACCGGCCAGAACGGCCTCATCCAGGCACGGCAGTTCCAGGAGGCCGCCGGGGTCACCGGCATTGTCCTCACCAAGCTGGACGGCACCGCCAAGGGCGGCATCACCGTGGCCATCGCCGACACCCTTCAGATCCCGGTGAAGTATGTGGGCCTGGGCGAGGGCATCGAGGATCTGCGGCCCTTTGCGGCGGAGGAGTTCGTCAACGCGCTCATCTGATGGAGGGGATAAGGGATGAAGAAGGTCATTTTCGGAAGCGCCTGTATGATCAGCGGCATGCTGCTGGGCCTGTTGGTCCAGTCCGGCGGCCTGGGCCCGCGGCATCACGGTCTGAGTGGCCTGCTGGCGCTGCTCCCCGTGGTTTTTGTGGTGGGAGGACTGGTGGTGGGCGTCCTGGGTCTGCGGGAAAAACCGTAATAACTAAATATAAAAATACAAATAGGAATCCTATAATGGACTATTTTTTGGTGGAGGTCAAAGCAATGGAACGGATAGACGGACGGGCCAACGACGAGCTCCGGCCCATAGAGATCACCCCTGGCTTCAACAAATTCGCGGAGGGCTCCTGCCTCATCCGCTGTGGCAACACTATGGTACTGTGCACCGCTTCGGTGGAAGAGAAGACCCCGCCCCACGTCCCCGAGGGGGAGGGATGGGTCACCGCGGAATACTCCATGCTGCCCCGGGCGAATCGGGAGCGGTCCAAACGGGACATTGCCAAGCTGAAGCTCTCCCCCCGCTCGGCGGAAATCCAGCGCCTGGTGGGCCGGGCCCTCCGGGCAGCGGTAGACATGAAAAAGCTGGGGGAGCGTACCATCAACATCGACTGCGACGTGCTCCAGGGGGACGGCGGCACCCGGACGGCCAGCGTCACTGGCGGCTTTGTGGCCTTGGCCCTGGCGGTGAAGAAGCTCATGGCCGATGGGGTGATCGCCGAAACCCCCATCACCACACAGGTTGCGGCCATCTCCGCCGGCATTGTCCACGATCAGCTGCTGCTGGACCTGTGCTACGAGGAGGACTCCGCCGCCCAGGTGGACCTCAACTGCGTCATGACTGGCGAGGGGGGCATCGTGGAGCTCCAGGGCACTGGTGAGGGCCGGGCCTTTACCGTCCAGGAGCAGCGGGACCTGGTGGACCTGTGTGCCAAGGGCATCCGGAAGGTCATGGCCTTCCAGCTCGCGGCGCTGGAGGGCTGAGGCATGAAAGTAGTGCTGGCCAGCAAAAACCAGCATAAGCTGGTAGAGATGCGGGACATCCTCTCCGCCCAGGGGGTGGAGGTGGTTTTGGAGTCCGATGTGGGCGTAGATGTGGATGTGGAGGAGACAGGGACCACCTTTGAGGAGAACTCCCTGCTCAAGGCCAAGGCCGTGATGGGGGCCAGCGGATTGCCCGCCATCGCAGACGACTCCGGCCTGGCGGTGGATGCGCTGGGCGGCGCCCCCGGGGTCTACTCTGCCCGGTATGGCGGGGAGGAGCTGGACGACGCGGGCCGGTACCGCCTGCTGCTGGAGAATATGCGGGGACAGCTGGACCGCAGGTGCAAATTCGTCTCGGTCATCACCCTGTGCATGCCCAATGGCGATGTGATCTCCGCCCGGGGAGAGTGCCCCGGCACCCTGGCCTACGCCCCCCAGGGGGAGAACGGCTTCGGGTATGACCCCGTCTTTTTCGTGCCGGGAAAGAAAAAGACCTTTGCCCAGCTGACGGCGGAGGAGAAGAACGCCATCTCCCACCGGGGGAACGCGTTAAAGCTCTTTCAGCAGAAGCTGGCGGACTATCTGTCCAGCCGGAACAAATAAAATAGGTAAGGAGACATTATGGATCTGACAAGCAAGCAGCGGGCCCAGCTTCGGGGGCTCGCCAACTCCATCGACACCATTGTCCATGTGGGCAAGGACGGGCTGTGGGACAACCTCATCAAGCAGGCCGACGACGCGTTGGAGGCCCGGGAGCTCATCAAGTGCAAGGTGCTGGAGAACTCCATGCTCACGGCCCGTGAGGCCGCCGACGCTCTGGCCAGGGCAACCCGCAGCGAGGTGGTCCAGGTTATTGGAACAAAATTTGTTTTATACCGTCAAAGTCACAATAAGGACAAGAAGGACCGGATCGTATTGGTAAAGGACAAGCGTCAGTAAAGGACGACCCTCCGCCGGCGAAAAAACACTGCTGGCCGAAAACCATCTCCCGGTCTGGCGAGTCTAACCATGTATAGGGCAAGCGGACATCGACGGGCGGGAGTGTGTCCACACGGCAGCGTCTTGGAGGAACAGTCAAGGAAAGAGGAGTGTTCGCAATGAAGATCGGCGTGTATGGCGGAACCTTTGACCCGCCCCACCTGGGGCATATGGCGGCGGCCAGGGCGGCGGCCGGGCTGCTGGAGCTGGACAAGATCCTGTTCGTGCCGGCGGCCATCCCGCCCCACAAGACCCTGCCTCCGGAGGCCGTGCCGGCGGGAGACCGGTTGGCCATGACGGCCCTGATGGCGGACGGCCTCTGCCTGGAGATGGGGCGTCCCGGTCTGGCCCAGGCCGATGGCCTGGAGCTCTCCCGGGAGGGCAAAAGCTACACGGTGGACACCCTGGGGGAGCTGCGGATACGCTATCCCGACGATGAGCTGTGGCTCCTCATGGGGACGGATATGTTCCTCACCCTGCAAAACTGGCGTGCCCCGGAACGGATCACTGCCCTTGCCGATGTCGCCGCCTTTGCCCGACGGGAGTCGGAGACCGGGGAGCTGCTGAAGACCCAGGGCCGTTATCTTCAGGAGCGCTTCGGCGCCCGGGTGGCGGTGGTGGAGCTGCCCCAGATCATCGACCTCTCCTCCACCCAGGTCCGGGCCCTGCTGGATACCGACCGGGCCAGGGTGCGTGACGCCCTCTGGTGCCAGGTCTACGGCTACATCCTCCGCAACGGGCTCTATGATGTGAAGGCCGACCTCAAGCACCTGGATGATGATGACCTCCGGTGTGCCTCCCTCTCTATGGTGAAGGCCAAGCGCATCCCCCACATCAGGGGCTGCGAGGAGGAGGCGGTGCGTCTGGCCCGGCGCTGGGGAGCCGACCCCCATCTGGCCCGCCGGGCGGGGATTCTCCATGACTGTACCAAGTACCTGGACCTGGCCGAACAGCTCGCTCTGTGCGAGAAGTATCACATCCAGCTGGACGGGCTGGAGCGTGTGGCGGTGAAGCTCCTCCACTCCAAGACCGGCGCCGCCATCGCCCGATATGTGTTTGGGGAGCCAGAGGAGGTGTGTAACGCCATCTTCTGGCACACCACCGGTAAGGCGGATATGGATCTGCTGTCCAAGGTGCTCTATCTGGCCGACTATATCGAGCCCTCCCGGGCGGACTTTGAGGGCCTGGAGGAGCTGCGGCATCTGGCCTATACCGATATTGATCAGGCGCTGCTGTTGGGCTGCGAGCTGACCATCCAGGACATGGAGGAGCGGGGGGTGCCGGTGCATACCAACACCCTCCAAGCCAGAGATTTCCTGAAAGGACGGACCTGATGAACCCAGAAAAAGAAAACAGAAGTGGCGGCAAGCACCTGGCCAAAAAGGAGGACCAGGGGCGCCATCCGCCCAGGCAGGCAAAAAAGCCCCTGACCTCCAGGCAGAAAGTCCTGCGGGTGGTCTATCTGATTGTCGTTTTCCTGGCCGCTTTGGTGGTGGTGGTCTTTGCGGTATCCCGGTTTCTCTTTGTCAAGCCGGAGATCCCCGTCAGGACCGACCCCCAGCCGGAGGAGAGCAATACCGTGACTCCAAGCACCGAGTCCCCTGAGATCACCGGAGATGAGGCGCCCGACCTGGCGGCGGCGGGCCGGAAAGAGGACTATTATACCTTTCTGCTGGTGGGGCGGGATACGGGAGGCGGTGGAAACACCGACACCATCATGGTGGTCTCCTATGATGTGAAGAACCAGGAGCTCAACGCCATGAGCATCCCCCGGGACACCATTGTCAACAAGTCCTGGGACATCAAGAAGATCAACTCCGTCTATAACTACGCCGGCGGCGGGGACAAGGGGATGGCCGCCCTGATGGACACCGTTTCCGACACCATCGGCTTTGCCCCGGACTTCCACATCGTGGTGGAGTGGGAGGCGGTGGGCAAGCTGGCCACCGCCATCGGCGGCGTAGATTTTGAAGTGCCCGTGAATATGAACTACGACGACCCCACCCAGGATCTGCACATCCACATCAACAAGGGCTTCCAGCACCTGGACGGGGAGCAGGTCATGCAGGTCCTCCGTTTCCGCAAGAACAACAATGGTGCCCCCGGCATCTACAACCAGGGGGACATCGGCCGCATCCAGGTCCAGCAGGATCTTCTCATGGCCATTGCCGAAAAGCTGCTCCAGCCCTCGGTGGTCTCCCATATCCCCGACCTGGTGGATATTTTCATGGAGAATGTGGAGACCGACCTCACCATCCCCAACCTGCTGTGGCTGGCCAAATCGGCCATTCAGGGAGAGCTGCGGACGGACAGCGTCAGCTTCGTCACCATGCCTGCCAATTACAACGGATATTTCTGGAGCTACAGCATCGGCCGAAACGAGTCCTATGTCTTTCCCTATGCCAACGACATCGTGGAGCTGGTCAATCAGGACTTCAACCCCTATCTCACCGACGTGACCCGGGCCAATCTGGACATTGTCTATAAAAAGTCGGACGGTTCCATCGCCGCCACCGGCAGCGCCATCCGGGACAGCAGGGCAAACCCGGCCTATTACGCCTCCCTCCGGCCGGCGGTATCGGAATCCCCTACGGAGACGGAGACACCCGCGGAGACGGCCTCCCCCGGGGAGAGTCCGCTGCCCGGCGAGAGCGGCGCGCCTACGGAGACAGCGCCGCCTACGGAGACGTCGCCCTCCACCGGGACACCGCCCCCCGCCGGGACGGAGAGTCCCGGCGAGAGCGGCGCGCCGGAGGAGTCCACCCCTCCGGCGGAGACACAGGCGCCGGAGAGCGGCGCCCCCTCTGAAGCGCCCGCCCCCTCCCAGTCGCCGGTAGAGACGCCCTCCTCTGGGGAGGCCCAGTCTCCTGGCGACATCGGGATTCCGGTCTTTACCCCGCCGCTGATCGCCGAGACGCCTGCCATCTGAGGAACACAGTTGCATTTTCGCAGAAGATGTGGTATCTTAACAGGACGAATCGCGAGAAAACAGTCCCATTTTGAAGCGCATATCTGGGACATTGTGAAAGGACGAAGGGCATGACCCCAGAGAAAGAATTCAGAAAGGGCGGCAGCCGCCTGGCCGGGAGCACGGCGTCCCCCTCCCCTCAGAAGCCGCGTAAAAAGCGCACGTCCAGACAGAAGGCCATGTTGGTGGTATATGTCGTCGTCACAGTGCTGGCCGCCCTGGTGGTGCTGGGCTTTGTGCTCTCCAGGCTGCTGTTCGTCAAGCCGAGCATTTCTCTGGACGGGGGCCGGCCGGAGCTGTCGGAGGGAGATGGAACAGGGGGCGACCTGGACACCCAGACGCCCGGTGTGTACGGCAGCGGGCGGAAGGAGGACTTTTTCACCTTCCTGGTCATTGGCCGGGATACGGGGGGCGGCGGCAATACCGATACCCTGATGCTGGCCTCCTATGATGTACCCAAGCAGAAGCTCAGCGTCATGAGCATCCCCCGGGATACCATGGTCAATGTGTCCTGGGACATCAAGAAGATCAACTCCGTCTACAATGTGTATGGAGGCGGGGACAGGGGCATCGACGCCCTGGACAAGGAGATCAGCCAGCTGGTGGGCTTTGTACCCGACTTCCAGGTGGTGGTAGAGTGGGATGCTGTGGGCGAACTGGTGGACGCCACCGGCGGCGTGTGGTTTGAAGTCCCCCGGAACATGAACTATGATGACCCCACCCAGGACCTGCATATCCACATCGACGCGGGCTATCAGCTCCTGGACGGTGAGGATGCCATGGGGGTCATCCGCTACCGCCATGACAACGATCGGCGCTACGGCTATGCCGACGGCGACCTGGGCCGGATCAAGACCCAGCAGGCCTTCCTGAAAGCGGTGGTGGAGCAGTGCCTTCAGATCAAGAATGTGACCAAAATCCAGCAGCTGGCGGAGGTCTTCAATAAAAATGTGACCACCAATCTCACCATTCAAAACCTCCTCTGGTTTGGCCAGCAGGCCATTTTCGGCGGCCTGGAGATGGAGAATGTGAACTTTGTCACCATGCCCTGTACCAACAAGTCGGTGTGGAGCCGGGAGTACGGCAACATGCAGTCCTATGTGGTGCCCAACACCAATGAGCTGGTGGACCTGGTGAACGAGTATTTCAATCCCTACCTGGAGGATCTGAGCTCCAGGGAGCTGGACATTATGTATGTCAACGCCGACGGCACCATCGGCTCCAGCACCGGACGGCTGGAGGACACCACCCACAATGCCAAGTGGCTGGCCCGTCAGAGCCAGTCCAGCGCCACGCCGCCGCCCGCCGAGAGCGAGGGGCCGGTGGAGGAGACCACCACGCCGGTGGAGACCGCCCCGGTGGAGACAGAGTCCCCAGAGGCGTCGGATGTCCCCAGTCCCAGCCCTAGTGAAGGCGGCGGGGAGAGCGCCGTTCCGCCCCTTGAGACACCGGCGGAGACTGCGGTGCCCAGCGCTCCGCCCTCCGAAACGCCGGCGGTGACGCCCGGCCCCTCCCCCGTCCCTGTGACAGAAAGTCCGGATGGCCCCCCCGAGGGCATCCCCATCTTATAATCAAAAAAAGGAGAGAACGCCTATGACGCCAAAGGAAATGGCATTGACCATTGCCGGAGCGCTGGACAGCAAGAAGGGCATGGACATCAAGGTCCTGGAGACCGGAGCCCTCACCACCCTGGCCGATTACTTTGTCATCTGTACCGCCACCTCCACCACCCAGGTGAAGGCCCTGGCCGATGAGTGTGAAAAGGTGATGAAGGAGCACGGCGAGCTGCCCCACCACATCGAGGGCCACCGGGGGGGCACCTGGATTCTCATGGATTTCTCCTCCGTGGTGGTCCACCTCTTTATGGAGGAGGCCCGGCAGTTTTACGATCTGGAACGGCTGTGGAAGGACGCCGTCGAGGTAGATCTGAGCGGTGTGCTCAAGCCCAACTGAGGGCGGTGTAAGTGCGTCGGCGGACGCCCTGGAGGAATCTCCCAGGGCGTCCGTTTTGCTTGTAGTAGGTGGAAAGCCCTGAGAAGCTGGAAAGCGGCGGCCCATTCTGAGCCGCAGGTGGCGGGGACAGAGAAAAAACAGCCCCGGCCCTTGCAATCACTGCGGTGATTGGATATAATAGTACGGATTTCTAACGATATTTGCCGAAGCATTCGCCTCGGCGCAGAAATAGAGGGAAGTGTGATCGCTTTGAAGTACGATTTCGCAAGCATCGAGCCCAAATGGCAGAAGAAGTGGCAGGACGAGGGAACCTATAAGACTCCTGATCACAGTGAGAAGCCCAAGTTCTACGCTTTGGTGGAGTTTCCCTATCCCTCCGGCCAGGGCCTCCATGTGGGCCACGCCCGCCCTTATACGGCCATGGATGTGGTAGCCCGGAAGCGGCGGATGGATGGCTACAATGTGCTGTTCCCCATGGGCTATGATGCCTTTGGTCTGCCCACTGAGAACTATGCCATCAAAAACCACATCCACCCCGCCAAGGTGACCCATGACAACATCGCCAACTTCACCAAGCAGCTCAAAATGCTGGGCTACTCCTTTGACTGGGACCGGGTCATCAACACCACCGACCCCAGCTACTACAAGTGGACCCAGTGGATCTTCCTCCAGCTCTACAAGCACGGCCTGGCCTACAAGACCACTATGCCCGTGAACTGGTGTACCTCCTGCAAGTGCGTCCTGGCCAACGAGGAGGTGGTGGAGGGGGTCTGTGAGCGCTGCGGCTCCCCCGTCATCCGCAAGGAAAAGAGCCAGTGGATGCTCAAGATCACCGAGTATGCCCAGCGCCTCATTGACGACCTGGACGATTTGGACTTCATCGAGCGGGTGAAGATCCAGCAGAAGAACTGGATCGGACGCTCCACCGGCGCCGAGGTCACCTTCAAGGCCACCACCGGCGAGGACATCGTGGTCTTCACCACCCGGCCCGACACCCTCTTCGGCGCTACCTATATGGTTCTCTCTCCCGAGCACACCCTGGTGAAGGGCTGGCTGGAGGGCGGCGTGCTGAAGAATGCCGGCGACGTAAAGGCCTACCAGGCTGCCGCCGCCTCCAAGTCCGACCTGGAGCGCACCGAGCTCAACAAGGAGAAGACCGGCGTGTGCCTGGACGGCGTGAAGGGGATCAACCCGGTGAACGGCAAGGAGATCCCCATCTTCATCTCTGACTACGTCCTGGCCACCTATGGCACCGGCGCCATTATGGCCGTGCCTGCCCATGACGATCGCGACTGGGAGTTTGCCAAAAAGTTTGGCTGTGAGATCATTGAGGTGGTCTCCGGCGGCGAGGATGTGCAGAAGGCCGCCTTCACCGCCAAGGATGAGACCGGCATTCTGGTCAACTCCGACTTTCTCAACGGCCTTACCGTGAAGGCCGCCATCCCCGTCATCACCAAATGGCTGGAGGAGAAGGGAATCGGCAAGGCCAAGGTCAACTATAAGATCCGGGACTGGGTCTTCTCCCGTCAGCGCTACTGGGGGGAGCCCATCCCTATGGTCTGGTGTGACAAGTGTGGCTGGCAGCCCCTCCCCGAGGACCAGCTGCCCCTGCTCCTGCCCGATGTGGAGAGCTACGAGCCCACCGATGACGGTGAAAGCCCCCTGAGCAAGATGACCGACTGGGTCAACACCACCTGCCCCTGCTGCGGAGGTCCCGCCCGGCGTGAGACCGACACCATGCCCCAGTGGGCCGGCTCCAGCTGGTATTTCCTGCGGTATATGGACCCCCACAACGACAAGGCCCTGGCCTCTCCCGAGGCCCTGAAGTACTGGTCCCCTGTGGACTGGTACAACGGCGGTATGGAGCAC
>DXCX01000080.1 GCA_019115785.1 Candidatus Intestinimonas merdavium | reverse complement strand
GCACAAGGGCAACCCGGCAAGGCCGCTGGAAGCCCATCACGAACGGCAGAAAGAGCAGTATGCCAGCAATCCCGACATTGACACCGCCAAGAGCAAGTACAACTTCCATATCGTCAAGCCGGAGGGACGCTATTACCACTTCATTCAGAGCCGGATTGAGCAGGCTGGATGTCGCACCCGCAAGGACAGTACCCGGTTTGTCGATACCCTGATAACCGCCAGCCCTGAGTTTTTCAATGGGAAATCCCCAAAGGAAATACAGGCATTTTTCCAGCGGGCGGCGGACTTCCTCATTGACCGGGTGGGCCGGGAAAATATCGTGTCGGCGGTGGTACACATGGACGAGAAAACGCCCCACCTGCATTTGACCTTTGTCCCGCTGACAAAGGACAACCGCCTGTGCGCCAAAGAAATCATCGGCAACCGGGCAAACCTGACGAAATGGCAGGATGACTTTCACGCCTACATGGTGGAGAAATACCCGGACTTGGAGCGTGGGGAGAGCGCCAGCAAGACAGGCCGGAAGCATATCCCCACCCGGCTGTTCAAGCAGGCAGTTTCCCTCTCCAAACAGGCCAGAGCCATCGAAGCCACCCTTGACGGCATAAACCCGCTGAACGCCGGAAAGAAAAAGGAAGAAGCCCTCTCCATGCTGAAAAAGTGGTTCCCGCAGATGGAGGACTTCTCCGGGCAGCTGAAAAAGTACAAGGTCACGATCAAAGACCTTTTGGAAGAAAATCAAAAGCTGGAAGCAAGAGCAAAGGCCAGTGAAAGCGGGAAGATGAAAGACCGCATGGAACGGGCAAAACTGGAAAGCGAATTGCACGATATGCAACGGTTGCTTGACCGCATCCCGCCGGAAATCCGCAGGGAATTAGGGCAGGCACAGCGACCCCGCCGGGGGCATGATCTTTGACAACCCTATCAGGTACTATTTTCCGCCTTGTTTTCATAGACATGGACAAAGGGCAGGCAGCAAAGGGGAGGTGGGAATGCTGCTATGAAAAAGAGGACACTCAATTACCGGTTCCATAACCCTAACCCGACGGCAGCTACCGCCGATTACTTACTGAAAATCTTTATGGAAGCAAACCAGGAAAAGGTACAGCTTGCCATACAGGCTGCCGCAGATACGGCGGACGGTTCCGGCAAAAAGGAAAACGAGGGGCGCCCTGCATAAGCGGGGTGCCCCTTTCCCTATTGCAATCTAAAGCGGCACATGATAAAATAGGGATGTAACAGAACGGTTTTATTTTAATAGAGAGGTTTTGCTATGAACATCGCCGCTTACTGCCGTGTTTCCACCGACAAGGAAGATCAGCTCAACAGCCTGGAAGCGCAGAAAGAATTCTTTTCCGAATATACCAAACGCACCGGGGACAACCTTGTGCGCCTCTATGCGGACGAGGGCATTTCCGGGACGAAAATAAAAAACCGGAAAGAGTTTCTGCGGATGATGGCAGATGCAGAGCACGGCCTGTTTGACATGGTGGTGGTTAAGGACATTTCCCGTTTCGCCCGGAACACGGTGGACCTCTTGCAGAATGTCCGCAAGCTGAAAGCACTTGGCATCGAAACCCAATTTCTGACGGCCAACATGACCAGCATGGGCAACAGCGAATTCGTGCTGACCATCTTCGGCGCCCTGGCCCAGGAGGAGAGCGCCAACACCTCCAAGCGGGTGAAGTTCGGTAAGAAAATGAATGCGGAAAAAGGCCGCGTCCCCAACATCGTCTATGGCTATGACAAGACCATCGGCGACTATTTCAACCTGGCCATCAACGAGGAAGAAGCCGCTGTCGTCCGTCAGATTTACCAGTGGTATATTAAGGACGGCTATGGGGCGGCAAAAATCTCCATCTTCCTCAATGAGCGCGGCCTGCGGACAAAGCGGAACTGCCAATGGAGCCAGAACGGGGTGTGCCGCATCCTGACCAACGAACTCTATACCGGGAAAATCATCAACGGCAAACAGGAAGTAACTGACTTTTTGACCGGCCAGCGGGCGGACAAAGACGCTTCGGAATGGATGGTGGTGGAGCGGCCAGACCTGCGGATCATTGACCCGGAAACTTTTGAGCAGGCCCAGCAAATCATGCAGTCCCGCGGCAAGGCGTTCAAAGTGGACAAGGAACGGCAAAGCAACAAATACCTGTTCTCCACCCTCATCAAGTGCAAGGAGTGCGGCTGGTCCTTCCGGCGCACCGTGCGCACATACAAGAACACCTATGTCCGCTGGGTCTGCTCCGGCCACAACGGGCGGGGGGCGGACAACTGCCCCAACGCTGTGACGGTGGACGAGGACGAGCTGATCGAGGTTTTGCAGGAATATTTCGCCGGGCTGCTGAAAGCAAAGAAAAATGTCATCCGCTATGTGGTGGGGGAATTTCAGCGGGTCTACAAGGCAAAGGACGAAAACCTGAACTACGAAAAGGAGCTGACCGCCCAGCTTGCCAAGCTACAAAAGACCCGGCAGAAATACATGGATATGTACGCCGACGATTTAATCTCCCGCGAGGAACTCAATGATAAGATCGGCGGGATGCGGAAAGAGATCGAGCGGCTGGAAAATGAGTTAAAAATGGTGTCTTACCATTTGACAAAGGGTGAGCAGTTGGAAAGTGTGCTACAACAGACTTTCAAGGAGATTGAGGACATTGCCGACGTGCGGCAGATGACTAACGCCCAGCTGAAGCGGATCATCCAGAAAATCGAGGTGGACAAGGACGGGAATGTGGACATCTATCTGCGCCTGTTCGGTGATTTGGGCTTGGATGAAACCGTTCTAATTCGTAACGACGAAACATAAGGACATCCAGGACCGTCTGAGCGCCTTTAACCGTCCCCTCTACCTCCAGGTGAAGGCGGTGCTGGACGAAAACAAGGCCCAGCGCCATATCCGGGGCGGCATCGCCACCCGCCGGAAATACAAGGGAGAGGACGCCGTCTCCTGAGACTGGCTGAAAGGAAGACCGGCGCGGACCGCAATGTGGTCCGCGCCGGTGTCATTTTATTCGCTTAGCGATTCACTCTCTGGTTCCGCCAAACTCGCTCATGGTGAGATTCTTGTTTTTTTCCTGGACCCAGTTGATGGACCACTGGGAGGCGAAGAGAAGGAGCTGATGGCCCTTGTAGTCCTCCACCAGCTTCACGTCGGTGCCCAGGATGAGATCGTCCTCCTTGAAGGGCTCTCCGGTGTCGCTCTCGATCCACCGCAGATACTCATAGGGCAGGCCCTCCATATAGAGATCCACGTTGTATTCGTTCTTGAGGCGATACTCCAGCACATCGAACTGGAGGGTGCCCACCACGCCCACGATGACCTCCTCCATGCCGGTGTAGGTGGTCTTGAAGATCTGGATGGCGCCCTCCTGGGCAATCTGCTCCATGCCCTTCAAAAACTGCTTGCGCTTCATGGTGTCCAGGGGCCGCACCCGGCGGAAGTGCTCAGGGGCAAAGGTGGGAATGGGGTCAAACTTGAACTTCTTCCCCGGGGCACACAGGGTGTCGCCGATGGAGAAGATGCCCGGATCGAATACGCCGATGATGTCGCCGGCATAGGCCTCCTCAATGATCTCCCGCTCGGCAGCCATGAGCTGCTGGGGCCGGGAGAGCTTGATCTTCTTACCGCCCTGGACGTGGTAGACCTCCTTGTCGGCGTCAAACCGGCCGGAGACCACCCGCAGGAAGGCGATCCGGTCCCGGTGGGCCTTGTTCATGTTGGCCTGGATCTTGAACACAAAGCCGGAGAAGTCATCATCCATGGAGTCGATGATCTCATCCCCCGCCTTCCGGGGCAGGGGCGGGGTGGTCATGCGGAGGAAATGCTCCAGGAAGGGCTCCACGCCGAAGTTGGTGAGGGCAGAGCCGAAAAACACCGGGGAGAGCTTACCGTGGCGTACCCGGTCCAGGTCAAATTCGGCGGCCGCGCCGTCCAAAAGCTCGATCTCATCGCTGAGCTGCCGGTGGAGACCGGCGCCGATGAGGGCATCCAGGTTGGGGTCCCCCAGTTCCACCTCGGTGGCGGTGGCGGCCTTGGAGGCTCCGTTGCTGGTGAAGTGGATGATCTTTTTGCTGCCCCGGTCGTAGACGCCCTTGAAGTCCTTACCACAGCCGATGGGCCAGTTTACCGGATAGGTCTCGATGCCCAGCTCCTTCTCCAGCTCCTCCAGGAGCTCAAAGGAGTCCCGGGCCTCCCGGTCCATCTTGTTGATAAAGGTGAAGATGGGGATGTCCCGCATGGCGCAGACCTTGAAGAGCTTCCGGGTCTGGGCCTCCACACCCTTGGCGGCATCAATGACCATGACGGCGGAGTCGGCCGCCATCAGGGTACGGTAGGTGTCCTCGGAGAAGTCCTGGTGGCCAGGGGTATCCAGGATGTTGATGCAGTAGCCCTCGTACTGGAACTGCATGACGGAAGAGGTGACCGAAATGCCGCGCTGCTTCTCGATCTCCATCCAGTCGGAGGTGGCGGCCCGGCTGTTCTTCTTACCCTTGACCACACCGGCCTGGGCGATGGCTCCGCCATAGAGCAGGAATTTTTCGGTCAGGGTGGTTTTGCCAGCGTCGGGGTGGCTGATGATGGCAAAGGTACGGCGCCGGGCGATCTCACTTTCATATTTCGGCATGGTGTCTTAACCTCCAGATACTTGACGCAGAGCCATCATCAGCTCTCGCGCCATTGGGCGCGCACAAGCGTTTTCGCCCCGGGCGAAAACCTTGCCGCAGGGCGGATTCACTCCGCCCGAGGATGTCAAATAATACCAGAAACCCATATGGCCCACAGGGCCTTATGGGGGGCAGATGGCGAAGGTACGGCGCCGGGCGATCTCGTTTTCATATTTGGACAAAGGTATTCCCTCCAAAGTATCCATGATAGGGAGGCCGGCCTGTCCCTCCAGGTCCGGCGAAACTGCCTTTTTACATGGGATAGACCCTCCCAGCGTCACAAATGGTACCAATGATGGCAAAAAATTATATCACGGGCAAAAAAAAATTGCAAGTCCGCCCTTGGGACGTACAACAAACATCCAGTGCGCGCATAGAAATGAGGGGAGGCCTTCGGGCCCTCCCCGTAAATTCGCGCCGCGTGCGCAGGAGGTCTTGTATGGAGCTCACCCAACACATTCTCACCCAGAGCGACTGCTACAAGGCGGGCAAGACCATCGTGCCCAAGGGTATCATGGTCCACTCCACCGGTGTGGCCCAGCCCGACCCGGCCGCCTTTCTGAAGCTCTGGAACCAGCCCGGGGCCAACGCCTGTGTCCACGCTCTGGTCCACCAGGGCGGTGTGATCCAGACCCTGCCCTGGAACCACAGAGCGTGGCATGCCGGCTCCCCCAGAAACGGCGGGCTGTCCGCCAATAACACCCACATTTCCTTTGAGATCCTGGAGCCCAAGGGACACACCTACCAGGGCGGTACCATGGTGGGATACGACGTGGCGGCCAACGCCGCCTATTTTGCCGCCGTATACCAGAACGCCGTGGAGCTGACCGCCTATCTGTGTCGGCAGTTCTCCCTGGACCCCATGACCCAGGTGGTGGACCATGAGGAGGGGTGCAAACTGGACATCGCCAGCAACCACGCCGATGTGATGCACTGGTTCCCCAAGCACGGGAAGAGCATGGACACCTTCCGGGCCGATGTGGCACGTCTGCTGAATGGAGCGAAGGAGGATACAATGGAACAGAGCGTTTTTGACACCATGCTGGCCGATGCCCTGGCCCGCCGGGCCGCCGCCCTGGAGACCCAGCCCGTCAGCGACTGGGCCAAGGATGCCTGGGCGGCTGCGGTGGCTGCCGGCGTCTTCGACGGCACCAAGCCCCAGTCCCCCTTGACCCGGGAACAGGCCGCCGCCGTCCTTGCCCGCCTGGGCAAGCTATAAGGGCCAACCGAATCTATAACGATGGAGGACGCCCGGCGCAGGCCGGGCGTCCTCCTGTTCCATTTGTGGGTCCGTCATTTCAGCCATATATAGGCCACCACGGCCTCTACGATTACGATGATAAGACTGAGCTTGGGGACTCGCTTACAGGCAAAAATCCTGACAAAGAAGAACAGCGAAATGGCAAAACAAATTGCCACCATGACCGGTAGCTCCCCGGCAGAAAACATCACGCCAAAAAAGCCGGCGATGGCGGCATACATGCCGTAATTGCTGCACGCATGCTTCAGCCGTCCCATCTCCAGATCCTCCGGGGTCTTTCCGCTGGCGGCAAAGGCCGCCTGCTCGGCATACCGCAGCGCCTTGTCACAGGCCGCCTCCTGGAGCAGATCGAAGGGATAAAATCGGTTCTTCCGGAAGCAGAAGGGCTCCAGAACCATGACCAGCGGCTGCACATTGCCGTCCTCCCCCACATAGAAGGTCACCCGCAGCGACTTGTTTCTCTTACCGGTGAGCTCCACATGCTTGATGGCCGACAGGGGCAGCGCGGCGGGCTTTCCCAGCTCATAAGTACGTTTCCCCTTATCGTAGGAGAAGGGAATGACCCAGAGCTGCCCCTCCTCCACCACATACACCAGGGGATAATAGGTATTGGTGATCACCTTGACCTGGCTGCCACCGCTGCTGGAGCTCTCTACCCGCATGGAGAAAATCACATTCCCGTCATTGGCCTGGGGCAGGAGCTGCCGTACCCGCTCCACCAGCTCCCGGCGCTGTCTCCCCTCCTGGGCCGCCCTCCGCCCCCTTGCCCGTTTGAGCCAGAGAACGGGGCCAACTCCTATCCTGGCCCCCACTATGGTCACTACAACGGCCACAATGAGCAGGTTCACAATCAAGTTAGAAATATCCACGTTCGGCATGCTCGATCTTCCTCTCTACTCCTTACAAATTGTTTTTTCACCGCCGTTCTTTGGCCTGGCGTATGTCATATTGTAGGGCATCCACCTGGCCATTGTCTATTTCTGCGCGATATTCGTCGTCTCCTCAGCGGAAATCATAGCGGGCCGCCCGACACACTCCGGGCGGCCCGCCTTTCTTTCCTATCTCTGTCATACGTCATAGATTCGGGACACCGCAAATCCACCGGTGACCTGCGCCGGTCCAGACCCCTGATAAAGGAGCCTAGCATAGGCAATGGAGGGGGAGAACTCATAATAGGTCCCCGCCGCGCCCTGGGGAACACCGGCCTGGGCAGGCGCCACAAACTCATAGCTGGTGAGGGCCTGCTCCCCCAGCATGGGCAGGACCCCCACGGTCCCATCCTCCTCCGGCCGACACTGGACCACATAGGAAAGGCTGTAAAGTCCCGGCTCCGTCAGAAGTACTGTGGTACCGTCCCCACTCAGGGAGATACCCTCCCCCACCAGATAATAGGGGTAAAACCGCAGAGTCTGACCCGACTCATACTGGTCCGGTTGGACCAAAAATTGCACGGCGGCAGGCAGTCCCCCGGCGGCTCCCACCGGCCCGGTGGGACCGGTGGGGCCGGTAGCCCCGGTGGGGCCCGTGGGACCTGTGGCTCCGTCCGCGCCGGCCGGTCCGGCGGAGCCAGCGGGTCCCGTGGGTCCTGTCGGCCCCGTCAGCCCCGTTGGCCCGGTGGGCCCCATGGCGCCGGTAGCCCCGGTAGGCCCCGGCGGGCCATCGGCAGGCCCTGTGGGTCCGGTGGCACCTGTGGCGCCGGTGGGACCGGTTGGTCCGGTGGCGCCAGTGGGACCGGTTGGTCCGGTCGCCCCGGTCGCCCCTTCCCCCGGCCCGGTGGGACCGGTGGGGCCCGTGGCGCCGGTAGTCCCGGTGGGACCTGTGGGACCGGTGGGGCCCCAGAACCAGCACCAGGGGCGGCAATAGGTAAGATCACTCATGCAAAAGACCTCCCGGGCATCCTATGCCCGGGAGGTCTTTTTGGTGTCCGGCGGCTCACCTGCTCAGGATGAAGAGGTTGCCGTCACTGACAAAGTTGGAGACACTGTACAGCACCAGTACCTGGTCGATGCCATTTTCCACCACATACTGGCTCACGGGGGTCTTGTTGTACCGTGGGTCGAAGAGGTGGATCTCAGAGAAGTCGGCGGTAAGGAAGGGGGTCAGACTATCGGAATAGGAGTCCCGGATCACCAGCAGCTTCGGGGCGTCGGTGCGCTGGGTCTTCACCACCGCCAGGGGCTTGTTGCCTCCCAGAAAGAAGGAGTACTTGTCTTTGACCTCCAGCTTGCTCCAGTCGTAGAGCACCCCGGCCTCCGGCTGGGTGCCGCTCCAGGCGGTGACGGTGACCCCCTCCTCGGGCACATAGATGTCAATGGTGTCGGGGGTCATCCACCGGACGCCGGAGCTGGAGTAAGTGGTCCCCTTGAAGTCGGTGGAGACGGTGGTCTTCTCATAGTCGCTCAGTGGGATGGTCTCCAGCCCCATGGCCCCCATAAGGGCGGTATAGCCGTAGTAGGCCCCCAGGCTGGTCCAATGGTGGTCCAGGCGGTAGTAGATCTCCTCGCCCTTGTGCGCCTCCAGCGCGGAGGCAATATCCACCCAATGGGCCCGGGTGTCGGCCTGGGCCTGGGCAAGGATATCCCCCTCACTGGCATTGGGGGCTCCGGCGGGGAGCCGGTCGGCCCACACCGATACCTTGCCGGGGATCAGAGAGAAGTACACCGGAATATTCACATTTTCCACCAGTTTATTCACATAGTCCAGGTTGCCCGTCACCTTGCTCTGGTCGGGCCGGTCAAACCGGGGGATGAGGGTTTCCTGGGCGCAGAGGTAAACCCCGTTGTTCTCCCCCTTCCCCGCCAGGCGTTCAGCCATAGCCTTGGCGGCAATCCACTCGTCCCGTCCCACAAACTGATCGGTGAGGTAGGTCTCAAAATCGGACATGAACCTGCCCGTGAAAAAGTCGCCGCTCTCCCCAATGGGGAGCTCCAACGTGAAATCTCCGGCGTCCAGGCTGGGTTTCTGGGCCAGATAGCGGTTCTCATCCTGGGAAAACTCCCGGTCCGGCGTCAGCAGGTTGGCGGCAAAAAAGACGGCCAGGAAGCCGCAGAACAGGGCGGTGAGGAAGAAGGCATAGGGTTTTGACATGTCTGATCCTCCTTTCAGAAGCGGAAATATAGAAAGGGATTATAGGTGGCGTCCACCAGATAGGCGGTGCAGAGGAGGAGTCCGGCCAGGAGGACCACAGGCAGCAGGGCCGCCTCGGTCCGTCTGGGGAGGCGCCGCCAC
>DXCX01000079.1 GCA_019115785.1 Candidatus Intestinimonas merdavium | reverse complement strand
CGCTTGCAGGCTGAGCAGTGTTTTTTCCGACGCACATGTCGCCAGAAAAAACAGATTTCACTTCCTTCCGTCGTCTACGGACGACGGAACTCTGCGAGGCTCTTGCATAATATCTGACGTATTTGCACTTTATCGACAGACTGCCGGCTGGCAGCCATTGGCTGCCAGCCGCTTTTTTATGCTGGCAGGATGGGAAGGCTTTTGAATCGCGTATCCTTTTTGTAGGACGAAGCGGAGGTTATTCCAAACAGAAGTTGAAAACAGTGTTATGTTGTGATACACTTTCCATAAATAGGATTTTATTTTTGCCACCATCCCAGAGAGCGCAGACCATAAAAAGGAGAGATGGAAAATGAGGAAAAGAATCTTGGCCTTGGGGCTGGCCCTGTGTCTGCTGTGCTCCATCTGCCCGGCGGCGTTCGCCGCGTCGGACGATTACGCCGCCCCGGTCATCACAAGCATTTCCATGAACGCCCCCGGCGCGACGGTCACTGTGGGGGATACGCTGTATTTCCGTATGAATGTGACGGATGAATCCCCCGTCAGTTCTGCATATCTCAGATTTGAACTCTATGATGTCAATGGGGACAGCATAAACAGTTGTTATGCGAGGATGGACTCCTACGACCCGGAAACAGGCGTGGCCACCCTCTCGCTTGCAATCAGTGAAAAGATGCAGAGCGGGGCGTGGAGCCTGTCCAATGCCTACGCAAGCGATTTTTACGAAAACAGCTGTTATATTTTAAATGATGAAGAAGGTACTAACCTCGGCTTTGAGAATTGCTGGTTCACTGTGGCCCACGGTGATATCATCCCGACCTCTGTCTCCATCCCCGAAAAGATTACCGTATCCGTGCGCGATGTCTACACCATCCGGCCCGATGTGGAGCCGGTCACCGCGCTGCCCGACTGGACATGGACCTCTTCCGACGCCGGCATTGCGGAGATCAACAGTTCCGCAAACCGCCTGGCGGCGCTGGTCACCGGCGTGACCCCCGGCGTCGTGACCGTCACGGGAACCACCGCCAACGGCCTTACGGACTCCTGCGAGGTGACCGTCGTGGACGCCCCGATGCCCACGGGGATTGAAATTGCGGAGACCTATGCGCTGGATGTGGACGAGACGTGGAACATTGAGCCGGTCCTGACCCCCGCCGATGCGACCACGCTCTACGAGGTCACGACGGACAATCCCCATGTTGTGGAGATCCGGACAACAGGGGGGCATACCGCCGTCACGATCACCGGCGTGAACGCCGGACACGCCACGATCACCATCCGCGGCAGCAACCAGGTGGCGGCGTCCGCCGTTGTCACTGTGGGCCAGCCCGGCGACCGCCAGCATGAGAAAGAGACGGTTCCGGCCATTGAGGCGACCTGTTACCGGGAGGGGGTCACATCGTACCTTCGCTGTTCCGCCTGTGGGTACCGTTTCACGCAGCCCCAAACCATCCCCATGACCGACCACAAATACGGCGAGTGGGTCATCGTCAAGACGGCCACCGCCACGGAGGAGGGCCTGCGGGAACGGCGCTGTGAAAACTGCGGCCGATGGGAGAGAGAGACCATCCCTGTGCTGGGCGACTCCGGCAATGAAACCCCCGGCGGGGGCGGTTCCTCCGGCGGGAACCCGGATGTGGGAGGCTCGGGCGGTTCCTCCGGCGGAAACCCGGATGTAGGAGGTTCAGGCAATTCTTCCAGCGGAAACCAAGCCGTGGGAGGTTCGGGCAATTCTTCCGATGAAGACCGGGATGGCGGAGATGCGGACACTTCTGCAGATGAGGATAAGCGCGAAACGCTTGACATTGGAAGTGGGAGCATATCCGCCGTCGTAACAGACCGGGAGGCAGAAATCAGTGTAACAGACCAGGAGATTTCCAAAATCGTCCGCGATGGGGAGAAGAGCGGAGCCGTTGAAGTGGATGTCTCTGAGCTGGATGTGTCGGCGGTCTCCATCCCGCAGGATCTCATCACGGCTGTCCGTGACAGCGAGGAGGTCTCCACGCTCTCGATTAAGACGGGCGACGGCGGCATGGTGATAGACGCCGATGCCTTGGATACGATTGCCAACGCCCTGGAAAATGAGCATGACAGCATCAGCCTGGGGATTGAGACCATCGATGTGGATGACATCCCCCCCGCGCAGAGATACCCCATTGCCAATGTGATGAACAGCGCCGTTTTTGTAACGCTCTCTGCCACGGTTTCCCATCGGGACACAAGTGGGAACCTGATGGAGACGGAGCCGCTCCACGAGTTGGGCGGCAATGTGACCATCTCCGTCCCCTATGAACGGCCCGACAATATGGAGGGGCGCCAGATCATTGCCTGCTACTTTGGCGAAGACGGAGCCATTACCTATTTCCCCGCTAAGTACGAAAACGGGATTGCGACATTTGTAACGAGCCATTTTTCTCAATTTGGTGTATTTGCGAGCCAGGCTGCCGCGTTCACCGATGTAAGTTTGGATGCCTGGTATATGACCGAAGTCGAATTTGCCATGGCGAACCAACTCATGAGCGGTTGTGGTGACGGTCGTTTTGCCCCGGATGCTCCCCTCTCCCGCGCCATGTTGGCTCAGATCCTGTACAATATGGCGGGGAGGCCCAGCACGGATAACCGTATGTTTGTTGATGTTCCAAGTGGGGCGTGGTACTATGACGCTGTGACTTGGGCTGCCGCCAACGGCATTGTGGGCGGCTATGGAAACGGACTGTTCGGGCCCGACGATCCCATTACCCGTGAACAGCTGGCCACTGTGCTGTATCGCTTTGAGCAGTCCCAGGGCGGCGGGATCGTGAATGACGGGGCATTCCCCCTGGACTACCCAGACCGTGACAGTGTAAGCGGCTATGCCTATGAGGCCCTGTGCTGGTGTACCATGAACGGTATCATCACCGGTATGGCCGACGGCACCCTAAATCCCCAGGGCACAGCTACCCGGGTCCAGAGCGCAGCCATGCTCATGCGTTTCGTGCAGAATATGGAACAATAGTTCACGGTAAAACAATGCTCCCTCTATGGTTGACAGTGTTCTGTTTCACTGTCGCCATAGAGGGAGCATTCATTGTTCATCGCGTCTGTTTTCGTGGGGCGAATTCAGCGGGTCTCAATCTTGACAACATCGTCCTTGGCCACAATCAGGATGCGCCAGATGAAGATGGCCAGGAACACAACGGCCACGCCGATGCCCACCGGGTAAGCAATGGAGGTGGACAGGTTCAGGCACTCGGGGGCCTGGAAGAAGTAGGTCACCGACACCGCGGACATGAAAGTGGCGGGAAGAGCGGCGATGAAGCAGGCCTTGGGGGGGAAACCGTACTTATGCAGGAACACAGCGCCGGTCCACAGCACAATCATAGCCAGCGTCTGGTTGGACCAGGAGAAATAGCGCCACAGCACATCCCAGGGCAGCGCCAGAGCGATGACAGCGCCTACGCCCAGCAGGGGGATGGATAGCGCGGCGCGGGGGCCCACCCTGGATTGGTCGATGTGGAACCAGTCGGCGATGGTAAGGCGGGCGGCCCGGTAAGCGGTGTCACCGGAGGTGATGGGGCAGGCAATCACGCCGATCATGGCCAGGACGCCGCCCACAGTACCCAGCAGGCCAGTGGAAATCTCAAATACCACACCGCCGGAACCACCGGCAGCAATGGCATTGGTCAAGCCGGTCATGCCGTCCAGCAGGGAACCGTGGTTGGTATAGTAGGTGACGCCAGCGGCAGCCCAGATCAGGGCAATGACGCCCTCGGCTACCATGGCGCCGTAGAAAATGGTGCGGCCCTGCTTCTCACTGATGATGCAGCGGGCCATCATGGGTGACTGGGTGGCGTGGAATCCGGAGATGGCGCCGCAGGCCACGGTGACAAACATCATGGCCCACTTGGGCAGACCGTTGGGGTGGGCGACAGTCAGGTTGGCCAGGGTAATCTCCGGCATATCGCCGCCCATCTGGACCAGAATACCGCCGCCGATACCCAGAGCCATGATGATCAGGCAGATGCCGAACACGGGGTAGAGCTTACCGATGATCTTGTCGATGGGCAGGAAGGTGGCCACCAGATAGTAGATCATAATGACCACCAGCCAGAACATGGTGGACAGATAATCAGGGGTCAGCTTGGCCAGCAGGCCGGCAGGGCCAACGGAGAAGTTGACGCCCACCATCACCAACAGCACCACGGAGAAGACTCGCATGATAAAGGTGATGACCTTGCCCATGTAGAGGCCAACCACCTCGGAGATAGACTTGCCGTCGTTGCGCTCACTCATCATTCCGGAGAGGAAGTCGTGAACGCCGCCGCCCAGAATGGTGCCCAGCACGATCCACAGGTACACAGAAGGTCCCCAGCAGGCGCCGGACAGGGCGCCGTAAATGGGACCCAGTCCGGCGATGTTCAACAGCTGGACCAGGAAAATACGCCAGGTCTTCATGGGTACATAATCCACGCCGTCGGGGTGCACCACCGCAGGCGTGGGACGGTCATCAACGCGAAAAATCTTTTCTACCAGCTTACTATAGGTAAAAAATCCTACAATGAGCACAATCAAACATACAAAAAACGAAATCATTAAACAGTCCTCCAGTCCTCCAGACACTCCTCGATGGTGCCGAGGAGTGCGAAGCTTGCCGGTGGAACATGGGCCCGTTGCTCTACCAAAAGCTTTTCTAGTATAAACCTATGTAAAAAGAAGTCAAGATTAGAATTTTACAGTTATAAAATATTTTTACATCCGCACCACCTTTCAAGGGCGGGTGTACACAAAAAAGGGCAACAACAAAAACCGCCCGCGCAGCAGCGCGGGCAGTTTTTGTTCCTTCTTTTCCATTATTCGCACAGGATCTCGGCCACAGCCCCCTGGACATAATCGATGTCCTCAAACCGTGTGAAAGGTCCCACAGAGAAGCGGACGGTCCCCTGGGGGTAGGTGCCCAGCGTCTTATGGGCCAGGGGGGCACAGTGGAGGCCGCAGCGGGTCTGGATCCCGTAATCCCGCTCCAGGCGGTAGGCACATTCGGCGTTGTCCCTCCCCAAAAAGTCCACAGACACCACCCCCACCTGTTTTTTCTCCTCCCTGGTCCCCAGCACCCGGAGGCCGTCCTCCTCATACTCGGCCAGCCGGGCGATGAGGTGGCCGGTAAGGCGTTCCTCCCGGTGCCGGAGGGCCGCCATGTCCTGTCTCTCCCACCAGTCCAGAGCAGCCCCCAGGCCGTAGATACCGGGCAGGTTCAGGGTGCCCGGCTCCAGCCGGTCAGGCAGAAAGGGAGGCATCTCCAGCAGATCGGAGCGGCTCCCTGTACCACCGGAGATCAGGGGCTCCATCGCCTCCGCCAAAGCGTCGGTGAGCAGGAGCACCCCCAGACCCTGGGGGCCCAGCAGTCCCTTGTGGGCCGGCATCGCGACGGCGTCAATCCCCATGGCGTCCATGTTCACGGGCACCAGTCCGGCACTCTGGGCGGCATCTACACAAAAGAAGATCCCTCGCTCCCGGCACAGCCGCCCCACGGCCTCGATTGGCATGAGGGTGCCGCACACGTTAGAGGCGTGGGTGAGCACACACAGCCGCACATCCTTGGTGAGCCGTTCCGCCGCCTGGTCCAGGAGCAGCTCTCCGGTGTCGGCGCAGGGCAGCCACTGGATCCTCACCCCCTGGCGCTCCAACTGCTTCAGAGGCCGGAGCACAGCGTTGTGCTCCATGGGGGAGGCCGCCACCAGGTCACCAGGCTTGAGCACCCCCTTGAGCACGGCATTGAGACCATAGGTACAGCCAGGGGTGAAGATGACGTTTCTGGGATCGGGCGCGCCGAAGCGCCGGCACAGCTTCTCCCGCACCTCCAGTACCCGCTCGGCGGCGGCGTAGGCCGACTGATAGTCTCCCCGGCCCACATTGCAGCCCACCCGGGTAAGGTAGTCCGTCATGGCCTCCGCCACACCAGGCGCCTTTGGAAAGGAGGTGGCGGCATTGTCAAAATAATAGCTTTTTTCCACCGAGCTCATCCCCCACCGTTAAAATTCAGATTCCACCGCCAGGCGCACGCTGTACGCTCCCTCCCGCAGGTCGGGCAGGAGCCGACTGAGCACAGAGGCGGAGATGCCGCTGTCATCCAGGGTGATCCTGGCCTGGCTCTCCCGGTCCTCCAGCCGGCTGGTGATCTGTCGATACACGGTGCTGCTGCTCCGTTCCCCGGGCAGACCGTCAATATCCTCCTCCCAGCACAGCCAGCCGCTCCTCTCCAGCCCCTGGGCCACCACCGGGTCCTCGGCCAGAACGATTCTGGTGTTGGTGAGGGCCACATGGGAGAGCAGCTCATTGGCCTCCTCCAGCTCCCGCTGGGCCTGTCCCAGGTCGCTCTCGTCGGTGATGATCCCCACCATGTGCCCGTCCCCTACCGCCTGACGGATCAGGTCGTCCCGCTGGGCCACCTGACCGGCGGGCACCAGCAGCAGACAGCCCCAGCCATACCCGCGTAGCTGGTCCAGTATCCCGGAGCCCGACTCGCCGGTATCGGCACGTACCGCCAGATAGACCCGGACACCCCGGCGGTCCTGGTTGGTCTCCGGCGTGGGAGAGGGCGCGGAGGGCGTCGGCGAGGCAGAGGGCGGGGTGGTGCCGTCGCTGCCCTGGCCGGTCACCGACCGGTAGTAATTTTGCAGCTGGATGAGGTAGGTCGTGTTGGCCGAGCTTTTGAATGAGGCGTCATCCAGAGCCACGTTATCGGTGCGGATGCGGATATAGGGGTAGCTCTTGTCCCCAAACTGGATGTTGCTGTAAATATACTTCACCCCGAAGTAGGAGCAGGTGGAGCTGGCCGAAACGTAGATCTGACCATTGCGGATGATGGCGGTGGGGGTCTGCCGCTCCCCGTCGGGGATATAGTCATAGGAAACGCCGGTCCGAAGGTCAAAGGTCAGATTTTTGGGCTTGGTATTATAAAGGGTGAGGGTGTTTCTCACCTTGTCCTGTCCGCCGTTGATGATACCCAGGCGAATCCCGCCGTTCTGGTTGGCGTCCAGCATAAAATAGGGGAGATAGATGGTGCCTCCCACGTTGATGGGCATGGTGCTGTCGCTGAGCGGAACCACGGAGTCGTTGAGGGCCAGAAAGATGACATTGGCGTCCCACTCCTCACCCGCGGCATAGCCCTGGATGAGGACCATCAGCAAAGCCGCGGCACAGACGCCGGCCAGAAGCCGCTTCCACATAGACCACACCTCCTTTACAAATCAGGATAAGTATTTTTCTCAATTATATCACAGCTTCTGGTCCAGGGTAAACCCCTGCCCTTGCCCCGGCCGAGTGGATCGGCTATAATCATGGTACCTGGGGACCGGTCCGGCGGCTGGTCTTTTTTAATGGGATCTAAAGAAAGCGCAAAGCTCCCTTTAGGGACAGCGGACTATAATGGAAGCAGCGTATCGGAAAAGGGGTGAAGTGCCATGTCGGTGACGGTGGAGCAGGCCCGGCGGCTCAGCGAGGCCGCCGGCGTGGATGTGATCGCCGCACTCTCCGCCCTGGAACGGCACAACGGCGACGCGCTGGAGGCCATGCTGGAGTTGGAGCGGATGGGCCTGACTCCCGTACCGCCGGGGGGCGGCTTTTACTCCACCCGCTCCTCCCCCGGCTGCCCTCCCCCGCCACCCGGCGCTGTACCGTCGAAGGATGCGGATGGTACTCAGCGGGGCGGGGTACGGATTCTCTCCTGGTCCGACCTGAAAGAGGGATTAAAGGAGCTTTTTCAGAAATGTCTGATCACCCGGCTGGAGGTGTGGCAAAAGGGGAGACACGGAGCCTCCGTCCCGCTGCCCATTTTGGTGGTGCTGGTGTTGTTTTTCCCCTGGACCATCGTGGTCGTGCTGGGCGTGGGGCTGCTGCTGGGGTTCCGCTACCGGCTCTCCGGTCCCATGGCGGAGGGGGACGAGGTACGGGGGGTGCTGTCCTCCCTACGGGAGACGTTTGACCGTTTTTTGACGTGGCTGCGCCGGTCATAAATAGAAAAGGAGGGTCCCGCCCATGGCGGAACGGATCTTATTGGTGGAAGATGAGGAGAAGCTGGCCCGGATGGTGGAGCTGGAGCTGCGCTACGAGGGCTACGAGGTGGAGAAGGCCTTTGACGGACGGACGGGGCTGGAGCGGGCCCTTGCCGGAGACTTTGACCTCATTTTGCTGGACATCATGCTCCCCGCCCTCTCGGGGATGGAGGTCCTTCGTAGGCTGAGAAAGGAACGGCAGACGCCGGTGATCCTGCTCACCGCCCGGGACGCGGTGGTGGACAAGGTATCCGGCCTCGACGCCGGCGCCGACGACTATGTGACCAAGCCCTTTGCCATTGAAGAGCTGCTGGCCCGCATCCGGGCCGCGCTGCGCAAGCGCCCTGTCGCCCCGGCTGAGGTGCCCAAGCTCACCTGTGGTCCCCTGGTCATGGATGTGGAGCGCCACGAGGTGAGCGTCTCCGGCACCCCGGTGGAGCTTACCCGCCGGGAATTCGACCTTTTGCGCCATCTGCTGGAGAACAAGGAGAAGGTCATCTCCCGGGAGTCCCTGCTGGACAACGTGTGGGGCTTTGACTTTGCCGGGGAGACCAACGCCGTGGACGTCTATATCCGCTTTCTCCGCTCCAAAATCGACGAGCGCTTTGGCGTCAAGCTCATCCACACGGTGCGGGGCGTGGGCTACGCCATCCGTGAGGAGGGCTAAAGGGGAAGATACTCCATCTGCTGGAAAGGAGGGGCGGATATGGCCTCCAAATCAAAGCGGGACCGGGGCGGCATCCGCTCCTCCATCGTCCTGCGGCTCAATCTGCGTCTCTTTCTGCGCCTGTTGGGCATCTACCTCACCACCGACCTGCTCCTTTTGCTGCTGGCCTGGGGCGGGCTGCTGCTGTGGGCCGACCGGCAGTGTGGAGAGATCTCCCAGCTGGTGGAAGCGCGCGGGGTCCCCTCCGCCGAGGCCACGGTGTGGATGTCGGCTGGGGACTATACCGTCGCCGCCCTGGATGAGGCTCCGTCAGAGTATGGCCTGCGGATCGGCGGACTGCTGCTGCCCATGTCTCTGGGGAAGCAGCTGCTCTCAGAGGAGGAGCAAGCCCTGCGTGTCCTCTCTCTGGGAGAGGAATCCCTGTTCTTTGGGCCTTGGAGGGGCCATCCCGGCCGGGGCGTCACCTACACCCTCTCCCTCGCCAACAGCGGAAAGCCCTATGCCATCGCGCTGGACCTGGAGCAGCCGGTAACCCTCATGGCCTTTGCCGGGCGCGTTTTACTGGTGTGCCAGCTCCTCAGCCTTTTCCTCAACCTGCTCAGGAACGCCGGCACCATCAAGAAGACCCTCCGTCCCATCCAGGAGCTGGCGGCAGCGGCGGCCCGGCTGGGCAGCGCCCCTCCCAATATGTCGGCCGCCGAGCTCTCCGCTCTGGCAGGCCGATTGGACGAGATCAACGCCTCCCATCTGGACAAACGTATCCCCGTCTCTGGCACCCAGAAAGAGCTGCGGGACCTGGCCGAGGCCATCAATGCCATGCTGGACCGGCTGGGGGCGGCCTATCGCGCCCAGATGCGCTTTGTCTCCGACGCCTCCCACGAGCTGCGCACCCCCATCGCCGTCATCCAGGGCTACGCCAGCCTGCTGGACCGCTGGGGAAAGGATGACCCCGCCACCCGCCAGGAGGCCATCGATGCCATTCGGGGAGAGGCCCAGGCCATGAAGGAGCTGGTGGAGCAGCTCCTCTTCCTCGCCCGGGGTGATAACGACACCATGCAGGTGGAGATGGCCGACTTTGACCTCACAGAGGTGGCCGCCCAGGTCTACAGGGAGACAGGGATGATCGACCAGACCCACCCCTTCTCCGCCCACTGGGGGCGCGCGCCGGTGCCGGTCCATGCCGACCTAGGGCTTATCAAGCAGTGCGTGCGGGTACTGGTGGACAACAGCATCAAGTACACCCCCGCCGGCGGGGAGATCTCCCTGGCTTTGGAGCTGTCGGAGGGCACCGCCCGGCTCTCGGTCCAGGACGAGGGGGACGGCATTGACGCCGCCAGTCTCCCCCATATCTTTGAACGCTTCTACCGGGCCGACCAGTCCCGGGACCGGAAGACCGGCGGCACCGGCCTGGGGCTTTCCATCGCCCAATACATTGCCGAGCGCCATGGCGGCTGGCTGGAGGTCCTCTCCCGCCGGGGGGTGGGCACCCGTATGACCCTGGTGCTGCCTCTGGCGCCCATGTCTGGCACCCAGGGATAAAAAGCGGCTTTGGCGGGGCATTTCCAGTCTGGCTCTAAGGTTTGCGGGAAACGGAGGGGATACCCCCTCCGTTTTTTCGTCAAAAACGATATATTGACTTCACATGATTCTCTGATACAATATCTAGTGCGCGTTTAGGGGGGACATCCCCCACACCAGATAGATCAAAAATACGAAAGAGGAGACGACGACTATGCCGATCAGTGATAACGCCCGGGCAGTGCTGGAGCGCCGGTATTTGATCCGCGACGAGCAGGGGCAGCCCACCGAAACCGTGGAGGAGCTCTTCCACCGGGTGGCAGATGCCATTGCCGCCGCCGACACCCATTTTGACGCCCAGGCCGACATCCAGGCCACTGCCGCCGCCTTCTATCAGATGATGACCAGCCTGGACTTCCTGCCCAATTCCCCCACCCTGATGAACGCCGGCCGGCCCCTGGGCCAGCTCTCCGCCTGCTTTGTGCTGCCGGTGGCCGACTCCATGGAGGACATTTTTGACGCCATCAAGAATGCCGCCCTCATCCACAAGTCCGGCGGCGGCACCGGCTTCTCCTTCTCCCGGCTCCGGGCCAAGGGCTCCACGGTGAACTCCACCGGCGGGGTGGCCAGCGGTCCCATCTCCTTTATGAAGGTTTTCAACGCTGCCACCGAGGCGGTGAAGCAGGGCGGCACCCGCCGTGGGGCCAATATGGGCATTCTCCGGGTGGACCACCCTGACATCATGGACTTTATCACCTGCAAAAATGACACCAAGGAGATCACCAACTTCAACATCTCCGTGGGACTCACCGAGGCCTTTATGGCGGCGGTGGAATCCGGCGGATCGTACGACCTGGTGGACCCTGCCTCCAAAAAGGTCACCGGCCACCTCGACGCCCGAGCTGTCTTTGACGCCATTGTGGACTCCGCCTGGCGCACCGGCGAGCCTGGCATCATCTTCCTGGACCGGCTCAACCGGGACAACCCCTGCCCCAGCCAGGGGGAGATCGAGTCCACCAATCCCTGCGGTGAACAGCCCCTGCTGCCCTATGAGGCCTGCAACCTGGGCTCCATCAACCTGGTCAACCACCTGAAGAAAACCGCGAACGGCTACGCTCTGGACCGGGAGAAGCTGGAGAAGACCATCCGTACCGCCGTCCACTTCCTGGACAATGTCATCGAGGTCAACCAGTACCCGCTGCCTGAGATCGACAAGGTCACCAAGCTGACCCGGAAGATCGGCCTGGGCGTCATGGGCTTTGCCGATATGCTCCTCTACCTGGGCATCCCCTATAACTCCGACGCCGGCGTGGCCATGGCCAGAGAGGTCATGGAGCTGGTGCAGACCATTGGCCACCAGGCCAGCGAGGATCTGGCCGCCATCCGGGGCGCCTTCCCCCTCTTCGGAGAGAGCACCTACAAAGACGGCAGGCCCCTGCGCAACGCCACCGTGACCACCATCGCGCCCACCGGCACCCTGTCCATCATCGCTGGGGTGTCCAGCGGCGTGGAGCCGGTCTTTGCCTACGCCTATATCCGCAACGTCATGGACAGCACCCACCTCATCGAGACAAACGACATTTTGAAGCAGGCCCTTCTTCAGCGGGGCCTCTACTCCGAGGCTCTGATGCAGTCCATCGTGGAGCAGGGCACCCTGGCCCACATAGAGGCCATCCCCGAGGACATGAAGAAGGTCTTTGTCTGTGCCCACGACGTCTCCCCCATCTGGCATGTGAAGATGCAGGCCGCCTTCCAGTCCTTCACCGACAACGCAGTGAGCAAGACGGTGAACTTCCCCAACGGAGCCACCCGGGAGGAGGTGGCCGAGGTCTACCGCCTGGCCTATGAGCTGGGGTGTAAGGGCACCACCATTTACCGGGACGGCAGCCGGGATGAGCAGGTACTCAACATCGGCAAGGTCAACGACGGAAAATCGGAGTCCGCCCTCCCCGACCATGTGGAGAAGCTGCTGAGCTCCAACTGCGACTCCACCGCCTGTCTCCTGCGCAACGGCTCCATTCTGCCCCGTCCCCGCCCCGATGTCACCATGGGCTATACGGAGAAGGTAAAGATCGGCTGCGGCAAGCTCTTCATCACCGTCAACTATGACGAGCACGGCATCTGTGAGGTCTTCACCAACACCGGCCGGGCCGGCGGCTGCCCCTCTCAGTCGGAGGCCACCGCTCGTCTGGTGTCCATCGCCCTGCGCTCCGGGGTGGACAGCGATGAGATCATCACCCAGCTCAAGGGCATCCGCTGTCCCTCCTGCCTGCGTCAGCCCGGCGTGCCGGTGACCTCCTGCCCCGACGCCATCGCCAAGGCCATCGAGAAGGTCATGAGGGCGGCCCAGAAGAACGACATCCCCCCTTGTCCCTCTGCCATTCAGGTTCCCGCTCCTCCAATGAAATCCGTCGCCCCAGCGGTGCCGGCTCCCCAGCCCGGTGTGCCCCAAGATCCCCGCACCCTCGTCTCCCCCGACATGACCCCCGCGGAGGCCAAGCTGGCCAAGTTCTGCCCCGAGTGCGGCAGTCCTCTGGAGCACGAGGGCGGCTGTGTCACCTGCCGGAACTGCGGGTACTCCAAGTGTGGCTGACCGTTTTCCCCCGGAATCCAGCCACCCCCTCTGACCATCATCTTTTCGTTTTCATCAGCTGTATGGCCGTCCCCGGAGCATCGCTCCGGGGACGGCTCCTATTTTCCCCGTCATAAGGTGGGACAAGGGCGCATATACATGCTTCCAGGAACCAAGGAGAGGTGGAGGTACATATGCGGACATCCTGGAATGAAAATCATGCCATCCTGCGGGGAACGGTGGCGGAGACGCCTGTCTTTTCCCACAGCAATCACAACGTGGATTTTTTTGTCTTTCCCCTATCCGTCCCCCGCCTGTCGGGCACCGAGGACCGGTTGAACGTGGTGGTACCCCAGACCCTGCTGGAGTGCTCCCCCCTGTCACCCGGGCAGCGGGTGGCCGTGACCGGGGAGGTACGCACCTTCAATAACCGCACCGGCCCCGGCAGCCGGTTGGTCATTACCCTGCTGGCCAGGACCCTGGCCGACACAGAGGAGCCGCCCTGCAACCAGCTGAGCCTCTCCGGGGTACTGTGCAAGCCGCCCATCCTGCGCCGGACTCCTCTGGGCCGGGAGATCTGCGACCTGATGCTGGCGGTGAACCGGCGGTACGGCCGGGCGGACTATCTGCCCTGTATCACCTGGGGCGCCCTGGCCCAGCGGTGCAACGGGCTTTCAGTGGGAGACTGCGTGGAGTTGGAGGGGCGGCTCCAGAGCCGCCTCTATCAAAAGGTGGTGGGAGGCGTTACCCAAGAGCGCACTGCCTTTGAAGTGTCGGTGACCACGCTGGCCCCCATAGCACCAGAAGCTGCTTCCGGATAAAAAGGAACGGTCCATTGGATTCCCCTTGACAGAGATAATGAGGCCCATATTTTCCCAAAACACATGCCTCCAGAAAAAACAGATCTCGCCTCCTTCCGTCGTCTGCGTATGACGGAAGGAGGCGAGTCTCCTGCGTAAAATTTGACGTATATGCACTTTTCCGACAGACTGGGCGCGGCAGGCAGGCCGCGCCTTTCCCATGCCAAAACGGCTGACCACCGTCACTGTCCGGCGTACCGGGCCAAAAACTGCCGGGTCCGCTCTTGTCTGGGATGCTCGATGACCTCCCTGGCCGGGCCCTGCTCCACAATGACACCGCTGTCCATAAAAATGACCTGATCGGCCACATCCCGGGCAAAGGCCATCTCATGGGTAACGATGACCATGGTGGTCCTTTTTTCGGCCAGGCCTCGGATGACCCGCAGGACCTCACCGGTAAGCTCCGGGTCAAGGGCAGAGGTGGGTTCGTCAAAGCAAAGGATGTCGGGACTCAAAGCCAGGGCCCGGGCAATGGCCACCCGCTGCTGCTGACCACCGGAGAGCTGATGGGGATAGTGGCCTGCTCGGTCACCCAGTCCCATTTGTTCCAGGAGGGACAGCCCCTCCCCCCGGATCTCCTCCAAAATGGCCCTTTTGTTGGCCTTGAAGTCGGGACGCTCTTGGCTCAGGAGCTCCTTGGCCAGAGTGACGTTCTGGAGGGCGGTATATTGGGGGAAGAGGTTGAAGGACTGGAAGACCATTCCGAAGTGGAGCCGCTTCCGGCGCACCTCGCTCTCTCGCTGGGTGGATGGGTCATCGGCGTCGAAGAGGACCTCATCCCGCACCCGGATGCGCCCGTGGTCAGGCGTCTCCAGAAAGTTGAGGCACCGCAGCAGGGTGGTCTTTCCCGAGCCGGAGGAACCGATGATGGCCAGAGCCTGACCCTCCTCCAGGGAAAAGCTGATGTCTTGGAGCACCTGGGTGGCCCCAAAGTGTTTCTCAATGTTCTGTACGTCCAGGATCGCCATGTGTTCCTCCCCTTTAACGGAAAAATTCCAGCTTCTTTTCCAGCCGGCCCAGCAGGACGGTCACCACACCGCTGAAGATCAGGTAGTAGACTGCCGTAAAAAAGAGGGGCCATACCAGACCGCGGTAGCCCTGGTTGCCCTTCATAAAGGACTCGCCCATCCAGATGACCTCCTGGAGGGCAATGACCCGTGCCAGGGAGGTGTCCTTCACCAGGGTGATGATCTCATTGGACA
>DXCX01000078.1 GCA_019115785.1 Candidatus Intestinimonas merdavium | reverse complement strand
CCCAGCATGCCCTCGCCCACAGGGACGTCGGCGGGCTGTCCGGTGCGGCGGACGGTGCTGCCCTCCCGCAGGCCGGTCTCGGACCACAGCAGGACGCAGCCCACCGTGTCCCGGGACAGGTCCATGACCATCCCCCGGACCCCGGTGTCGAACTCCACCAGCTCGCCGTACACCGCCCGGTCCAGGCCGTAGATGGTGGCGATGCCGTCGCCCACCTCCAGGACGGTGCCCTCCTCGGTGCGGCGGGTTTTGTTGTCGTATCCTTCAATCTCCTCCCGCAGGAGGGAGACAATCTCTTCCGGTCTCGCGTTCACAGCGCTCTCCCCTCTCCCAGCGTCCGGGCCAGGGCGTCCAAGCCGCCCCGCACGCTCTTGTCATAGGTGACCCCCTGGAGCTCCAGGCGCAGCCCCCCCAGCAGGGCGGGGTCCACCCGCACCTCCAGCTCCACCTTTTTGAGGCGGTGCAGCCGGCACAGGGTCTCCTTCAGCCGGCCCAGCTGATCTTCCGTCAGCGGCCGGGCACAGGTCACGGTTCCCAGGGCTCCGCCCTCCCACTCCAGAGCCAGCCGCCGGGCGGACTGGACCACTTGAGGCAGCAGGGGCAGCCGCTCCTTCTCCGCCATCAGGGTCAGAAGTCTGCCCGCGGGGCCGGGCGGGGCCACCTCGGGCAGGCGGGCCAGGACCCGCCCCTTCTCCTCCGGGGTCACAGCGGGGCTGCAGAGGGCCTCCCACAAAACAGGCTCCTTCTCCAGCTGCCGGGCGCAGCGCGCCAGCTCAGCTCCGTCGCCCCCGGCCTCCAGGAAGGCCTGGGCATAGCGGTCCGCCAGCTCTCCCATCAGAGATCACCCGCCTCCCGCAGAAAATCCTCCACCAGGTCCCGGTCGCCCGCCTGGTCCATGGCGCGGCCGGACACCTTGGCCGCCGCCAGCAGGGCCAGAGCGGCCACCTGCTGCTGGGCGTCCTGGAGCATCTGACGGCGCTCGGCCTCCATCTGGGCCTGGGCGTCGGCGCGGATGGCCTGGGCGTCGGCCTGGGCGGAGGAGATGATCTGGTCATACTCCCGCTGCCCCTGCAGCTTGGCCTGGGCCACGATCTGGTCGGCCTGGCCGCGGACCTGGGCCAGCCTGGCCTCGTTCTCCTGGTCCAGGGCCTGGGCCGCCTGCTTGGCTGCCTCCGCCTGGGACAGGCCGTCCTCGATGGCCTTGGTGCGCTGCTCCATCATGGCGGTCACCGGCTTGAAGAGAAAATGACGCATGAGCAGATAGAGCACAACCAGGTTGATCCCGGTCCACAGGACTGTCCAGGGATCAAGATTCAGCACGGCGCACGCCTCCTTTCCAAATCAGGGCCGCTCAGCCCAGGATCAGGATGGCCAGGGCGGTGATGAATGCGTAAATGGCGGTGGCCTCCGCCAGGGCGCAGCCGATGAGCATGCTGCTGCGGATCTGGCCGGCGGCCTCAGGCTGCCGGGCGATGGACTCGGCCGCCTTGCCGGTGGCGATGGCGATGCCGACGCCGGCGAGGGTGCTGGGGACGATAGCCACTGCGGCTGCGATTGCGGTTGTCATAATGATCTCCTCCTAATTGTGTTTCCTCAATGATCAGGTCTATTGGTTTGAATTGCGGTTCTATTCCTCTTCCAGGGCTTCCCCTATGAAGATGGCGGTGAGAAATACAAATACGATGGTTTGAATGATGCCGTCAAAGATGTCGAAGTACAGGCTGAAGGCCACCGGGACCACTGCCGGCGCCACCATTTTTACCAGCTCCATGACGATGAAGGCGGCCAGTACATTGCCGAACAGCCGCATGCACAGGGACAGGGGCCGGATGGCCACCTCCATGATGTTGATGGGCAGCATCACCGGCGACGGCTTTAAAAACTGGCCGAAGCCCCCTCTCACTCCGTGTACCCGGAAGGCGGCGGTGTAGATGACCACCATGCTGCTCAGGCCCAGGGCGGCCGTCACGTTCAGGTTCTTGGTGGGGGGGACCAGCCCCACAAGGCCGATCAGGTTGGCGCAGGTGATATACAGGGCCGCCGTTCCCAGCCAGGGGGCGAAGCGCCTCCACTCCTTGCCGATGATGTCCCGGCTGAAGTTGTTGATAAGCCCCACAAACATCTCCAGCACCATCTGCCGCCGCCCGGGGACCGGTTTCATGTTCCGGGTGAGCAGGATGGCGGCCAGAGTGAGGGCGGCCATGATGATCCACGACACCACCACCGACTGGGATACCGGGATGCCGCCCAAAACAGGTATGGTGAAGGCCACCGGGTTCTCCAGCTGGGCGGTCAATTCCGCTTTGACTTCCTCCAAAAGCCATCCCTCCTCTCCAGGATGATTTCCGGCCCTATCTTAAGGGCGGCCGGCCGCGTTTGTATACCCTTATGAAAGTAAAAAAAACGGAAGGGTGGGAAAATTAACAAAATCCTTGCGCGTATTTGACAGTTTTATATCCTGCCTTTATAATATATTTCGTAGACGAGTACAGTGGGGAGGATTTCGTATCGGAGCAGCGGCGGCGCGCCGCCTGAGAAGGGGGATTTTTATGAAGAGGCCAGCAAAACGATCCATCAGCCAGCGGATTCGATCACTCAGCCTGTTTCTGGTGCTGAGTACCGCCATGATGGGGATGACCACCACGCTTCTGTTCTCCCTGCGCATGGAGTACCAGTCCATGGACCGAAACCTGATGAACTCCGCCCAGGTGCTGGCCCAGTCCCCCCAGGTGGCGGAGGTGCTCTCCGGCCACAGCGGCAACGAGACTCTGACGGCATATCTGGACAGCACCATCTCCCGGGTCAAGGACATCGACGCCATTGTGGTGGCCGACCGGGATGGGATCATCCGCTACAGCCCCGATCCCTCCTATGAAGGGACAGTGTACCCGGAGTATCAGTCTTTATCCGTTTTGAACGGGGAGAGCACCCAGGTGGATACCGGCGCCGGGGTCTCCGAACTGGAGCACCGGGCCCTGGCCTCGGTGACGGACGAGGAGGGGGAGCTGCTGGGCTTTGTCTCGGTGGGCATCGGGGTGCGCAGCGTCCACCAGACGGTCATCGACACGGTGGCCTGCTTCGCCATCCTCACCTTCCTGGCCGCCGGAGTGGGCCTGCTCTTCTCCCGGCACCTGTCGGGGGCCATCAAGGACTCCCTCATGGGCTATGAGCCCGATGTGTTCCGCAAGCTCTTCCACCAGCGGGAGGACATTCTGGAGGCTCTGGAGGAGGGCATCCTTGCCATTGACCGGGACTGCGTGATCACCTATATGAACGCCGCGTGCCTGGGAATGTTTGGGGCCAAGGACGCCGGAGAGGTGCTGGGGCGGCCCCTGCTGGAGATCTACCCCGCCTCCCAGCTGCCCCGCCTGCTCACCACCGGAAAGCCGGAGTACAATGTCCATCTGAAGCAGATGCCGGGCAGCCAGGAGGTCCTGGCCAACCGGATGCCCATTTGGGAGGACGGGGAGATCGTGGGGGCGGTGGCGGTGTTCCGGGACCGCACCGAGGTGACCAACCTGGCCGAGGCCCTCACCGGCAGCCGCCACCTGGTGGAGGCCATGCGGGCCTATGCCCACGAATTCATCAACAAGCTCCACACCATCCTGGGCCTCATTCAGCTGGACCGGGTGGAGCAGGCGGAGCAGTATATCCTGGACGTGTCGGAGGTCCACCACCAGTCGGTGAGCCGGGTGATGAACCAGATCGAGGACACGGCGGTGGCCGCCCTGCTGGTGGGCAAGGCCAGCCGGGCCGCCGAGCTGGGCATCCAGCTCCAGGTGGACCCCAGAAGCTCCCTGTCCGGGGAGGAGCACATGCTGCCCTCCGGGGTGATGGTGACCATTCTGGGCAACCTGATCGAAAACGCCACCGAGTCCCTGAACCACTCCACCCGGAAGCAGAAGGAGATCCACGTGTCTATTTTGGAAAACCCGGACGGCCTGCTTTTGTGCGTGGAGGACACCGGACCGGGCATTCTGCCCGAGCTGCTCCCCTACATCTTCGAGCCGGGGGTGTCCACCAAGGGGGAGGCGGGGCACGGCCTGGGGCTGGTCCAGATCAAGGACCTGACCGACCTGTACCACGGCCAGATCCGGGTGGAGAGCGAGCCCAAGTCGGGCACCTCCTTCTTCCTCTCCTTCCCGGCCCACTCCACACCATCTCCCCAGGGCGGCGCTCCGGGGAGCCCCTGATAGGAGCAAGATCATATATGTATCGCACTGTTATCGTGGAGGACGATCCCATGATCGCCTCCATCAACCAGACCTTTCTGTCCCGGGACCCCCGCTTCTCCCTGGCCGCCGTCTTTCACAGCGGCCAGGAGGCCCTGGAGTGGCTGAGGAAGCGCCCGGTGGAGCTGCTGATTTTGGACGTGTACATGCCCCGCATGTCCGGCCTGGAGCTGCTGCGGGAGCTGCGGGCGGAGGAGATCACCCTGGACGTGATCATGGTCACCGCCGCCAACGACAGCAAAACGGTGGACGCCCTTCTGAAGCTGGGGGTGGCGGACTATCTGGTGAAGCCCTTCACCGCCCGGCGCTTCCAGCAGGCCCTGGACACCTTCTGCCGCCAGCGGGAGGCCATCTCCGCCCACACCAGCGTCAGCCAGGAGGACCTGGACGCCATGCTCTCCAGCGGCCGCAGCGCCGCCCCCGTCCCCAAGGGGCTGCAGCTGCGCACCCTGGCCCGGGTGCGGGAGTGCCTGGCCCAGGCGCCCCGGGAGGGCTGCACCTGTGAGGCCCTGTCTGAGCAGGTGGGGCTCTCCTCGGTCACCGTGCGCCGCTACCTCACCTATCTGGTGGGGCGGGGAGAGGCCACCAGCCGCATCAATTATGACACCGGCGGCCGCCCCTCCCTCCTGTACCGCCTGTCGCAAAGCTGACATTTGAAGCTCCAGCTCGCTGTGAAGCCGCCCGTCCCGCCCGCTGCGGGACGGGCGGCTTTGCGCTGTGCGTCTCCCACAGACATAGAAAATCTGCCGGGCCGCGCCATTGGGGACCGGAGGGCCTTTCCAGGCAAAGAGCCGCCGGGCTTCCACGGCCGTTTCCTACAAATTCCCTCAAATTTCCTCAAAAAGCTTGGCTCCTTTTCACAAAGCGGAAATTTTTCCCGGTTCGCCCTTGCATTCCCGGGCGGGTTCCGCTATAATGTGCTTATTAAGCGAACAAGTGTTTATCACTGATAGACAGTTTTCGCCAACCATCTCAAAACGAGAGGAGTATGAACATGAAACGAATTCTTGCATCTGCTCTGTCCGCCGCCCTTCTGATGGGCGCTCTGGCCGGCTGCGGCGGGAACACCGGCTACGGTTCCGTCTCCGGCTCCGGCTCCGACGCGTCCACCGGAGGCTCCAGCTCCGGGGAGAACGTCATCAAGATCGGCGTCTTTGAGCCCGCCACCGGCGACTCCGCCTACGGCGGCAAGAAGGAGATGCTGGGCATGCAGTATGCCAACTCTCTGACCCCCACGGTGGAAGTGGGCGGCACTGAGTACACCGTGGAGCTGGTCTACGCGGACAACGGCTCCTCCACCGACAAGGCCCCCACCGCCGCCAGCCAGCTGGTGAGCGAGGGCGTCTCCCTGGTGCTGGGTTCCTACGGCTCCGGCGTGTCCATCGCCGGCGGCCCCACCTTCGGCAGCGCCGGCATCCCCGCCATCGGCGTGACCTGCACCAACCCCAACGTCACCGCCGGCAACGACTACTACTTCCGCATCTGCTTCCTGGACCCCTTCCAGGGCACCGTCCTGGCCAACTTTGCCATGGACAAATTCAGCGCCACCACCGCCTATTGCCTGGGCGATGCGGGCAACGAGTATGACCAGGGCCTGATCGCCTACTTTGAGCAGGCCTTCACCGCCGCCGGCGGCACCGTCATCAAGGACTCCTTCCCCACCAACAACTCCGACTTCAACTCCTACCTGAATAAGGCCAAGGACCAGGGCGCCGACGTCATCTTCACCCCCGTGTCCATTGCCTACGCCACCCAGATCATCACCCAGGCCGCCGACCTGGGCATCGAGGCCCCCTTCCTGGGCTCCGACACCCTGGATGACAACATGGTGCTGGAGGCCGCCAAGGGCACCAATGTACAGCTCTATGTGTCCACCTTCTATCAGGAGGGCGGCGACCCCGCCTTCGATGAGGGCATCAAGAATTACATCAACACCGCCGACGGCGCCCTGGAGGCCAACGGCGGCAACGATACCATCGCGGCCGTGTCCGCCATGGGCTATGACGCCTACTACGTGGCCCTGGAGGCCATCAAGGCCGCCGGCAGCGCGGATCCCGCCGACATCAAGGCGGCTCTGTGGGACGTGACATATGACGGTGTGTCCGGACACATCGAGTTCGACGATGTCAACGGCGACGCCGTACGTGACACCGCCTACATCAAGCACTCCACCAACGACGGTGCCTGGGAACTGGAGGGCGTCCAGACCGTGGCGGAGTAAATAGGGTCTGTCTCTGAACAACAGGCAGCGTATGCGCTTGGCGGGGACCTTCGGGTTCCCGCCAAGCATCATATTTCTGATCTCGTCGGGCTGCCTCGAAAGGGGCTGTGATCACGCTCTTTTCGAGACGGCCCGGCATCAAATCTGGCATAGGGGAGGACATCCCATGGAATTTTTTATTTCCACCCTGCTGTTCGGCATCTCGGTGGGTGGTCAGTACGCCCTCATCGCCATCGGCTATACCATGGTCTACGGCATCCTGCGCCTGATCAACTTCGCCCACGGCGATGTGTTTATGGTGGCCGGTCTTATGGGCATCTATCTGACCTCGTCCCTGGGGGCGTATCTGTCGCCCACATCCACCATCCTGGTCAGCATGATCCTGGTGCTGGTGCTGACCGTGCTTCTGGGCTTCCTCATTGAGCGGGTGGCCTACAAGCCTCTGCGCACCGCCCCCCGTATGAGCGTGATGATCTCGGCCATCGGCGTGAGCTATCTGCTCCAGAACACCGCCACCTACGTCACCGGCGGCCAGCCTATGACCTATCCCGCTATCCCCTTCCTTTCCGACACCATTACGGTGGCGGGTACCCCCATCAAATGGGTGGTCATCCTCACCCCCTTCCTGGTGGTGGCCCTGGTGGTGGCTCTCACCCAGCTCATCAACCACACCAAAGTGGGTATGGCCATGCGGGCGGTGGCCAAGGACTTTGAGACCAGCCAGCTCATGGGTATCAAAATCAACTCGGTGATCTCCATCACTTTTGTGATCGGCTCGGCCCTGGCAGCGCTGGGCTCCATGCTCTACTTCACCACCTATCAGGCCGTTACCCCCACCGCTGGAGCCATGCCCGGTCTGAAGGCCTTTGTCGCCGCCGTCTTCGGCGGCATCGGCTCCATCCCCGGCGCGGTCATCGGCGCCTTCCTCATCGGCATCTGCGAGAACTTTGTGAAGGTCCTGCCCTTCGAGGGGGCCACCACCTTTGTGGACGCTTTCACCTTCGCGCTGCTGATCATCGTGCTGGTCTTCAAGCCCACCGGTCTCTTCGGCGAGAAGGCCACCGATAAAGTGTAAAGGAGATGGGTCTGATGATCGAAACAAGAAAAAGCAAAACAGGCGCATTTCTGGGTCTGGCCGCCGCTGTGGCGGTGCTCATTCTGGTGGTGGTGCTGGAGAACACCCTGCCCTCCACCAGCCAGCTGTTCATCGTGCTGAAAAAGGGGGCGGTATACTCGCTGGTGGCCGTCTCCATGAACCTCCTCAACGGCTTTACCGGTCTTTTCTCCCTGGGACAGGCAGGCTTCATGCTCCTGGGCGCCTATACCTATGCCATCCTCACCGTCCCCATGGCCCAGAAGGATACGGTATACTATCTCTACGGCGGTTCGGCGGTGAAGTTCTCCCTGCCCGACCTGTTCGGCGGGGCGGGCACCCCCGTGGGCCTGATTCTGGGTGTGACACTTGCCATCCTGCTGGCCGGCTGTGTGGCCGCCCTCTTCGCCTGGCTCATCGGCTTGCCGGTGCTGCGGCTCAAGAGCGACTATCTGGCCATTGCCACCCTGGGCTTTGCCGAGATCATCCGGGCCATCTTCCAGTGGCAGGCCCTGGGCCCGGTGACCAACGGCGCCAATATGATCACCCAAATTCCCACCTTCACCAGCTTCAATGTGAAGAACGCCGACGGAGAGGTGATCCTGCGCCTGTCCGCCTTTGTCCCCTTCCTGGTGGCCATTGTGTGCATCGCCATCATTGTCATGCTCATTAATTCCTCCTATGGACGGGCCTTCAAGGCCATCCGGGAGGACGAGATCGCCGCCGAGGCCATGGGCATCAACCTGGCCAAGCACAAGATGCTGTCCTTCTGCATTTCTTCCTTCT
>DXCX01000077.1 GCA_019115785.1 Candidatus Intestinimonas merdavium | reverse complement strand
CGCTTGCAGGCTGAGCAGTGTTTTTTCCGACGCACATGTCGCCAGAAAAAACAGATTTCACTTCCTTCCGTCGTCTACGGACGACGGAACTCTGCGAGGCTCTTGCATAATATCTGACGTATTTGCACTTTTTCGACAGACTGAGGAGGAGTCCCTCCTTGTTAGATGGACGGGGGAACTACGAATTGTGGGGAGGCCGGTCTGATGGATGGGATGCCCTGGGACAATACCGTTATGGAACGACAGGTAATGCCGGCTGAACGGCTTTGTCAATGTGCCACCCCCCACCGAGGAACGGGCCATATAATGGTTTAAAGAATTGAACATGCACGGAAAAACGCCCTGCCAGTGGCTCAATCTGAGCGGCTGGCAGGGCGTCAAATCGTTACATGTTTTCAGTTGGAAAAGGCGTTGTTGATGGAGAGAAGGACCTGGTCCCCATCAAAGGGCTTATAGACAAATCCCAGCGTACCGATGCGCTTGGCTTCTTCAATGGTATCATCATAGGCCAGGGAGGAAATCATGATAATCCGGGCGTCGGGGTGACGCTGGAGCAACAGCCGGGCGGTTTCCAGGCCATCCATGCCGGGCATGAGGATGTCCATGGTGACCAGGTCGGGCTGGACGGTCTCGTAAGTCTCCAGAGCCTCCTCACCGCTCTGGCAGCAGGCTGCTACCTCATAGTCAGTGTCGGAGAGGATCTTTTCCAGCTGTAGCTGAGCGATGTGGGAATCATCCACGATCATGATCTTTTTCGCCATAATTTGATACTCCTTTATTTGGTTTCTTGGGGGGAAGTTGATGGATCAGCTGGGCACGCTCGTTACTGCCGCTCACATAACTGAGCACACAGTAAAACGACCCTGTATTATCTGCGTTTTCCGGTGGATGCAACCCGGGGTAAAAACGGGGGATGCAGAATCGGGAGGAGATGTGGGCGGTCTGGAAAAGCCTCGCCACAATGTGACCGCAGATGACGTTGAAGTATTCCTTGGTAAAATCCTCAATATCCTTGGGGGAGACCGTCTCCGACTGGGTGACGGTCTGTGTCAGCCGGGTGAGGAGGGCGGTATCCATATAGAGGGTGAGATCGGCGTGATACCCTCCCTCAAAGGTGGTAAAGACCGTACAGACGTCGCCGGAGGGAGAACTGTCCTGCTTGCATGGATAAATCCTTGCCATGCGGTTGGTGATCTCCTGCATGGAGCAGTCCAGAATATCCAGAATCTCATTTTGCGTGAGCGGGATCAAGAGAGGAAACCTCCTTTGCCTAAAGCCGTATGGGGCCGACCAGGCCATTTTTTAAGCCAATAGCACACTTTAGCGTGGTCCGGGTGACACGGTAGGAGGAGTGGTCCACGGTCACCACGGTACCGGGGTAGATTGCGTCGCAGGTCAGACGCCTATGGTCCTTGTCAGGGGGAGGGGGCTGGTGCCGCTCCAGGCTGTTTTCCAGCCGCTCCAACTTCATCTGGGCCACGTAGAGGTTCATCCGCTGTTTGGAGAGCGCCATGCTCTGGGCGAGGGTCTCCGGCGGCTGGGCCTCCAGCTTTTCAAGAGCCAGCTTGGCCGCGTCCACCTCGTCCTGGATCAGCCTGCGCTCCAAATCCTCACAGGGCAGCCCGCCCAGGACGATATTGGTGAGGCGCTCAGCCTTGGAACCCACGGTGGAGGCGTCCACCCCCTCGGCGGCCCGAACGGTCCCGCCGATGATAACGCCCCGGCCGGTGCGTACCCGGACAGTCCCGTTGCTGTATACCTCACAGTCGATGATACAGTCGGACTGTACACTCTCCTGGGCGTAGACCCGGCAGTGCTCCAGGTACTTGGCGTAGAGCCTTCTGTGGGCCCGGACGATCCCGTGATCCTGTCCCAGCACGCCGCTGGAGACCACCAGATCCTCTCCCGCCTCGATGGAGCAATCCTCCACCACGCCGTCCACCTGGATACTGCCCATGGCCCGTACGACAGCGCCCCGGCAGACATCTCCGCAGATGTGGATGTCCCCCAGGAAGTTGACGATGCCAGTGGCGGCAGAGACATCTCCTGGGATCTCAAGGATGGGCTTGACCTGAAAGCTCTGCCCGGTAAACTCTACGTGCCCGTCCTGAGCGGCCAGCAGAAGAAGTCCGTCTTCGGAGAGGACGGTGTTGCGCCCCTGGGGGACCTGGGCCTTTGCCCCGGGTGGGGCAGGAACGACGCGCCCGGTAACCGTGTTGCCGGGGACGCCACGGGTGGGGGGGATGATCTCACAGATCACATCTCCCTGTTGGATGTCCTGGACCAGACGCAAAGTCTCGTAGTCGGCCTGTGCCAGCTCATCCACCTGAATACCGACCTGAGGGACACGGGGGTAGTGGTCTACGATGCTGCCGGCCGTTCCGGGCTCCGGCGGCGCGCCGCTGGCAATAAGAAAAAGCTGAAAATACCGTTCGGGCAGTGTGGGGAGCTGATTGAGCAGACGCTGATCCACACCATAGATGACGCCCCGGCGGACCAGTGCCTGCTCCAGCCGTTGGGCGGTGATGGCAGCGCCGTCGCCCACAGGGGGCAGCAGCAGCATCCAGGCCGCCATGCCGTCATTGGACAGATAGAGAAAAACAGCCTCATCCAGGTCAACCCCGGCGCTGGGGGCGGGGGCGGCGACGAGCTGCTGGATTCGCTTGGTGGAGAATCGGGTCAGCGCGCTGACGAAGGGAGCGTCCTCACGGGACAGGATTTTTTCCGGGAGAAGAGGATCTTCCCCCCGCCCGCACAGGAGGTCCAGACGCAAGGAGGCACCGGAACTGGGGGTGGAGAGCCATAAATCCCGCAGGGCACACAGAGGATGCTCCGGCGGGAGCGTGATCACGTGCTCCGTATGGGAGTCAACGCCGCCGGTATCTGTGTGGCCGATGGAGTCGCCGGGCGTCAGATGACGGGCACGCCAAGCCTGAGAGAGATCCGCCATTTCGCTGCTCCTTCCCCGACCGATGCCGGCCGATGTAATCGTCCTTCTACTGTTCTATCGTCGCTGAAGGGGAAAACATAAGCCACCCTCTGGAATAACAGAGAAGTTCTGAGAAAAATTTTGTTTCAGTAGGGGGAAGGGGTCAGATGCGGTAACAAAATATGAGTTTCCTGCCGGGAAACGTCTGAATTTATTACCGGTGCCGGCGGGCGGTCCGGGCAAATTTCACCAAAGGGAGGGACATCAATTTTTCAGATTTCTCAAAAATTTTACTTCCAAAATGCACAGGGATGTAGTATGATAAGCGAGTAGACTTTCATACGTAATAAACTTTGATACCTATTAGGAGGTATTCCCATGAGAAAGACGAAAGTGATCTGCACTCTGGGCCCCGCTGTCGACAATGAGGAGATGATGAAGGCTCTCATTCTGGGCGGCATGAACTGTGCCCGTTTTAACTTCTCCCATGGCAGCCATGAGGAGCAGCTGGGTCGACTGAACATGTTCAAGCATGTCCGGGACACGCTGGGCTTTCCGGTGGCCACCATGCTGGACACCAAGGGACCTGAGATCCGCATCAAGACCTTCGCCAACGGTCCTGTGACCCTGGAGAAGGGCGGTCGCTTCGTTCTGGATACCGAGGAGGTGGCCGGCGACGAGAACCAGGTTTCCGTGACCTACAAGAACCTCCATAAGGAGGTGGCTCCCGGCTGCCGTATCCTGGTGGACGACGGCCTTGTCGAGCTGCGGGTGGAAAAGGTGGATGGCCACAAGATCATCTGCGAGGTGGAAAACGGCGGCACGCTCTCCAATAACAAGTCCATCAATATCCCCGATGTCCACATTCAGCTGCCCTCCCTCACCGAGAAGGATAAGGAGGATCTGAAATTCGCTGTAGAGCACGACTTTGATTTTATCGCCGCCTCCTTTGTCCGGAAGGCCGGCGATGTGGAGGACATCCGCGCCTGCCTGAAGGAATACGGCGGGGAGCGCATCCGCATTATTTCCAAGATCGAGAACCGCGAGGGCGTAGACAACCTGGACGAGATCATCACCGCCTCCGACGGCATCATGGTGGCCCGCGGTGACCTGGGGGTGGAGATCCCCGCTCACGAGGTGCCCATCCTCCAGAAGAAGATGATCAAGGCCACCATCCGCCAGGGAAAGCCGGTCATCACCGCCACCCAGATGCTCGACTCCATGATCCGCAATCCCCGGCCCACCCGTGCCGAGGTCTCCGACGTGGCCAATGCCGTCTTTGACGGCACCTCCTGCGTCATGCTCTCCGGTGAGACCGCTTCCGGTAAGTACCCCGTGGAGGCGCTGAAGACCATGGTGGATACCGCCGTGGCCGCCGAGGGCGCCATCGACTACTGGGGCCGCTTCCGTGAGAATTCTCTCACACCCGGCGTCTCCACCATCAATGACGCCATCACCCACTCCTGCTGCCTGACCGCCATGGACCTGGGCGCCAGCGCCATCCTGGCCGCCACCAAGTCCGGTCACACCGCCAAGGTCATCTCCCGGTACCGCCCCGCCTGCACCATCGTCGCCGTGTGTCAGAGCGAGCAGACCCGCCGTCAGCTGGCCATCAGCTGGGGCGTTCATCCCTACCTCACCGGTGAGGTGGACTCCACCGACCGGCTCTTCTCCATGACCGTGGACGTGGCCCGGAAGGAGGGCGCCGTGAAGTGCGGCGACACCGTGGTCATCACCGCCGGTGTGCCCATCGGTCGCAGCGGCAGTACCAACCTCATCAAGGCCCAGGTGGTGGGCGAGTAAGTTTATGCCCATCCGTGTGTCCATGGAAGCCTGTGGACCATGGAATCATGCTTTGACAGCCCGCGAGGCGGTCCTCCCCGTGAGGACCGCCTCTTTTTCATGTAAGAAAAGCGTAAGGTCGGCGCCCTTGCTTTTCAAGGGTGGACGTTGTAAAATGAGCGATAACGCCATACTCTCTCGCGAAAAGGAAAGAAACGACCATGAGCGTAAAGACCCCTTCCAAGCACATAACAAAGACTTCTCTCTCTTCTATTCACCCTCTATCCTACCGGAGGGACCGGCTTCTCCCCGCCGCCGCCCTGGCTGCCGCCGTTCTGGCCGGGCTGCTCCTCTATGGTCTGCCCCTATGGCAGTGCCTCTGCTGGGCCCTGGCCTTCGGCGGCCTGCTTCCCCTGGGCCTGCGTCTGGGGGACAGGGCCGCCGCCCGGTGCCGCTGGGCCGCCCTGCTCCTGGGGCCGCTGCTCGCCTTTGTACTGGTGGAGCAGATGAACTATAACTATCTGGTCTGGGAGGAGCTCTCCGCCCTCCAGATCGCGTTGAACCTGGTGTGGTACTACATGGCAGCCGGGCTGCTCTACCTGGTCACCGGCCGGGTCCGGCTGACGGCGGGGCTCACCACGGGGCTCTTCGTCTTTGTGGGCCTGGCCAACCGCTACATCATCCACTTCCGGGGACGGACCATCTTCCCAGGCGACCTGCTCTCCCTGCAGACCGCCGCCAACGTGGCGGGGAACTACGACTACACCCCCGACGCGGTCCAGCTCCACTGCCTGCTGGCCCTGGCCCTCTTCCTGCTGCTGCTGTGGAAGGTGCCCAAGCGCCCCGGGCGGCAGCGGCCCCACTGGCAGGCGGCCCTCCCTGTGGCCGCCCTTTGCGCCGCCTATCTGGCGGTCTTCTTCCAGACCGACTTTCTCCGCCAGGTAGAGATCGAGCCCTCCCTCTGGACCACCCGGGGCAACGGCTTTGTCCTCAACTTCTCGGTCTGTCTGCGGTACAGCTCGGTAGAGGAGCCGGAGGACTACTCCCAGGAGACCCTCGCCGCCATCCAACTGGAGACAGAGAAGGACTGGACGGCCGACCCGGACGCTGCCGGGGCCGAGCGGCCTGTCAACCTCATCGTGATCATGAACGAGTCCTTCTCCGATCTGGCGGAGGTCTTCGACCTGGAGACCAACGAGGACCCCCTGCCCTTTTTCCACAGCCTCACCGAGAACACCATCCGGGGCACCGCCTACTCCTCTGTCTTCGGGGGCACCACCGCCAACTCGGAGTACGAGTTCTTGACGGGCAACACCATGGCCTTCCTCCCTGAGGGCACGGTGCCCTTCCACATGTATGTGGGGGCTGACGAGCCCAACCTGGGGGGACAGCTCAAGTCCCTGGGCTACCATACTGTGTTCATGCACCCCTATCTGGCCTCCGGGTGGAACCGCCGGGCGGTCTATCAGAGCTTTGGCTTTGACGAGATCCACTTCCAGGGGGACTTCCAGGACCCCACCTACATGAGAAACTACATCACCGACCAGGCTGACTACGAAAATTTGGTGCGGCGCTATGAGGAGAAGGAGGCGGGAGAGCCCCTCTTTATCTTTAATGTGACCATGCAGAACCACAGCGCCTACAGTGTGCCCTGGACGGGGCTGGACCGGACGGTGTGGCTCACCGGGGATATGGAGGGGCGGTATTCCACCGTGGACCAGTACCTCTCCCTGCTGCGGGAGTCCGACAACGCCCTGGAGTATCTCATCGACTATTTTTCCCAGGTGGAGGAGCCCACCATGATCCTCCTCTTCGGAGATCACCAGCCCCAGGTGGCCACCAACTTTTATACCGAAGTGCTGGGAGGCGACTTTGAGAAGGTGGACATCGCTGCCGCCCAGCGCCGCCAGGAGGTGCCCTTTCTCCTGTGGGCCAACTACGACATCCCGGAGGAGGCGGGGGTGACCACCTCCCTCAACTACCTGGCCGCCCTGCTTATGAAGACGGCCGGCCTGCCCCTGACGGAGTACCAGCAGTTCCTGCTCCGGCTCCAAGAGACGGTGCCCGCCCTCAACGCCGTGGGGTATATGGACACCGACGGCACCTGGCAGAAGAGCCGGGACGCCCTTTCGGAGGAGGCCCGGGCCGGGCTCCTCCAATATGAGACCCTCCAGTACAACCTGCTCTTTGACAGCCTGGAGGACCGCCTGCCCGACTTTTTCACCCTGTCCGGCCCAGAGGAGGATTAGATGGAACAGGATTTTTATCTCCCGGTGCTCTCCCACTATGAAAATGACAACGGCTGGTCGGGGAGCCGGGGACTGCTGTGCTATGAGATCGAAAAGCCCAAAGAGGGGACCCTCCGGGTGGTCATCTGGCAGGGACCCTTCTGCCGCCAGTACGCCCGGGAGGAGGGAGAGGCCACCTTCCCGGTGAGTGAGGAGGGGATCGCCGCCATGCGGGCCTGGCTCCTGGAGCAGGCTGACGCCATGAATACCCACCCACCCAGAACGGCGGAGGAGTGCCGGGCCTGGTATGAGAAGGTGGCCAATGGCCACACCCAGCAGGAGGAATAGGAGGGAGCGGCATGCGTAAAAAGTGGAAGTGTATGTTGAGCGTCGCCCTGGCGGGGCTGCTTCTGGTGCCCGCCCTGGCCCTGCCGGCCCTGGCTGCCCAGGGGACGGCTCCGGCGGCAGAGGATCTGGAGGACAGGGCCCTCCACGCCATCGAGCTCGCCGCCCAGTACGGCGGGGCCGACTCCATCCGCTATGCCCTGTGGGAGGACGGGGCCGTCACTGCCCAGGGGGGCTGGGGGGTCTACTCCAAGTCGGAAAACCGCCTGCTTACCGAGGACATTCTTTACGGCATCGGCTCGGTGTCCAAGACCTACACCGCCGCCGCCGTGCTCCGGCTGGCCCAGGAGGGCAGGCTGGAGCTGGAGGCCCCGGTGACCGACTACCTGCCCGGCTTCACCATGGCTGATGAGCGGTACCGGGAGATCACCGTCCGCATGCTGCTGGACCACTCCGCCGGGCTCATGGGGGACACCACCCGAAATGCCTTCCTCTTTGACGACGCCGATCAGAGCGCCGCAGACCACCTGCTGGAGCGCCTGTCCACCCAGCGGCTCAAGGCGGCGCCCGGGGCCTACTGTGTCTACTCCAACGATGGCTATACCCTGGCCCAGCTGGTGGTGGAGGCGGTGAGCGGCATGGACTTCATGGACTATCTCCGCGCCGCTATCCTGGAGCCGGCGGGCCTCTCTGACACCTATGCCCCAGAGGATGATTTCGACGCGGGCCGTCTGGCCAAGACCTACGCCTCCAGCCAGGATGTCCGCGCCCTCCCCCAGGATACCCTGGGCATCGTGGGCACCGGCGGGCTGTATGCCACCGCCGCCGATCTGGCCGCCTTCGGCGGGCTCCTCTGCGGCACGGAACTGCTGGACCAGAACCATCTGAACCTGATGAACACCGACTGGGCCGCGCGGGGCCTGTGGCCGGAGGACAGTGAGATGGACGCCCTGGCCTACGGCCTGGGCTGGGACAGCGTCCACATGTTCCCCTTCTGCCAGAGCGGCGTCACCGCCCTGGTCAAGGGTGGAGATACCCTGCGTTACCACGCCGCCCTGGTGGTCCTGCCGGAGGAGGAGAAGGCGGTGGCCGTCCTCTCTTCCGGGGGAGTGAGCACCTATAACCAGCTGGCGGGGGCCCGTATCCTCCTGGACGCCCTGGCCGGAGACGGGGTGGAGGTGGAGGAAGCCTGGACCCTGCCCGCGTCCAGCCCCGCCGTCCTGCCGGAGGAGCTGAAGGCGTATGCCGGGGCCTATGCCTCCCTGGGGCTGGTGGCCACGGTGGACTTTCCCGACGAGCGCACCATGACCCTCACCACCGCCGCTGCCCTGGGTGGGACGGTGCAGACCTTTACCTACCAGGACAACGGCACCTTCCTGGACGAGAGCGGGACCCATTTTGTGAAATTTGTCACTGAGGACAACGGCCGGGCCTACCTCTACCAGGAGGGCTGCACCGACGTGCCCGGGCTCACCACCCTGGGCACCGCCAACTATGCCATGGAGAAGCTAGTCCCCGACACTGGCGTATCTCAGTCTGCTCTGGACGCCTGGGCGGCCAGGGGGGAGGAGCTCTATCTCATCCTGAATGAGAAGTATACCTCTCAGATCTACCTGGCCGGACCCTTCGCCGCTGCCGCCACCCTGCCGGAGACCCCCGGCTATGTGGCGGGGTTCCAGCGCATTGTGGACGAGGACCTGGCCTGCCAGTACCTCCAGCTGCCTGGTACCGGCAGCCGGAATGGCGCCGATTATTCCATGGTGAGCGTGGATGGGACGGAATGTCTCCAGGCGGGGGACTACCTGTGCGCACCCGCTTCCGGGCTGAGCGCCCTATATGCCGGGGTGGGGGCCTACTGCACCATCCAGGAGGACGGGTATGCCCGGTGGTACAATGTGGGCGGTCTGGCAGGGGAGATCCTCACTGTTACCCTGCCGGAGGCGGGAGGCTTCACCGTCTATGACGCCAACGGCGCCGTGACGGCCAGCTCTGTGGCCTACGGCGATACCTCCGCTGTGCTGCCGGAGGGGGGCTGGATCGTCTTTGCCGGCGCGCCCGGCGCTCGATTTCATCTAGGCCTGGAGCAATCATCGTAAGAGGTAGCCTGAAGCCCTGCCGGCAAAGCCGGTGGGGCTTCTTGCACAGCGGCGAAATGTAAACTTTCTGGGATGGCTTTACACTGGACCGGCCAAGAGGTAGAATGAAAGTGACCAAAGAAACAAAGGAGGTGCCCCATGAAGCTCACATTTTTCGGCGCGGCCAAGGCCGTCACCGGGAGCTGCCACTGTCTGGAGGTCAATGGAACGCGCATCCTGATCGACTGCGGACTCCAGCAGGGGCGGGACGAGCGGGACAACCGGGTGTTGGACTTCGCCCCCGGCTATATCGACTATGTCATTGTGACCCATGCCCACATCGATCATACCGGCCGTATCCCCCTGCTGGTCAAGCAGGGCTTCCACGGCAAGATCGTCACCACCCGCCTCACCGGGCAGCTCATGTCCATCATGCTGCGGGACTCGGCCCACATTCAGGAGTCGGATGCCCAGTGGCAGAACCAGAAGGGCCGCCGGGCCGGCCGTGCTCCGGTGGAACCCCTCTACACCATTGCCGACGCGGAAAATGCCATGGAGCTGGTGGAAACCTATGAATATGGTGAATTGGTGGAGCTCTTCGAGGGGGTGCGCCTTCGGTTTGCCGACGCCGGACATCTGCTGGGCTCGGCCTGCGTGGAGCTGTGGCTCACCGAGGAGGGGGTCACACGGAAGATCGTCTTCTCCGGTGACCTGGGCAATGTGGACCAGCCCATCATCCGGGACCCCCAGTACATCGACGAGGCCGACTATGTGGTCATGGAGAGCACCTACGGCGACCGCCTCCACGAGCCGCCGGAGAGCTACACCCAGGCTCTGGCCCAGATCATTGACGAGACCTTTGAGAAGGGGGGCAATGTCATCATCCCCTCCTTCGCCGTGGGCCGCACCCAGGAGCTCTTGTACTTCATGCGGGAGATGAAGGAGGAGGGTATGGTAAAGTCACACCCAGATTTCCGGGTGTGCGTGGACTCCCCTCTGGCCAACGAGGCCACCCGCATCTACTCCGGCAACCTCCACGGCTATCTGGATGAGGAGGCCATCGAGGCATTGAAAGGCGGGGCCCTCTTCCAGTTCCCCGGTCTCACCCTCACGGAAACCAGCGAGGAGTCCAAGGCCCTCAACCTGGACACCAGCTCCAAGGTCATCATCTCGGCCTCCGGCATGTGTGACGCCGGGCGTATCCGCCACCACCTCAAGCACAACCTGTGGCGGAAGGAGTGTGTGGTGGTCTTCGTGGGCTATCAGGCGGAGGGAAGCCTGGGACGGGCTCTTTTGGAGGGGGCGAGGTCGGTGAAGCTCTTCGGCGAGGAGATCGCCGTCAATGCCCGGATCGTCAACTTCAAGGGCCTTTCCTCCCACGCCGACCGGGACCACCTCTTGGCCTGGGCCAGGCACTACGCCCCCAAGCCACGGCATATCTTTGTGGTCCACGGGGAGGCCTCGGTCACCGAGATCTTTGCCCAAAAGCTCCGGGACGCCGGACTCTCCGCCCATGCCGCCGAGTACGAGGAGGTCTACGACCTCGCCGCCGACCGGATGCTCTCCGCCGGTGTACCCCTGCCTCCCAAGCCGGTATCGGCCTCCGGCTCCCCCGCCTACCGGAAGCTGGAGTCCGCGGGACAGGATCTTATGGAGGCCATCCGCCACAACAAGGGCGGTACCAACAAGGATCTGGCCCAGTTTGAAAAGGAGCTCATGGCCCTCATCCAGAAGTGGGACCGCTGAGTTTTGGCCCGACCCCCGGCCGGATAGGCCATTTCTGAAAACAAAACGGGCGCACCAGTTGGTGCGCCCGTCAGTCTGTCGAAAAAGTGCAAATGCGTCTGATCTCGTGCAAGAGCCTCGCAGAGTTCCGTCGTCCGCAGACGACGGAAGGAAGTAAAATCTGTTTTTTCCGGCGACATGTGCGTCGGAAAAAACACTGCTCAGCCCGCAAGCGTGCGAGCAAAGCGAGTGCGACGCAGCGGGCTGCAACCCTTCGAGCACGTGCTTGCACGTGCGAGAGAGCCTGTCGACTTTGTCGACAGGCTCGGGCGGCCGCCTTTGAGGCGGCCGCCCGTCTTTTAATTGCTCCGCTGCTGGGCAATAAAGTTCTGCTGCTCCTCCAGGGTACGGAAGAAGGAATGGGTGCCGTCGCTGCCCAGGGCATAGTAATAATAGCTGGTGTTCTCCGGGTCCATGGCGGCCTGGATGGAGGCCAGACCGGGATTGGAGATGGGTCCCGGGGGCAGGCCCTGGTTGGTGTAGGTGTTATAGGGCGTGTCCGCCGTATAGTCGGCCTGGGTAATGACCCGGCCCAGGGCGTACACCAGGGTAGCGTCGATCTGCAAATAGCCCTGAGTGCCCGAATTGGGGTTGTTGAGCCGGTTGTAGATGACCGAGGCGATGGTGGCCCGGTCGCTGCCGTCAGTCTCACGCTCGATCATGGAGGCGATGATGACGATGTCCCGGACGCTGTACCCGTTTTCCTGGACCTCGGCCCGCATCTCGTCGGTGAACCGGCGGTCGAAGTTCACCAGCATCTTATTGATGACCGTCTTGGGGTCCTCTCCCATATAGAACTCGTAGGTATCGGGGAAGAGGTAGCCCTCCAGCCGGTGATAGTCTCCCAGGGGGATCTCCTGGAGGAAGGAGAAGGCATAATCGTGGGTGGCCGCCATGTCCTGGAGCTTCTCCACCGTGGAAACCCCATTCTCCTCCAGACGCTGGAAGATCTGATCCACCGTATAGCCCTCCGGAATGGTGACGGTGACCATCTGGCGGCTGGCCGAATTGGAGCCCAGGTTGGTGACAATGGCGCGGTAATCCATGTCGGTGTCCAGCTGGTAGGTGCCCGGCGCCATCTTCTCGTCGGCATTGGAGTAGACGGAAAAGAGCCGGAAGACCAGCTTGAACTCGATGATGCCGTTGGACTTGAGCTGGTCGGCCACATAGTCCAGGTCCACGACCTGGATGGTTTTGGTCTCTGTGCCCTCATCGGTCTCCACCGTCACCTCTTTGTCGGTGAAGATGTCCTCCGGCAGGGTGATGATGGCGGAGTGCTCGGCCTTGTTGAGGGCCAGCACATCATTGGCCGCCACCCAGCCCACTGCTGCCAGCAGGGTGGAGATACCGATGACGAAGGCCACATACAGCAATGTGCCCAGCAGACTGAAGCCCTTTTTCTTCCGCCGTCTTCGGGGCGCGGAGCGCTCGCTCTCCTCCCGGGGCAGCTCGCGCCTTCCGCCGGAGCTTCTTCTTTCCTCTTGTGACATAGGCAGTTTTCTCCTTCCGGTTCGCTCCACAGGGGAACCAATCACAGTCCCGCCTCATAGAATAGGCCAGTTGGAGGACAAAAGCCCCGGTCTTTCGCCGGCGGCGCCTCCAAACTCTAAAAACGAGGTGTGTCGTTCATGTTCGGTAACAATGGTAGCTGCTGCTGGATCATCCTGATCCTCATCCTGGTGTGCTGCTGCTGCGGCGGCGGGAACGGCTGCGGCAACAATAACAACGGCTGTTGCTGCTGCTGCGGCGGCAACAACAACAGCTGCGGCTGCGGCGGCAACAACGGCTGCGGCTGCGACCCCTGCTGCTGAAAGCGGTCCACCGCCTCCTCCGGCCTACTTAGAAACCCACAGTGTCCCTCCAGGGCGGAGCCTTCGGGCTCCGCCCATCCTCCGTTCAGGCTTCGGACGAGCCCTCCAGCGTGCGTTTCTCCGTCAGGACCAGGTCCACCGCCCTGTCGTGATCCTCCACGGGCAGCTCCGCCTGGAGCAGGTACTCCCGGCACAGCCCCACCGTCCGGCCGCCATAGCCGTCCAGGTAGCGGTCGTAGTACCCGCCCCCCTGTCCCAGCCTGCGGCGGGACAGGTCATAGCAGAGGGCGGGGACCAGGATGAGATCAATGTCCCCCTTCTCCACCACCGGACAGGACTCCAGCGGCTCCGGAATCCCGTAGGCCCCCGGCTCCAGGTCCTTCCCGCTGCGAACCAAACGGGCCTCCATGGCCCGGCCAGGCAGACATTTGGGCAGGAGCACCCGCCGTCCGGCCCCCCACAGCTCCTGGAGCAAGCGCCCGGTATCCGGCTCAGTCCCCACACCACAAAAAAGCAGCAGGGTGTCCGCCTGCGCCGTCCACGGAAGCGCCAAAAACCGCCGGACCAGGACCGCGTCGCTTTCCCGGCGCTGGGCGGGACGCATAGCCGCCGCCCTGGCCCGGAGCTGGGTCCGCAGGGTGGCCTTAGCCCCGGTACAGGACCCCATCCCGGACCTTCTGGGCCGCCTCGGCGCCCTTGAGTACCTCCACCAGCTTCAGGCCAAAGGGGAAGGCGGCGCCGGCGGCCTGGGCGGTGACAAAGCGGCCATCCACCACCACCTGGGCCTCCCGGTCCACGGCGGCGGAGCCCATCTCCTCCCACACACAGGGGTTACAGGCCGCCTTCCGCCGGTCCAGCATGCCCATGTGGGCCAGGATGGAGGGGGCGGCGCAGATGGCTGCCAGCCAGCAGCCCAGGTCCCGGGCTTTCTGGATGAGAGCGGTAGCGAAGAGGTCCATCTGAATGGAGGCCACGCCCCCCAGTCCGCCGGGCAGCACCAGCATCTCCATCTTGTCGGCCTCTACCTGCTCCAGCGTCACGTCGGCGGTGACGGTGATGCCGTGGCTCCCCGTTACCGTGGGGCCCTCCAGGCCCACATAGGCCACCTCCACCCCGGCCCGCCGCAGCAGGTCCCCGGGCACGATGGCCTCGGCCTCCTCAAATCCCTCTCCCAGCAGAATATATACCATGGATCATTCTCCTCCAAATATTCATAGTGCGCCCTGTCACAGCAGGGGGACGATCCGGTCCCAGATCTGTTGATGGATGACCTCCGGGGACAGCACCGCCCCCTCCTCATCCACACAGGATACCCGCTCCCAGCCGCACAGGTCGGCGGCGGCCAGAGCCGCCCTCCGGCAGCGGCGGAGATACGCGGTGTCCGCCTCGTGGATGTCGCCGGTGGTGTGGGTCTCCCCCTCCCGGCGCCGGAGCATCTCTACCGCCCGGTCGGTGGGCATATCCAGGTAGAGGACCAGGTCCGGGGCGGGCAGTCCCAGCTTGTCATATTCAAAATCAAAGAGCCAGCGCAGGAAGGGCTCCCATCCCGCCTCCGGCAGCTTGCTGGTCTGGTGGACGGCGTTGGAGGTGGTGTACCGGTCGGACAGGATAAGCCCGCCCCCCTCATAGTCGGCCCCCCACACCTTTTTGTAGGAGGCGTACCGGTCCACGGCATAAAAGGTGGAGGCGGCATAGGCGTTCACATCGTCGGGGTGGGACCCGAACTCACCCCCCAGGTACATCCGCACCAGGGCCGATGAGGGCTCCTGGTACTGGGGGAAGACAATGCGGTGGAAGGGCTTTCCCGCCTCCCCCATCCGGCGGCACAGGAGGGAGAACTGGGTGGACTTTCCCGACCCGTCGGTCCCCTCCAGCACAATGAGTTTTCCTCTCATATCCCTTTTCCCGCCTTTCCCCGCTCGCCCACGGCGGACACCAGGAAGAGGGGCAGCCGGGCCATGCGCCCGATGCGCTTGGGCTCCCTGGTCAGGCGGTAAAGCCACTCCAGCCCCAGCCTCTGCCAGGACTCCGGGGCCCGCTCCACCACGCCGGCGAAGACGTCCAGGCTCCCGCCCAGTCCCGCCATGAGCCTGGCGCCGGTGGCGGGGCCGTTTTTCACCATCCAGTACTCCTGCTTGGGAGCGCCCAGGCAGACAAAGACCACATCGGCCCCAGCGCGCCGGATCTCCTCCACCACGGGGGCATCCTCCTGAAAATACCCATCATGGGTACCGCAGATGGTGAGGCCGGGATACCTGATCTCCAGCCGAGCGGCGGCAGCCTCGGCCACCCCCGGCTTGGCCCCCAGCAGATAGAGCCGCAGCCCGGTGCGGGCCATGTGCTCCATTAGCTTTCCGGCGAAGTCGATGCCAGGACAGCGGCCCTTTAGTCTCCGGCCCAGCAGCCTGGCGGCGTACACCACCCCGATGCCGTCGGGAAGCACCAGGTCGGCGCCATTGAGGGCCTGCCGGAAGGGCTCCTCCCGCCGGGCCCGGTCCACCAGCTCCGGGTTGGGGGTCACCACATAGTGGAACCCCCCCTCGTCTATCATCCCGGCGGCTCGCTGGGCCGCCTCATCCAGGGTCAGGTCGTCAAAGCCGACCCCCATGATCTCTGTCCGCAAGGCACATGCCTCCATTTTCATCATTCCCAGCCATCATACCACACAGGCGCCCAAAAGTCTATCGGAACCTGGCTTTCCCGTGTATCTTTATGAAAAATTAAGCATTGACATTTTGGGAAAAGGGACTATAATACAGACAATACTTTAACGCAAGAAAGCAATGAAGTTTTGTACTTATACGAATCGGGAGGATGAGAAGCATGAACGTTTTGTCGAAAGTGACCAGTCTGGCCGCCGCCAGCGCCATGGTCCTGTCCCTGGCCGCCTGCGGCGGCGGCAGCGCAAGCACCACCCCCACCCCCTCCACCGCGCCCGACACTACCACGCCCGCAGAGGGTACCGCCACCTACACCGTGGGCATCTGCCAGCAGATGACCCATGACGCTCTGGACGCCGCCACCCAGGGCTTTAAGGACGCCCTCAACGAGCTGCTCCCCAACCAGGTGGAGTTCATTGAGCAGGACGCCGGCGGCGAGTACACCAACTGCGGCACCATCATGGACGGCTTTGTCTCCCAGGGTGTGGACCTCATTCTGGCCAACGCTACCTACCCCCTCCAGGCTGCCGCCTCCGCCACCGCCGACATCCCCATTCTGGGCACCTCGGTGACCGACTATGCCACTGCGCTGTCCATTGACAACTGGACCGGCACCGTGGGCGGAAATATCTCCGGCACCTCCGACCTGGCCCCCCTGGACCAGCAAGCCGACATGCTCAACGAGCTCTTCCCCGACGCCACCAATGTGGGGCTTCTCTACTGCTCCGGCGAGCCCAACTCCGTCTACCAGGTGGAGACCATCCAGGGCTACCTGGAGGACATGGGCTACACCTGTGAGCAGTACGCCTTCACCGACGTCAACGACCTGTCCTCCGTGGCCCAGACCGCCTGCGACAACTCCGACGTCATCTACATCCCCACCGACAACACCGCCGCCGCCAACACCGAGACCATTGCCAACGTGGTTATCCCCGCCGGCGTGCCCGTCATCGCCGGCGAGTCCGGCATCTGCTCCGGCTGCGGCGTGGCCACCCTCTCCATCAGCTATTACGACATCGGCTATACCACCGGCGAAATGGCAGCCAAGGTCCTGACCGGCGAGGCCGACATCTCCACCATGCCTGTGGAGTACGCCCCCAATGTGACCAAGATGTACAACGCCGCCAACTGCGAGGCCCTGGGCCTCACCATGCCCGAGGATTATGAGCCCATCGCCTGATCCTCTCCCCTTTAAAAATCGCAAAAACAGCGGGACGCTTTGCCGTCTCCGCTGTTTTTGTGCTCCCTCGCCCCGCCGTCGGGGCAGATCATTTGGAGGTATCGACCTATGGATTTCCTGCTCTCTTTCCTCAATTCCCTGCCCGGCGCCTTCGGACAGGGTCTGGCCTGGGGCATCATGGCCGTGGGCGTCTACATCACCTACCGCATCCTGGATGTTGCTGACCTGACCGTGGACGGCTCTCTGGCCACCGGGGGCGCCGTATGCGCCCTGGGCATCACCATGGGCCTCAACCCCTGGCTCTCCCTGGTGCTGGCCATTCTGGCCGGCATGCTCTCCGGTCTGGTCACCGGGCTGTTCCACACCCTGTGCGGCATCCCGGCGATCCTCTCCGGTATTCTCACCCAGCTGGCCCTCTACTCCGTCAACCTGCGCATCATGGCCATCGGCAGCGGCGCCAGCACCAAGGCCACCCTGGCCGTCAGCGTGGACAAGCAGGACCTGCTCCTCTCCTCACGCTACATCCGGGAGATGAGTCTCCGGAATCCCCTGCTGCTGCTGGTGGTCCTCACCGCCGTGGTCATCGCCGTCCTCTACTGGTTTTTCGGCACGGAGCTGGGCTGCTCCCTCCGGGCCACCGGCGCCAACCCCAACATGGCTCGGGCCCAGGGCATCAACACCAACACCGCCAAGGTGCTGGGCCTGGTGGTCTCCAACGGCCTGGTAGCCCTTTCCGGAGGCCTGCTGGCCCAATACCAGGGCAGCGCCACCGTGGATATGGGCCGGGGCGCCATCGTCATCGGTCTGGCCGCCGTTATCATCGGCGAGGTACTGCTGGGCAAGGTGTTCATCAACTTCGCCCTCAAACTACTCGCCGCCATCATCGGGGCCATCATCTACTATGTGGTCATCACCCTGGTCCTCCGCCTGGGCCTGGAGTCCACCGACCTGAAGCTGCTCACCGCCGTGGTGGTGGCCATCTTCCTCACCATCCCCTACTGGAAGGGCAAGTATTTCTCCAGATCTCTGACACGGGGAGGCACCGGCAATGCTTGAGCTCAAACAGATCTACAAGACCTTTAACCCCGGCACCATCAATGAAAAGCGGGCTCTGAACGGGGTCTCTCTCACCCTGGACGATGGGGATTTTGTCACCGTCATCGGGGGCAACGGCGCCGGCAAATCCACCTTGCTCAACGCCATGGCGGGCACCTTCCCGGTGGACGGGGGCACCATCTCCATTGACGGCATCGACGTCACCCGTCTCCCCGAGCACAAGCGTGCCAAATACATCGGCCGGGTCTTCCAGGACCCCATGATGGGCACCGCAGCCACCATGCAGATCGAGGAGAACCTGGCTCTGGCCGCCCGCCGGGGGCAGCGCCGTGGGCTGAAGGCAGGCATCACCGCCAAGGAACGCAAGGAGTACCAGGAGCTGCTGAAGATCCTGGACCTGGGCCTGGAGGACCGGCTTACCGCCAAGGTGGGGCTCCTCTCCGGCGGACAGCGCCAAGCCCTCACCCTCCTCATGGCCAGCCTGGTCAAGCCCAAGCTCCTCCTCCTGGACGAGCATACCGCCGCTCTGGACCCCAAAACCGCGGCCAAGGTGCTGGACGCCACCGAGAAGATCGTCCAGCGTGACCGCCTTACCACCCTGATGATCACCCACAACATGCGGGACGCCATCGCCCATGGAAATCGGCTCATCATGATGTATGAGGGCCGGGTGGCGGTGGATGTCTCCGGTGAGGAAAAGAAAAATCTCACCGTGGAACAGCTTCTCTCCCTCTTCAGCAAGGCCAGCGGCTCTGACGAGGCCGACGACAAGCTCCTGCTGGGCTGAGCCGCCCTCACGTCGATTTGAATGCCCCTGCCTCCGTGCAAAGCGCATGGAGGCAGGGGCATTTTCGCTATATGATGCCTCTCTTCTATCCATTTGCGCCAATGACAGCTGCCTGGGACAGCCCTCCGCTCTCCGAATCGCAGAAGCGAATGAAGGCCTCCATCTCTCTGGTGGCCCATTTTTCCCGGTGGTAGAAGATCTGCTCATACATCACCGCCTGGAGGTCGCTGACCTCCACCACCGTCAGCTTTCCCTGCCGGACCGGCCCCTCCACCAGGAAGCGGGGGAGAAAGGAGAGCCCCTCCGTCTCCTCCAGCACCCGGAGAAGAAAGGAGGCATAGCTGCTCTCCAGCGCCGGGGTAATGGCCCGGTCAAAGGCTGCCAGACGCCGGTCCAGAAGGCGGCGGTAATTGGCGTCCCGCTCGGTAAGATAGAAGGGCTTGTCCAGCAGCTCCACCAGCCGGTGGGGACCAGGACCCAGCGCCCGCCCCAGCTCCGCCGAGGCCACCACCACCACCTCCTCCTGCCGCTCCAGCACCTTGGACCAGCTGTTGTTGTAGAGCGGCTCCTCCAGAATGTAGATGATGTCCAGCTCTCCCCGCTCCATCTTGGCGATGAGCTCCTCCGGCACCCCCGTGGTGATCTGGATGCTCACCTGGGGATGCTGAACCCGAAAGCTCCGCACGATCCCCGGCAGCCGCGCGTAACAAAGGGACTCCAGTGTGCCGATGTGGAGCTGGCCGCGCAGCACCTCGTCCTCCCCAGCCAGGGAGAGCTTGGCCCTGTTGACATCCTGAAGGATGCTGAGCGCGCTGTCCAGAAAGGCCCGCCCCTGTCCGGTGAGGGAGACGCGCTTCCCCATCCGGTCAAAGAGACGTACCTTCAGTTCCTCCTCCAGCATGCGGATCTGGACGGTCACCGCCGACTGGGAATAGCCCAGACTGGCCGCCGCCCTGGAAAAGCTCTGAAACTGCGCCACCCGGATAAAGGTGGTCAGCTGCCGCAGCTCCATATCCCCATCTCCTTCCATCGGACCAATCCTGTTATTAAAATTTTTCAATGATACCATAAAATAGATTTGTTTGATTAAACTTATTTGCAATGTTATACTAATCACACCCAAAAGTCAACGCAAAAAATGGATGAAACAGAGAAAGTTAAAGGAGGAAACTTGTGTGGGAAAGAAAACATTGAAAATCGGCCTGATCCCGAAGCTCATCATAGCGATCATCCTTGGCATCTTGTTCGGTTCCTTCATGCCGGAATGGTTTAACCGCGTGATCGTGACCTGTTCCTCTATTTTCAGCACCTTCCTATCCTTTGTCATTCCCCTGATGATCGTGGCCTATGTGACTATGGGCATCGCCAACCTGCGCAGCGGCGCGGGAAAGCTGCTGCTCATCACCGTGATCCTCTCCTATTTCTCCACTCTGGTGGCTGGCTCAGCCTCCTATTTCGTCTCCTCGTCCCTCTTCCCCTCCTTCATGAGTGAGGGGGCGCTGGACCAGATCGCCGCCACCGCCGACGTTTCCCTGTCCGGCTATTTCTCCCTCTCCATTCCCCCTCTGCTGGACACCCTCTCCGCCGTTACCCTGGCCTTTGTCCTGGGTCTGTGCCTGTCCACCATGCGGGGCAAAACCATTGGGGACGCGCTGTATGACGCCATGAGCGACTTCTCCGCCATCATCGACAAGGTGCTCCACACCGTCATCATCCCCCTGCTCCCCCTCTACATCTGCGGCACCTTTACCAATATGACCTACTCCGGCAAGACCTTTGCCATCCTGAGCATCCTCTGGAAGGTCTTCCTGGTGGTCATCGCCATGCACCTCATCTACATCGTGATCCAGTTCTTTGTGGCGGGCGCGGTAGCCAAGAAGAACCCCATCACCCTCCTCCGGAACCAGATCCCCGGCTACGCCACCGCCATCGGCACCCAGTCCTCCGCCGCTACCATCCCTGTCAACCTGGAGTGCGCGGAGAAGGACGGCATCCTCGAGGAGATCCGCAATTTCGTGGTGCCTCTGTGCGCCAACATCCACATGGCCGGCTCCATGATCACCATCACCGCCTGTGCCACCGCCGTATGCCTGATGTACCAGCTGCCCATCAGCCTGTCCACGGTGGTGCCCTTCATCATGACCCTGGGCATCGCCATGGTGGCCTCCCCCGGCGCCCCCGGCGGCTCCATCATGACCGCCCTCCCCTTCCTCTACATGGTCTTCGGCGTGGAGGCCGGCGATGTGAACGGCCCCATCTGCGCCATCATGGTAGCCCTCTACATTACCCAGGATTCCTTCGGCACCGCCTGCAACGTGTCCGGTGATAACGCCATCGGTACCATCGTAAACACCATCTATCAGAAATTCATCATGAAGGATTCCGCCGCCGCTTAAGGAGTGAGCTCATGTCTTTCATCAGCGTATTTGACGTCCTCGGCCCCAATATGATCGGACCGTCCAGCTCCCACACCGCGGGGGCAGCGGTCATCGCCTATCTGGCCCACAAGCTCATTGCGCCCCCTTTGAAGCAGGTGGACTTCACCCTCTATGGCTCCTTTTCCAAGACCTACCACGGCCACGGAACCGACCGGGCCCTGCTGGGCGGAATCATGGGCTTTTCCCCAGACGATCTGTGCATTCGCGATTCCTTCCACATTGCCAACGAGCGGCACCTCGCCTTTACCTTCACTCCCAACGAGACTGAGACGGATGTCCACCCCAACACAGTGGACATCCGTATGGAAAACGCCGCCGGCCAGGTAATGACCGTACGGGGCGAATCTCTGGGGGGCGGCAAGGTGCGCATCGTTCGCATCAACGGCGTCCGAGTGGACTTTACCGGCGAGTATGCCGCCGTCATCGCCATCCACCAGGACAAGCCCGGTGTGGTGGCCCACATCACCAAGGTTCTCAGTGAACACAATGTAAACATCGCCTTTATGCGCCTGTTTCGGGAGGGCAAGGGCGACACCGCCTACAGCATCATTGAGTCGGACGGCACCCTGCCCGACGGAATCCCGGAACAGCTTAAGGCCAATCCCCACATCCGTGACGTCATGATCGTCCAGCCGTAAGGAGGGAACCCCATTGGATTTCAGAAACGCCAGCGAGCTCTTGGACCTCTGCCGGCAGGAGGGCTGTCCCATCTCCCAGATCATGCTCCGCCGGGAGTGCGCCCTGGGGGAGACCACCCCCGACACCGTCAAGCGCCGTATGGCCAAGGCCCTGTCCATTATGCGCTCATCGGCCACCATCCCACTGGAGAGCCCCGTCCGCTCCATGGGCGGGCTGATCGGGGGAGAGGCCAAACACCTGGCCGCCCACGCGGCCAAGAAAAAGGACATCTGCGGCTCCGTGCTTCAAAAGGCCATCACCTACGCCATGGCGGTGCTGGAGGTCAACGCCTCCATGGGTCTCATCGTGGCCGCCCCCACCGCCGGCTCCTCGGGCGTGGTGCCCGGGCTGCTGTTGGCCCTTCAGGAGCACTATCACATCTCCGATGACCGGCTCTTGGACGGTCTCTTCAACGCCGGCGCCGTGGGCTATCTGGCCATGCGCAACGCCACCGTGGCCGGCGCTGTGGGGGGCTGCCAGGCCGAGGTGGGCGTGGCAGCCGCTATGGCCGCCTCCGCCGCCGTGGAGCTTATGGGCGGGAGCCCCGAGGAGTGCCTGGACGCCGCCTCCACCGTGCTCATGAATATGCTGGGCCTGGTGTGTGACCCGGTGGGCGGCCTGGTGGAGTATCCCTGCCAGAACCGAAACGCCGCCGGTGTGGCCAACGCTCTGGTGGCCGCCGAACTCTCTCTGAGCGGCATCCGCCAGCTCATTCCCTTCGATGAGATGCTGGCCGTCATGTACCAGGTGGGCCGCCATATCCCCTCCGAGCTCCGGGAGACCGCCCTGGGCGGCTGCGCCGCCACCCCCAGCGCCTGTGAACGCTGCGGGCACTGCGGATAACAAACGAAAACTGCCTCGGGGCCGCATCTGCGGCCCCGAGGCAGTTTTTATCTGTTTCCCGTCCGACTCAGCCGTCCCAGCCGTCGGCGAGCTTGAGGCCGTGGAGAACAATGAGATCGTCCAGGGCCATAAGGGTGACTCCGCCATCCGCCCGGGCCGCGGACACCAGGCCCACGGTGACGTCCCCTTTGGCCGCCTGCTCCCCTCCGATGGTAAAGTGATAGATCTCGGAGCCGCCCTTGCTGACAGAGACCTGGTTGATATAGGCCTCCCAGGTCACCTCACAGCCCAGGGCCTCGGCCAGAAGCCGCACCGGCACCATCAGGCGGCCATCCTCCACCCTGGCGGCGGAGGCCCCCTCCAGGGGCAGCGCCTCACCGTTGACGGCCACCTTCAGCCCGTCAACAGACACCCAGCCGGAATAATTCGAGGGAAAGACCATGACCTTGGTGGGGGCGGCCTGGGCAGGGATGCTCATGGTGGCCGCGGTATACCAGGAGAGCAGACGGGTGCCGGGCACGATGTCCGCGCCGCTCACACCCTCCCCCTCCCAGCCGGGGGCGGACAGATATTCGGTGTCGGCACTGAGGCGGAGGACCACATCACCGCTGACAGAAACCTCCATGCCCTCCGGGGTCTCGGTGACCCGCTCCACCTCGGCGTAGGTGGGCACGGCAAAGTCAGCCGGGATACCGCACAGGATGAGCCGTGCGGTGGTAATGGGGGGAAGGCTCTGGGTCATCTCGGGACCCACCCACGCACAGACCGTTTCCCCTGCCCGAATGTCGCCAAAGGTACGCGCCTCCCCGGTGGCGGCATCCAGGAGCACGGTATCCGGGGCCACATTCACCACAACCTTTTGTTGCCCCTCCTCACCGCTGCGCTCCAGGGTGAGACTCATCTCCCCCAGCTCGGCAGCGCTGCCCCACACCCGGGTGGGGAAGGATGCCCCCCGCTGGACCAGCTCGTAGACCGGCATCCACCTGGTCCCGTCGGTGGTCATGGGCTCCATCGCCAGCGCGGGCGCGGTCAGAGAAAGGGTCAGCGCCGCCGCCAGAGCGGCGGCCAGTATTTTTTTCTGCTTCATTGGCGGAAGCTCCTCCTTGTCTCGCTGTTCTGCCTGTTTGGACGGCCGGAGGGAAAAAAAGTTCCCCGTTTTTTCATCCCGCCCGGGAAATCATTCCCCGGTCACCGGCGTAATGGTGCCGATGTAGTCCAGCATCCGATAGAGCATGGCGGCGGCCTCCTCCCGGGTGGTGGAGGTACTGGGGTCCAGCTCCTCCAAAGGCACAGCCAGGAAGCCCAGGTCCTTCGCCGCCGCCACGGCGGCCCGGGCCCACGGCTCGTAGGCCTGCACGGCCTCAGACGCCGTCTCTTCCTCGGTCACCTGCTCCAGCTTCTGCTGGATGGACAGGTCGGCCCGGGCGCCCATCCGGGCCAGGATGGTCAAAAACTGTTGATGGTCCACCGGGTCGTCGGCCCGGAATTCCCCGTCTTCATTTCCCTGGATGAGTCCCAGGTTGTAGGCGATGTCCACCACGGTGGCGTACCAGTCCTCCCGGCTCACATCGGTAAAGGGGGCGGTGCCCTGACTCTGCCAGCACCAATAGCCCATGCCCTGGACCATCATGGACACCAGCTCGCCCCTAGTGAGCTGCCCCTGAGGATTGAACTCGCCGGTCTCATTGCCCAGGAGCACGCCCAAGGCGGCCAGGGTGTTGATCTCATCGCCATAGGGGGAGCCGTCCACGTCGTCAAACCAGCGTGAGTCGTAGTCCACCCCCCAGGCCTGGGAGACCTCCGCCGGGGTGACCGCCCTACCGTTGAGGGTCATGGGGGTATTGGGGGCGATGACGGCCAGCAGCTGAGCAAAGGCCGGGGCGTAGTCCTCGCTCACCGCCTCTTCCCTGTGTACATACCAGGTCCGGCCCGCCAGCTGGAGGGCCAGCACGTTTTCAGATGCCTCCGCCTCAGCGCCGCACAGGAGGCGGGCCACCTCATCGGCCAGACCGGCCTCCACCACCAGGTGGGGCAGCACGCCGGAGCGGTCCGGCGTCACGTAGCCCGGGGAATAGTACCGCTCGGTGGTGATTTTGAAGGCGGAGCCGTCGGACTGCTCAAAGACGTTTTGGGCGATGCCCTTTCCAAAGGTACGGGTGCCGATGATGAGCCCATAGCTATAATCCCGCATGGCGGCGGTAAAGAGCTCAGCGGCACTGGCGGAGTTGCCGTCCACCAGCACCACCAGAGGCTCCTGGATCAGACCATCCCCCGCCACCTGGAGGGGATTGGGCCGCCAGACGGCCACGTTGCCCTGGCGGTCCACCACATAGGCCACGTTCCGGCTGCCCAGCACATGGCCCACCGCCTGGATGACGGCGGTGGCGGAGCCGCCGGGATTGCCGCGCAGATCTACCACCCAGCGGTCAGCGGCCTCGTCCTCGGCCTGTATGTAGGTCCGGAAATCCTCTCCGGTATCGGTCCCAAAGCTGCTGCAGTGCAGCCAGCCGATGTGGTCGTCCACCACTTCACCGGTGACGGTGGGAAAGACCACCGGCTCCCGGGTCATGGTGAGCGACAGCTCCTGTTCCTCCCGGATCAAAGTGATGGTGACCTGGGTCCCCTCCTCCCCGGCGACCAGGCCGGCCAGGGCATTGGCCGACCCGGCCTCCTGGACGGTGACGCCATCGGCGGCCACGATGAGATCGCCGGCCTTCAGCCCGGCCTTGGCTCCGGGGGAATCGGGGGCCACCGAGGTTACCAGCAGGCCGTCGGCGGTGTTTTCCACCGCCACGCCGATGCCCACCACGTTGGCGCCGTTGAGCTCATTCTGAAAGCTGGCGTACTCCTCCGCCGTCATATAATAGGTATAGGGGTCCCCCAGGGCAGTGGTGATCTCATCGATGGTGGGCAGGGACAGGATCTCCTCAGGGATCTCGTCGATATAGAATTCCCGGAGCATCTCCCGGGCCTCGTCCACGGTGATGGCGCCGGCCACAGGACTCAGCGCCAGGGTCAGGGTCAGGGTCAGGGCCGCCGCGCGTACAGGCAGTTTTATCTTCATGGGTCAAGTTCTCCTTTGCCGTATCAGGTTTTTCCATTGTATCATCCGGGTTATTTGCTGTCCACCTCACAATGGTAACAAACGGGGACAAAAAGTTTTCCGGCCTGCCCTGCTCCCAGAGCCAGACCAGCTCAGCGGTCCAGCCGCTCCTCCAGGGCCTTGCGCACCGTCCGCAGCACCTTCAGCCGGGCGTATTTCTTATCGTTGCCCTCCACGATGACCCAGGGGGCATACTCCGTGGACGTCTTTTGGAGCATCTCGTCCACCGCCACCTCGTAGTCCGGCCACTTCTCCCGGTTGCGCCAGTCCTCGTCGGTGATCTTGTACCGCTTTTCCGGCGTGTTCTCCCGGTCCTGGAACCGGCGCAGCTGCTCATCCGGGTCGATGTGGAGCCAGAACTTCAGCACCACCGCCCCCCAGCGGACCAGGCTCCGCTCAAACTCGTTGATCTCGTCGTAGGCCATGCTCCAGCGCGCTTCCGGGGTAAGTCCCTCCAGCCGCTCCACCATGACCCGGCCATACCAGGTCCGGTCGAAGAGGACGATGTGGCCGTCCTTGGGTAGCTGCCGCCAGAAACGCCACAGGTAGTGCCGGTCCAGCTCATCCTTTGTGGGGGCGGCGATGGGCACCACATCAAAGCCCCGGGGGTCCAGCGCCCAGGAGAGGCGGCGGATGGCGCCCCCCTTGCCCGCGGCGTCCCAGCCCTCAAAGCCGATGACCACCGGCACCTTCTCCCGGTAGAGCCGGCTGTGGAGCTTGGCCAGATGCTTTTTCTCTTTTTTCAGGGCCTCGTTGTAATCATCTTCGGAGAGTCCGGGGCTCAGGTCCACCTGGTCCAGCCGCGGCATACTCACCAGGGGCCAGGTCTGAGGCTCCGCCGGCGCAGGCTTGGCTACGCCGTGGTCCAGGGCGTCGGCAATGGCCTCTTTGACGATCCGCAGCACCGACACAGCGCCGCTCCCCTTCTCCTCGTTCCACACCACGTGCCAGGGGGCGTGAGGGGTGTTGGTGGCCTGGAGGAGGAGATCCAGCTTCTCCTTCCGCCGGACGTAGTCCCGGTTCTGCCGCCAATCCCGGTCGGTGACCCGCCAGGCGGTGTCGTCATCCCCCGCCAGCTTCTCCAGCCGCCGGCGCTGCTCGTCCTGGCCAATGTGCAGGAAGAATTTTAGGATCAGATAGCCGTCGTCGCACAGCTGCCGCTCAAAGGTGTTGATCTCCTCTACCAGCTGGGCGGTGTCCGCCGGGGTCTCCTCCATCCGCTCCAGAGCCCGTCCGAACCAGCTCCGCTCCAGCACCGCCAGCTGCCCTTTGGCGGGCAGGCCCTTCCAAAAGGGCCACAGCATGGGACGGCGTCTCTCCTCGTCCGTGGCCTGCCCAAAGGTGAGCACCTGGTAGTTCCGGGGGTCCAGGCGGGCAATGGTCCGGGCGATGACCGCTCCCTTCCCGGCGGCGCTCCAGCCCTCAAAGACCAGCATCACCGGGATTCCCGCCTCCTTGAGGGGCTGCTGAAGGGCCTCCAAGGCCCGCTCCAACTCCCGTCTCTCCTCCTTCCACCGCTTTCTCGCTTCCTTTCCCTGCCTCTTGTACTCCTTATTTTCCAGCATTGCCTTCCCATCCTTCCGCCCCTGCGGGCCCCTTGTTTACCCGTATGCCTTTTGATATAATAGATTCAGAAATGAAACCAGGTTAGGAGTTTTATCATGTCTTCCCCCAGGGAAAAAGCAAAGTCTTTCTTGTACACCTACGGCATCATCCTGCTGGGCTCGGCCATCCTGTCCTTTGGGCTCTACAACATCCATGAACAGACCCAGGTCACCGAGGGCGGCGTGCTGGGGATGACCCTGCTCCTCCAGCACTGGCTGGGACTCTCCCCCGCCATCACCAGCCCTGTTATGGACATCGCCTGCTATCTGCTGGCCTGGCGCTTTCTGGGCAATTCCTTCGCCCGATACGCCATTACCGCCAGTCTGGCCTTCGCCGTCTTCCATGCTCTCTGGGAGCGCTTCCCGCCCCTGCTCCCCGACCTGAGCCCCTATCCGGTGGCCGCCGCCATCCTGGGCGCGGCTTTTGTGGGGGTTGGTGTGGGACTGGTGGTCCGCATCGGCGGCGCCTGCGGCGGCGACGACGCCCTGGCCCTCACCTTCTCCCACCTCTCTAAGTGGCCCATCGCCCGGTGCTATCTCATCTCCGACCTCACCGTGCTGTTCCTCTCTCTGAGCTATATCCCCTTTACCCGCATTCTATTCTCCCTGATCACCGTCACCCTCTCCTCCGCCCTTATTGGGTGGGTGCAGAACTTCGGTAAATCTCCCCGCGAGGAGACGGCCGAGGAGCAACCGGCGGGCTGAGCCTCGCTTCGTACACAAACGGGCGCACCAACTGGTGCGCCCGTGAGCCTGTCGACAAAGTCGACAGGCTCTCTCGCACGTGCAAGCACGTGCTCGAAGGGTTGCAGCCCGCTGCGTCGCACTCGCTTTGCTCGCACGCTTGCGGGCTGAGCAGTGTTTTTTCCGACGCACATG
>DXCX01000076.1 GCA_019115785.1 Candidatus Intestinimonas merdavium | reverse complement strand
AGGCCCGCACCTTCTTCAAGCCCATCCCCAAAATCGCCGCCCGGGTGGAAACCCTGTGCGACGTGGGCCTGGGGTATATCAAGATCGGCCAGCCCTCCACGGAGCTCTCCGGCGGCGAGGCCCAGCGGGTGAAGCTGGCCACGGAGCTCTCCAAGCGCTCCACCGGCCAGACCATCTATATCCTGGACGAGCCCACCACCGGGCTCCACACCGCCGACGTCCACAAGCTCATCGAGGTCCTCCAGAAGCTGGTGGACGCCGGGAATACTGTGGTGGTCATTGAGCACAACCTGGACGTGGTCAAGACCGCCGACTACCTCATCGATCTGGGCCCCGAGGGGGGCGACGGCGGCGGGGCCATTGTATGCACCGGTACCCCCGAGGAGGTGGCGCAGTGCGCCGCCTCCTACACCGGACAATACCTGAAACGGATGCTGAACTGACATGCCTGATGCCGGGCGGATTCACTCCGCCCGGCGGGGCTGAAAGCTCTCCGAGAGACCGATGCCCGTGCGCAGGCCCAGCACAAAGGCCTGAAGGGAGAAAAATTCCCGGCTCTTGTTGAAGTTCACACGCTCCTCCGGGGTCAGATTGCTGTCCATGAGGGAGAGATCCAGCTCATAGCCGCTCCCCAGGACGCGCTCCTCCTGGTAGGGATAGATGTAGCGGGCATAGAGCCAGGGGAGGAATGCTTCCATAAATATCACCTCATAGTTTTATTATAGCATATTCAACGATAATGTCAATGTTATCTTTTATTCTAATTTTGTTTGTTCGGAAGTGATAAGCTTGGCAACATCTCAACGGGCTGTCAATCAATACCGTCAAAAAAATTACTATACCTTTTCGGTGTCCGTCCCCGCACAATATCGGGATGCCATCAAGGCCGCCGCCACTCAGCGGGGGGTGTCGGTCTCCCGGCTGGTGTGCGACCTTCTGGGCCGGGAGCTGGGGCTGGACCTGGCTCTGGACGGCGTCTTCCCCGGCGGGAAAAAGGCCGAAGACAGATAGGGGCGGCGGCCATTTGCCCCGCAGCCCTGTAAATTGACACGTCTCCCAAAAATTTCACAAATTCTTTATCGTCAATTCGACCTGATCTATGGTACAATAGTCGCCGAGGTGAATGAAGCTTGGATTTTTTACAATGGATCAATAATACAGACCTGGGCGCCTTCCTCTCCACAGTGGTGGTGTCCATGGCCCCCGTTCTGGAGCTGCGCTTCGGTATCCCCTGGGGGGTGGCCCACGGGCTATCCCATTTCGCCGCTTTTGTGGCCGCCGTCATTGGCAATATGATCCCCATCCCCTTTATCGTGGTCTACATCCGCCGTATTTTCAAGTGGATGCGCCGCCACCTGCCCCAGCTGGACCGGGTGGTGGACAAGCTGGAGGCCAAGGCCCACCTGAAGGGCCGGAAGGTCACCAAATACCGCTATCTGGGCCTGATGATCTTCGTGGCCATCCCCCTTCCGGGTACCGGAGGCTGGACGGGCGCCCTGGTAGCCGCCTTCCTGGATATGAGCCTGCGGAAATCCCTGCCCGCCATCTTTGCTGGCGTCCTCATTGCCGGCTTTCTCATCACCGGCATCACCTTCGGCTTTACCTCAATTTTTTGACCCTTTCCCACCTCCGCGCATAGGATGGCGCGGAGGTGGATCGTTTTGCTGTACGCTGCTGGAGAGATTCTTTTGTCCCTGCTGGCCGTTTTCGGCCTGTTTTCCGCTCTGTGGCTCCTTTTCCGTCGGGCCATGTACACCCAGGCCGGGAACCAGCCCGGCGCCTGCGCCGTGGTGGCCGCCAGGGGGGATGGGACCGGTCTGGAGCAGACTGTGAAGGAGCTTTTATGGCTGCGGCTGGGGGGCGCCCGGCCTTACACCGTCCTCATTGCCGACGCCGGTCTGGACACCAAGGGCAAGGCGGCGGCCGCCGCCCTGGCCAACACCCTGCCCCAGGTGCTGGTCTGCCCCATGGAGCGGATCAACGACTATCTGGACCTGATCTAAGGCCCTATCTCCACCGGAAGGAAGTGGAATGGCATGGAGGCGACCAAAGCGCTCACAGTGATGGAGGGGACGGTGGACTCCGTCATCTTCCGCAATGAGGAAAACGGCTATACCGTCCTCCGCCTTGAGGTGGGAGACGGGGAGCCGGTGACGGTGGTGGGCTGTATGCCCGGCGCCGCCCCCGGTGAGGGTCTGGCCGTCCAGGGCACCTGGGCCCGCCATTCCTCCTACGGCGAGCAGTTCAAGGCCGAGATCGTGGAGCGGCGCATCCCTGTGGGGGAAAAGGCCATCTTTGAATACCTGGCCTCCGGCGCCATCAGGGGGGTGGGCGCCGCCACCGCCCGGCGCATGGTAGAGGCCTTTGGCGCCGATACCTTCACCATTTTGGAGGAGCATCCGGAGCAGCTCACCAAAATCAAAGGCATCACCCGCAAGCGCGCCCTTCAGATCGGGGAGGCCTTCCGCCTCCAGATGGGTATGCGTCTGCTGCTGGACTTTCTGGGAGAGCACGGCCTGCCCCTTCAGCTGGGCATGCCCCTCTACCGCCGCTACGGCGACCTTGCCCTGGACGTCATTCGGGACAACCCCTATCTGTTGGTGGATGAGGAGCTGGGGGTCCCCTTCTCCACCGCCGACGAGCTGGCCCTGGCCCTGGGTCTGGACGGGGAGGACCCCCAGCGGCTGGAGGCCGCCATCCTCTTCGAGCTCACCCACAACCTCAACAACGGTCACACCTTCCTGCCGGCCCAAAAGCTGCTCCGGGCCACGGGGCAGCTCATCGGCGTGGAGGGCGCCGGTCTGGCCGAGGCTCTGGACTCTCTGGAGCACCAGGGCCTCCTCACCCGGGAGGAGGTGGCCGGGGAGGACGCCTGCTACCTCGCCCCCATCCAGGAGGCGGAGGCGTACGTAGCCTGGCGGCTGGAGGAGATGTGCACCCGGGAGCTGCTGCCCCCTTCCAACCTGAACCGGCTGCTCAGCGACATCCAATCCAGCCAGGGCATCACCTATGCCCCCCAGCAGCGCCAGGCGGTGGCCCTGGCGGCGGAGCGGCAGGTGATGCTCCTCACCGGCGGGCCGGGAACCGGCAAGACCACCTGTCTCCGGGGGGTCCTGGCCCTCTTCGACGCCCTGGGCCTGGAGACCGCCCTGGCCGCCCCCACCGGCCGGGCCGCCAAGCGTCTGGGCGAGGCCTGCGACACGGAGGCGGCCACCATCCACCGCCTGTTGGAGACCCAGTTTGACCAGCATACCGGGCAGCTGGTCTTCTCCCATGACGAGGACGAGCCCCTCTCCGCTGATGCCGTGATCGTGGACGAGACCTCCATGGTGGACGTCCCCCTCATGCGGGCCCTGCTCTCCGCCCTGCGCAGCGACTGCCGCCTCATTCTGGTGGGGGACCCGGACCAGCTCCCCTCCGTGGGACCGGGGAACCTCCTCTCCGACCTCATCCGCAGCGGAAAGGTGCCCACCATCCGCCTCACCGAAATCTTCCGGCAGGCTGCCGAGAGCGCCATCGTCATGAACGCCCACCGGGTGGACCGGGGCGAGCTCCCCGACCTCACCAACCACCAGAAGGACTTCTTCTTCCTCCGCCGCCGGGACCCGGTGCGAACGGCGGAGACCATCGTGGAGCTGGTCAAGACCCGGCTGCCGGAGAAAATGGGCATCCCCGCCGACCAGATCCAGGTCCTCTCCCCCACCCGAAAGCATCACAGCGGCACCCTCTCCCTCAACCAGCGCCTCCAGGAGGCCCTCAACCCGGGGGAGCAGGGGAAGGGGGAACGGCGCTTCGGCCCCTATCTCTTCCGGCTGGGCGACCGGGTCATGCAGGTAAAAAACAACTACGATATTATGTGGAGGGACCGGGATGGCCGCTCGGCGGGGATGGGGGTCTTCAACGGCGACATCGGCCGCATCACCGACATGGACCCCCGGGGCGAGCTCATCACCGTGGACTTCGACGGGCGGCTGGTGGAGTACGGCCCCGAGATGCTGGGGGAGCTGGAGCCGGCCTACGCCATGACCGTCCACAAGGCCCAGGGCAGCGAGTACCGGGCCGTCATCCTGGCTGTCAGCGACGGCTCCCCCATGCTGCTCTCCCGGGGCGTCCTCTACACCGCCATCACCCGGGCCCGGGAGCTCTTCATCCTGGTGGGGGACGAGGAAAAGGTGGCCCAGATGGTCCGCAACGACCGCCAGCAGCGGCGCTACTCCGGCCTCCGGGCCAGGCTGGCCGGGCAGTGACTCTTCCCCTTTCAGGGGCCGTCACACAGTTGTCTTTTTCCGGGAAGCTCGACCGAAAGCGTGAAAAACCTTTAAATTTTATGCCCTAAAAATGCACTAACTTTAGTTTAATTTTTATTGCAAGGGATATGCTTTGTTTACCTCATAGGAGAGGAGACGAGGCATATGGAAAAACGGACCCATCTGAGCATCCGTATGGATGCGGAGCTCCACGACAAGCTGCAATGTGTGGCCGCCTATGAAGGCCGCTCCATGAGCCGGCAGATTCTGTATCTCATCACCGCCTGTATCCGGGAATTTGAAAAGGAGCACGGTCCCATCGACCTGGAGGAGCCGTCATGACCGGGCCGTTGGAGGTCCTGCTGGACCTGCTGTTCCCGCCCAAGTGTGTCTTCTGCAAAAAGCTGCTCCATAAGGGCGAGGAGGGCTTCTGCGCCCATTGCCAGGGGCACCTCCCCTGGAGTGTGGGCGCGGAGGCGGAACAGACCATGGAGTTCGTCTCCCTGTGCGCCTCCCCCCTTTGGTACCAGGACGAGGTACGAGCCTCCTTTCACCGCTACAAATTCAAGGGCTCCCGGGGCTACGCCAAGGTCTACGGCCGCCTGATGGCCCAGTGCGTTCGGGACCACCTGGCAGGGCGGTACGACCTCATCACCTGGGTCCCCCTGTCCCCCCAGCGGCGGAAGGCCAGGGGCTATGACCAGGCCATGCTCCTGGCGGAGGCCGCCGCCCTGGAGCTGGAGGATGTGGCCGCTGAGACTTTAATTAAGGTCCGGGATACCAGCGCCCAATCCGGCCTGGGCAAGGACGACAGCGCCCGCCGGGCCAATGTCCTGGGTGCTTACCGCCCCACCGACCCGGAGCTTATCGCCGGCCGGCGTATCCTGCTCATTGATGACGTGGTCACCACCGGCTCCACCCTATCCGAGTGCGCCCGTACCCTGCGTACCGCGGGAGCCGCCGACGTGGTCTGCGTCACCCTGGCCAGGGCCAGGAAATAGGACCCAATTCTCCTAAATTGGTCCAATCACTGCAAATAGACGGTTTTCCCCCCTTTGACAGGGCAATATTCATGCCTTGTTTTTGAAATTGAGGTTGAAATACGTCGAAATTCCCTATATAATAGTTCTGCCCGACCGCTGGAGCCCTCTTTTTATGATACGTGCCAGCCGTCGGCGGCGCCATATTTTCAACCGCATTTCCGCAAAGGGGATAAACGATGGGTTTCTTGGCTAAACTAAAGCGTAAGCTTAAACTGTTTCGAGGTGCTGGTATGTTCGCAAAGGATATCGGTATCGATCTGGGTACCGCTTCGATTTTGGTATACGTAAAGGGCAAGGGCGTGGTACTGCGGGAGCCCTCCGTGGTGGCCATGGACAAGGACAAGGGCACCCTCCTCAAGGTGGGCACTGAAGCCCAGCAGATGTTGGGCCGTACCCCCGGCAACATTGTGGCCATCCGCCCCCTCCGTGAGGGCGTGATCTCCGACTTCGACATGACCGAGCGCATGCTCAAGGAGTTCATTCGCAAGGCGGCCTCCTTCCGTCTCTTCAAGCCCCGTGTGGTCATCTGCGTGCCCTCCGGCATCACCGAGGTGGAGGAGCGTGCCGTGGTGGATGCCGGCATCCAGGCGGGCGCCCGCCGGGTCTTCCTCATTGAGGAGCCCCTGGCCGCCGCCATCGGCGCCGGTATCGACATCACCAAGCCCGACGGCCACATGGTGGTAGACATTGGCGGCGGCACCACAGACATCGCCGTCATCTCCCTGGGCGGCATCGTGGAGTCCACCTCCATCAAGATCGCAGGCGATCAGTTCGACGAGGCCATCATCAAGTACATACGCCGGAAGCACAACGTGCTCATCGGCGAACGTACTGCTGAGGAGATCAAGATGCAGATCGGCTGTGTCTTCCCCCGTCCTGAGGAGCAGTCCTTTGAGGTCAAGGGCCGCTGCCTCATGACCGGCCTGCCCCGGGTCTTCACCGTCACCTCCTCCGAGATGATCGAGGCCTTTGAGGAGGTTTCCACCCGTATCCTGGAGGCCATTCACGGCGTCTTGGAGCGCACCCCCCCCGAGCTGGTGGCCGATATTTCCACCAACGGTATCGTCATGACCGGCGGCGGCAGCCTGGTCTGGGGCTTCGACAAGCTCATCGAGTCTCACACCGGCATCGAGACCCATGTGGCCGACGACGCAATCTCCTGCGTGGCCTACGGCACCGGCAAGAGCCTGGAGTGGGTGGGTGACATGCAGGACGGCACCATGAATATCTCCCGCCGGAAGCAGATGAACTGATCTGGCCCATTTATCATGACCAAAAACGGGATGACGCTGCGCGTCATCCCGTTTTTCATCTGAATGATCTATACGCCGGACATGGTCCCCGCGTTCTTCTCCTCCCGCACCCGGATGCCGTGGAGCATCAGCTCACTGTAGGGCGTGGGGATTCCGTGCTTCCTTCCCAGCTCCACCATGGCGCCGGCGAAGAGGTCCACCTCCGTCTTCCGCCCCCGCTCCAGGTCCTGGAGGGTAGAGGGCCGGTTGGCCGGGTTCTGGCCATAGGTCACCTTGTCCCGAGCCTCCCGGTCGGCCTGGGTGAAGACTACCCCGGCCTCCGCCCTGGCCACCGCAGCCACCTCCTCCATGAGGGTCTTTCGGATGGCGTCGGCCTCACTGCCCGGCCGATAGGCGCCATAGGGTACCCCCAGCAGGGCGCAGGGCAGGTTTTCACTCACGTTGCCCATAAATTTCACCCACAGGCAGCGGAGCATGTCAGGCTCTACCGAATACCGGATGCCGCCACGGTCGAAGAGCTGTGCCAGGGCCTTCACCCTTTGGCTCCAGGCGTCATTTTTCGCCTCACCAAAGCGGATAAGCCCCCGCTCAGTGTCAAAGTGGGCCACCCCGTTCTCCATAGAGGAGGCCACCCACATACTGGCATAGAGCACCTTCTCCATGCCGTACACCGCTCCGGTCTGTCTGGCGCAGCTGAGTCCATTGAGCACCGGCAGTAAAATGGTATCCGGCCCCACCTGGGCTCTCACCTGCTCCAGGGCCTCTGCCAAAGCGTAGTCCTTCACGGCGATGATGACCAGGTCCGCCGGGCCCGTCTCCTCTCCCGGTTCCACGATGGGAAAACGGTAGCCTGTGCCGTTGATTGTCACCCCCCGCTCCAGTCGGCTTTTCCGCTCCCCGGCGGCCATGACTTGAAACCGCTCCCCCAGGGCCCTCTGAAGGCCCGGGGCGAAAAAGGCACCCATGGCCCCAAGGCCGATGAGCACCGCGCTTTTGATCTGCTCCATGGCGGCATCCTCCCTGTCTCCGCCCTTTCGGCGGTTTTCTTTCAAGCTCCTATTGTACGCCCGGCCAGCAGCTTCGTCAATGGCGTCCTTTTTCTCTTCTGAGCATGCTCATATTTACTTTTACAAGGAGGTCCCACCATGCCCGAGCTTATTTTCAACGCCCTCCCTCTCACCGAGGCGGAGCGGGCGCAATTTTGCGCCGCCGCTCCCGACGCGGTACAGCGTTTTCTTCCCTTGATGGACAACCGCGGCCTCACCGTCCCTCTCTCCGACCCCGCCGCTGTGGAGGGGGCCACCGTGGTGCTGGGCTGTCTGCCGGTCGATGTCCTCTCCGCCTCCCCCACGTTAAAGTGGCTTCAGACCTGGAGCGCCGGGGTGGATATGTACCTGAAGCCCGGCGCTCTGCCGCAGGGCGTCATGCTCACCTCTGCCGTGGGTGCCTATGGCCCCTCAGTGGCAGAGCACCTCTTCGCCTGCCTGCTCGCCCTTCTCAAGCGTCTGCCTCAATACCGGGACAATCAGCGTGCTCACCGCTGGGCCGACCTGGGCACCGTGAAGACCCTCGCCGGCGCCACCGTGCTGGTGGTGGGGGCTGGGGACATTGGACAGCGTTTTGCCGCCCTGTGCCAGACCATGGGGGCACATACCGTGGGGCTCAAGCGGACGGCCTGCCCGCCCCCCGCCGGTTTGGACGAGATCCACACCCTGGATGAGCTGGACCAGTGGCTCCCCAAGGCCGACGTGGTGGCCCTGGCCCTCCCCCAGACGCCCGCCACCGTCCACATCGTTGACCAGCGCCGTCTGGACCTCATGAAGGATGACGCTATCCTCCTCAACGGCGGCCGCGGCTCTGCCATCGATCCCCAGGCCCTGGCCGAAACGCTGCGGGTAGGCAAGCTGTGGGGCGCCGCGCTGGACGTCACCGAGCCGGAACCCCTCCCCGCCGACTCCCCCCTCTGGGACATCGACAACCTGATCCTCACCCCACACGTAGCCGGTGGCCTCCACCTGGAGGGCACCCGGGAGCGTGTCGTGGCCATCGCTCTGGAAAACCTGCATCACTATTTGGCGGGGGAACCCCTGAGAAACCGTATGAAATGAATAGCCCGGCGCGGGAGAATACCCCTCTTCTCCCGCGCTTTTTTCTCTTGATATGCCTAGCTTTTCGAGGTATAGTATACCTAGAATATCGAGGTATCTTCCCTCTCACAGGAAAGGAGTGACACCCATGAAGGCGGACAAAAGCCTGCTCGCCGGCAGCACCACCCTTCTGGTCCTCTCCCTGCTCTCCACGGGAGACAAATACGGCTACGAGATGATCGCCGAGCTGGACACCCGAAGCGACCACACCTTTGCTCTGAAGGAGGGGACGCTCTACCCCATCCTCCACAGCCTGGAGAAGGAGGGGGCGGTGAAGTCCTACACCAGGGAGGCCGACACCGGCCGGACCCGGAAGTACTACCGCATCACCAAAAAGGGCCTGCGGGCCCTGGAGGAACGGAAAAAGGAGTGGACAGCCTTCTCGGAGGCGGTGAACGCCGTTCTGGCGAGGACCTCCCCCGCCCTGGCCTGATACCCCCCTCCCATACCCAAGGAGGCCCTATGCACAGCAGCCCGCGCAGTGAGAAGGACGGCCGCTACGCCGTCTCCGTTCTCCGGCCCACGTGGTGGGTTTTCTGGCGCGGTGTCCGGGACTTCTACTGGCCCTTCCAGGTCCTCATCCCCACGGAGGAGTTACCGTCTTCGCCTCGGAGACCCAGCCAGGCAGCGGCCTCTGGCTAACTCCCATCGCCCTGGAGAAGACCGGCGGCAACACCTATGTGTCCCTCCGGGGCTATGATGCCGCCGGCACCCTGCTCTGCGATGACATCCCCCAATGAAAGGAGGCGGAGCATGTACCGCCGCCAATTTTGCGAAATCGTCACCCGGCAGCTCCGGTGCAGATGGGAGGCCCCCGCCATCCGGCAGGAGCTCTCCGACCACATCCAGGACCATCAGGCGGTCCTGATGGCGACCGGCATGGACCGGGACGCGGCTGAGGAGGCCGCCGTGGCCGCCATGGGGGACCCCCAGGAGCTGGGCCGGGCCCTGGACCTGGCCCACTCCCCCTGGCCCTGGCGGCTCTACCACGCCGCCCTTACCGCCGCCGTCCTGCTCTTTGGGCTGGCCCTGTGCCTGGGACTTTCCAATCTCTTCGGCTCCACCTCCGGCCTCCCTCCGAAGGACCCGCGCGTCGCCCTGGCCGAACAGGACCCGGAGTACATCATGGAGCAATACGTCCGCAGCCAGGGGGACGCCGTGATTGACACCGGCACCGTCACCGGCGGCGGGGACATCGGGCCCTATTCCCTCTCCCCCGTCGGGGAGGCCCTCCTCCTCTTCCGGCCGGGGAACGGGGGCGATGCGTCCACCCACCTGGCCTTTCTGGTCTCCAGCCTCCACCTTCAGCCCTGGCTGGGCGCCCTGGTGACGGACAACCTGCCCTGCACCGTCGTGGACGACCGGGGCAACAACTATGACCCCGGCCGGATCTCCTTCCTGTACACCGGCAACTCGCCCCGGGACCTCTGCCGGGTCTTCCTGGAAGAACCCGACCCCGACGCCCGGCAGTTTACCTTCACCCTGGCCTCAGACCGGGGAATCGCCGCCTTTACCGTCACGCTGGAAGGAGGAGAGGCCCCGTGAAAAAGTACCTGCGCTCCCTCCCGGTCCGGGTCCGTCTGGCCCTCAGCCTGCTGCTACTGGTTCTGTCCTTCTTTCTCCTCTGGTGGGCCACCGGCTGGGCCTGGCCCACCCAGACGCTGGCCCTCCGGGCCCTGGAGACCGAGTACGGCTTCGGCCCCGGCGAGATCGCGGCCCAGGGGGAGATCACCTTTGATCCCGGCTACACCGCCCGGTTTGGAACGCTTCCCTCCGTCTGGCTGGTCAGCCGAACCGAGGACGCCTTTGCCGTGGCGCTGCTGGAGCACCGGCCCGGCCCCCTGTGGAGGGCTTTGACCGATATCTTCCTCTCCCCACCCCTCCAAATCCTCACCCCCACGGAAGAGACCCCGCTGGCCGCCGCCCTCCTGGCCGTGGCCGAAGGCCCGCTCCGCTTCTCCGACGGACAGTGGCTGGAGGACGATACCGAATACCTCTTTGCCGTCTGCGCCCTGGACCCCGCCATCTCCCGGGTGGAGGTCACGATGAACTACACCTACCGACTCGGCACAGACGACGCCCCCAGGGAATCCGATCCTGTCACCGCCGAGGCCCGGCCAGTGGCGGAGGGGGTATGGCTGGCCCGGGTCCGCCTCCCCAATCCCCTGGAGGGCCGCAGCGGCGGCTACTCCTTTAACCGCCGCCTCCGGGGCTACGACGCCGTCGGTACCCTGGTCTATGACTCCGGTTTTTTCTAGGCCTCATTTCCCAATCCTCCCCGACAGTCTTCCCCTTGACTTCCCTTCCATGAAATGGTATTTTATGGCACACCACTGTGAAATGAGGGAGTGCCATGCGAATCTCAGCTGCCTTGCTCCTGCTGTTTCTGCTGCTGTTTCCCCGGGCCAGGGCCGCCGCTGTCCCCGCCGCCGTCACCCGTGGGGAGTTTGTGGTCCTGCTGTGGGAGAGCGCCGGCGCCGTCCCCGGCGTGGCCGCCCAGGGCTTTTCCGACGTACTCCGGGACGACGCCTGTTCCACCGCCGTAGGCTGGGCGGCGGAGCGCCGCCTGGTGCTGGGCACCGGCGGAGGCCGCTTTGAGCCCGACCGCCCCATCACCCGGGAGGAGGCTGCCGTCCTCCTCCGGCGCTGGGCCGCCCTCCAGGGGCGGGACACCTTTCTCCCCGACGGCGTGGCGGAATGCAACGACTACACCGACGTCTCCCCCTGGGCCGACGACTCCCTCTACTGGGCTGCCGACACCGGATTGCTGGCCTGGTCCCCCGGCGGACGGCTGGACCCCAGCGGCACCCTGACTCCCAAAGAGGCCGCTGATGTTCTCTACCGCTTCCAATATGACCAGCCCTAGGCGGAGCCGCCGCGCTCCTGGTCCCCTCCGGGCCGGGAGCGCGGCGGCTCCGCTTCCTGTACGGACTGCGGGTGGAAAGAAGCCCCAAAATCCGGCCTCGCACTTGAAAACATACTATTCCTGTGGTATTATAGGAACACAAACTGGCAGACTGTTAAAAAACTAAACGAGGAAGGTTCCCATGAAAATTTCCACGAAGGGCCGTTACGCCCTGCGGCTGATGTTGGATTTAGCCCTGTCAGACCCCGGTGTTCCCGTTCCCCTCCGGGATGTGGCCCAGCGGCAGGACATTTCAGACAAATATTTGGAGCAGATCGTCACCCCTCTTTCCCGGGCCGGGCTGGTCCGCAGCGTCCGGGGCGCTGGGGGCGGGTATCTGCTGACCCGCGACCCGGCGGAGTACACGGTGGGAGAGATCCTGCGCCCCCTGGAGGGCAGCCTTGCCCCGGTGAGTTGTGTGGACGGCAGCGAGTGCTGCTGCCGGGCGGACCAGTGTGTCACCGTGGAGGTGTGGCGGGAGATCCAGCAGGCGGTGGCCGGCGTGGTGGACCACATCACTCTGGCCGACCTGGTGGAGCGCCAGCACAAGAAGGCGGCACAGGGCGGCTGAACGGCTTGACAGGCCATGGCCCATGGCATAAAATACCCCATGCGCCCCTGTGACAGAGAGAAAGTAGGGAGGCATCCATCCCGTGATTGAGCTCAAACACATTTCCAAGATCTTTCCCACCGCGGACGGGGATTTCCAGGCCCTGACCGACGTGGATCTCACCATCCCCACCGGGGATATTTTCGGTATTGTGGGCATGTCCGGCGCGGGCAAGTCCACCCTGGTCCGGTGCATCAATCTGCTGGAGCGGCCCACCTCGGGCCAGGTCCTCATCGACGGCCTCTTGGAGGAGAATGGAAGGGCGGTGGATCTGTGTACCCTCTCCGCCGCCCAGCTCCGCCGGGCCCGCCGGGGCATCAGCATGATCTTTCAGCAGTTCAACCTGCTCATGCAGCGCACCTGCCTGGACAACATCTGCTTTCCCATGGAGATCGCCGGGGTGAGCAAAACTCAGGCCCGGCAGCGGGCCCGGGAGCTGCTGGACACCGTTGGCCTGCCCGACAAGGCCGACGCCTATCCCTCCCAGCTCTCCGGCGGTCAGAAACAGCGCATCGCCATCGCCAGTGCTCTGGCCTCCGACCCCAAGATCCTCCTGTGTGATGAGGCCACCTCCGCCCTGGACC
>DXCX01000075.1 GCA_019115785.1 Candidatus Intestinimonas merdavium | reverse complement strand
CTTCCGGGCCACCCGGGTGGGCGGCGACACCACCCTGGCCCAGATGATCGCTCTGGTGGACGAGGCTGCCTCCTCCAAAGCCCCCATCGCCAAGCTGGCCGACAAGGTGGCCGGGGTCTTTGTCCCGGTGGTCATGACCATCGCCGCCGTCACCGCCGTGGTCTGGCTCATCGCCACCGGCGGCGACATCACCCGGGCCCTCACCGCCGGGGTGGCCGTTCTGGTCATCTCCTGCCCCTGCGCCCTGGGCCTGGCCACTCCCGTGGCCATCATGGTGGGCACCGGCAAGGGGGCGGAAAACGGCATCCTCATCAAGTCCGCCCAGGCCCTGGAGACCCTCCACGCCATCCGGACCATTGTCCTGGACAAGACGGGCACCGTCACCCAGGGCAAGCCCAGGGTCACCGACATCCAAACTGTTGACGGCGTCACCGCTGAGGAGCTGCTCTGCGTGGCCGCCTCCCTGGAAAAGCCCTCGGAGCACCCCCTGGCCGAGGCCATCGTGGCCGAGGCGGAGGGGCGGAACATCCCCCTGGTCCCGGCGGAGGGCTTCCTGGCCGTCCACGGCAAGGGGGTCCGGGCCGACCTCCAGGGGAGCGCCTTCCTGGCGGGCAACCGGGCCATGATGGAGGAGGAGGGGGTGGCCCTGGGCGGGTACCAGGCCGCCGCCGACGCCCTGGCCGAAGACGGCAAGACCCCCCTCTACTTCGCCCAGGACGGCAGACTGATGGGCGTCATCGCCGTGGCCGACACGGTGAAGCCCACCAGCGCCGCCGCCATCGCCGCCTTCCGTGACCTGGGCATCGACGTGGTCCTTCTCACCGGCGACAACAAGCGCACCGCCGACGCCATCGGCCGGGAGCTGGGGGTGAGCACCGTCATCGCCGAGGTCCTGCCCCAGGACAAGGAGCGGGTGGTGGCCGGACTCCAGGCCGAGGGGAAAAAGGTGGCCATGGTGGGCGACGGCATCAACGACGCCCCCGCCCTGGCCCGGGCCGACGTGGGGCTGGCCATCGGCGCCGGCACCGACGTGGCCATCGAGTCGGCCGACATCGTCCTCATGAAGAGCGACCTCATGGACGCCGTCACCGCCGTGGAGCTCTCCAAGGCCACCATCCGCAATGTGAAGGAGAACCTCTTCTGGGCCTTCTGCTACAACTCCATCGGCATCCCCCTGGCCGCCGGCGTCTTCTTCCCCATCCTGGGCTGGCAGCTCTCCCCCATGTTCGGCGCCGCCGCCATGAGCCTGAGCTCGGTGAGCGTGGTCACCAACGCCCTGCGTCTCAAGCTCTTCAAGCCCAGGCACACCGCCCCGGCCATCCCGGCGGCCCCCGCTCCCGCGCAACCTGAAGCAGCGAAATCCTCACCCAAAAATGAAAAAGGAGTGTCTCATATGGAAAAGAAAATCATGATCGAAGGCATGATGTGCCAGCACTGCGTGGCCCACGTCACCAAGGCCCTCACCGGCCTGCCCGGCGAGTCCGCCACCGTGGACCTGGAGGGCAAGTGCGCCACCGTCAGCGGCCCCGCCACTGACGAGGCGCTGAAAAAGGCCGTGGAGGAGGCCGGTTACCAGGTGGTCTCCATCGAGTAATCCCTTTCCTCCATTTCCAGAAGTTCAAACTTGAAAAAATGATAGCGTTCTAGTATCCTTATCGGCACAGCCAGCGCCCGGCCACCGGGCCCGGCGCTGTCGCCGGGCGGGGGCTCCCACGGCGGAGCCCCCGCTTTTTTTGATTCAAACACACAAAGGAGCATCACCATGCGAAAGATCCCCGCGGCCCTTCTGGCCCTGACCCTGACCGCCTCCCTCACCGCCCCCCAGGCCGGCGCCGCCAAGGCCGACAGCCTCCCCGAGCTCAACGGCCACTGGAGCCAGTCCGCCTTCCAGCGCTGGCACGGCTACGGCATCGTGGAGGGGGACGACCGGGGCATGCGTCCCGATGACGCCATGATGGTGAGCGAGTTCGCCGCCCTCCTCAGCCGCACCATGGGCTACACCGAGCAGGCCGAGAACCGCTACGCCGACCTGAAGGGCGACGAGTGGTACGCCCCCTACATCCTTCAGCTCACCGCCGCCGGCATCCTGGAGGGGGACGGCGTCAACTGCAACGCCACCGAGCTTATGAGCCGGGAGCGGGCCACCGTCCTCTTTGCCCGCGCTCTGGGCATCCGTCCCTCCCAGGTCCCCGACCTGAGCGGCTTTGTGGACGGCGACTCCGCCGCGGCGTGGTCCGCCGGCTACATCGACGCCATGGCCAAGGCCGGCATCATCCAGGGGGTGGGCAACCACACCCTGGCCCTGAGCGCCGACATCACCCGGGCCTCCGTGGTGACGGTGCTGGACAACGCCGTAGCTGAGTATGCCAATCAGAAAAACGCCCAGGTGACCGGCGATGTGGACGGCATCCTGCTGGTGGCCGCCGACGGCGTCACCGTGGAGGAGGCCAACGTGACCGGCGGCGTGCTGGTCACCCCCAAGGCCGGGGAGGCCACCCTCACCGTGACCGGCTCCACCCTGGAGGGGGACCTGCTGGTGGGGACCAGCGGCGCCGACCTCACCCTCACCGGCACGGAGGTCCGGGGGGAGCTGGCCCTCGCCGGGGACGGAAATTCCCTGACCCTGGGCAAGGGCGCCCAGGCCGCCCAGGTCACCGTGGACGGCGATGAGAACACCATCGCCGTGGGCGAGGAGGCCGCCATCGGCACCCTCACCGCCCGGGCCGCCGTGGCGGTGGACAACCAGGGCGCCATTGACAAGGCCCAGATCCAAGCCGGCGGCGTGGTGCTGGACGGGGCCAAGCCCGGCGCCATTGAGGTGGCCGAGGGCGTGGACGCCCCCACCGACAGCGAAGGCAACCCGGTGGTGGACGACAGCGACCAGGTCCCCGGCGGTGAGGACCAGACCCCCGGCGGCGAGGACTCGGAGGACGAGGATACCGACGGCGAGGGCATGGAGGAGGATGCCCAGGAGCCCGTGGTCCTCTCCGGCGTGGTGGTCTCCACCCATGAGCTGCCCGACGGGGTGACCTCCACTGAGACCGGCCTTTCCTTTGACGAGAGCACCGCCCTGGTCCAGAACGGCGGCAGCGGCACCCTGACCCAGGCCCAGGTGGCCGCCATGGGAGGCGGCGGCGAGTACACCGTGTACTTTGCCGTGCCCCAGGCCCTGACGGAGGGCACCCTCCAGTTTGACAAGATCTCCCGCGCCATCAACGGCGGCGACCCCACCACCTGGTCCATCTCCAGCCAGACCGGCGCCGAGGAGGGCTCCGGCTGGTGGACCAAGAGCGAGGACCACTACTTCTTCAAGTGTGGCGCCGTCTTCGCCCAGGAGGCCGACGGCCTCTACCAGATGACCGACGGCGGCATCTACGACTACACCCTCTCCTTCCTGAAGAGCGACGGGGAGACGGACAGCGTGGTGGCCACCTGCACCTTCCGCATCGACCTGAGCGGCTACACCATCTCCGAGGAATAAGCGCTCCCTTTCCAGGCGCCGGACTGCGACCGTCCGGCGCCTTTTTTCTATGCTTTTCCCCCCTCCTGTGGTATACTGGAGCCACACGGCGGTGCCGCCTGCGGCTGTGCGCAAAGGAGGTTTACTATGTCCACCCTGCTCATTAAAAACGCCCGATACGTCATCTCCTGCGACGACAACGACACCCTCTATGAGCGGGTCAACCTGTTCATCCGGGACGGGGTGATCCGCTCCATCGGCCCCGACTTCCACCAGGCCGATTCCGTCATCGACGCCGCCTCCATGGCGGTCTACCCCGGCCTCATCAACACCCACCACCACCTCTACCAGCTCTTCTCCCGGAACCTGCCCGAGGTCCAGAAAATGGAGCTCTTCCCCTGGCTGGTCACCCTCTATGAGGTGTGGAAGAGGCTGGACGAGGAGGTGGTGACCTGGTCCTCCCTCACTGGGTTTGGGGAGCTCCTCAAGACCGGCTGCACCACCTGCTTCGACCACCACTACGTCTTCCCCCGGGGCGCCGGCGACCTCATCGCCGCCCAGTTCCGGGCGGCCGGCCAGGTGGGCATCCGGTTCATGGCCTCCCGGGGCTCCATGGACCTCTCCCAAAAGGACGGCGGCCTCCCCCCCGACTCGGTGGTCCAGACCATCGACGAGATCCTGACCGACTCGGAGCGCCTGGTCCGGGTGTGGCACGACCCCTCCCCCTGCTCCATGCACCAGGTGGCCCTGGCCCCCTGCTCCCCCTTCTCCGTCTCCGGCGACCTCATGCGGGAGACCGCCCGTCTGGCCCGGCGCCTGGGGGTGCGGCTCCACACCCACGTGGCTGAGACCCGGGACGAGGAGCAGTTCACCCTGGAGAAATTCGGCATGCGCCCCCTCCGGTACATGGAATCCATGGGCTGGGTGGGACCCGATGTGTGGTATGCCCACGGCATCCACTTCAACGACGATGAGCTGCGCCTTCTGGCCCAGACCGGCACCGGCGTGGCCCACTGTCCCATCTCCAATATGAAGCTCGCCTCCGGGGTGTGCCGGGTGCCCGAGATGCTCCGGCTGGGGGTGCCCGTGGGGCTGGCCGTGGACGGCGCCGCCTCCAACGACGGGTGTGACCTGCTGGAGGAGCTGCGGGTGTGCTACCTCCTCCACCGGCTCCAGGCCAGCGCCGCCGCCCCCACCGGCTATGAGGTGCTCAAGCTGGCCACCCGGGGCTCCGCCCGGCTCCTGGGCCGGGACGACATCGGCTGCCTGGCCCCCGGCAAGGCCGCCGACTGCTTCCTCATCGACCTGGACCGGCTGAGTCTGGTGGGCACCCAGTTCGACCCCATGTCCGTCCTGGGCACTGTGGGGCTCAAGGGCAACGTGGACTATACCATCGTCAACGGCGTCCCCGTGGTGCAAAACGGCGAGCTGACCACCATCGACGAGGCCGAGACCGTCCGCGCCGCCAACGCCGTGGTCCGGCGCTATCTCAACCGCTGAGCACGTCTCCGGCGGGCCGGCTCCAGTGTGGAGCCGGTCCCGCCGGATTTTTTTGTGTAAAATCCTCGTTGTATTTCTGTATACCTGTGGTAAAATGTAGTTTTGTTCCTATAACCATCCGTATTTGGGGAGGCAAGCCTATGGAGGCGCAAGCACAGACCATGCCCCGGGACCCGGAAAAGGCCCCTCTTTTCTCCGCCGACGCCCTGCGGCGGCTCATCATTCCGCTGGTGGTGGAGCAGTTTTTGGCCATGACCATCGGCATGGCCGACACCATCATGGTGACCTCGGTGGGGGAGCACGCCGTCTCCGGCGTCTCCCTGGTGGACAACATCAGCACCCTGCTCATCAACGTCTTTTCCGCCCTGGCCACCGGCGGCGCGGTGGTGGCCGCCCAGTACCTGGGTTCCCGGGACGAGCCCAACGCCTGCGCCGCCGCCAAGCAGCTCTTTTACGCCATTGGCGCCCTGGCGGCGGCCACCATGGCCGTCTGCCTCCTCTTCCGTGAGCCGATCCTCCGGCTGGTCTTCGGGGCGCTGGACGCCGACGTGATGGAGGCCGCCATGACCTACTTCCTCCTCACCGCCATCTCCTACCCTCTGCTGGCCATCTACAACGCCGGCGCCGCCCTCTTCCGGGCCATGGGCAACAGCAAGGTCTCCATGCTGGCCTCCCTCCTCATGAACATCGTCAACATCGGCCTCAACGCCATTCTCATCTACGGCGCCGGCATCGGCGTGGCGGGGGCCGGCTTCGGCACCCTCTTCTCCCGGCTGGCCGGGGCTGTGCTCATGACCTGGCTCATCTGCCAGAGCGGCCACCGCATCCACATTGAGCACCTGCTGCGCTTTGAGTTCCGGGGACAGCTGGTGAAGAAGATCCTCCGCATCGGCATCCCCAACGGCCTGGAAAACGGCATGTTCCAGATCGGCAAGCTGCTGGTGCTGGGGCTGGTCACCCCCCTGGGCACCTCCGCCACCGCCGCCAACGCCATCGCCAACTCGGTGGCCGGCGTGGTCAACGTGCCCGGCAACGCCATCTCCCTCTCCCTCATTACCGTGGTGGGCCAGTGCATGGGCGCCGGCGACGCAAAGCAGGCCGTGGGCTACACCCGAAAGCTCATGGCCATCGTCTATCTCTCCATGGGCACCCTCAGTGTGCTGCTCTTCTTCTTTGCCGCCCCCGTGGTGGGGCTCTTCGGCCTCACCCCCGCCGCCGCCGCCATGGCCATCCAGGTCCTCCGGTGGTGCTCCGTCTTTGACCTTCTCTTCTGGCCCATGTCCTTCTCCCTGCCCAACGCCCTCCGGGCCTCCGGCGACGCCCGGTTTACCATGATCGTCTCCATGTGCTCCATGTGGATCTTCCGCATCGGCTTCTCCTACCTGCTGGTGCCCCAGATCGGCCTGCTGGGCGTGTGGGTGGCCATGTTCATCGACTGGATCGTCCGCTCCGTCGTCTTCCTCATCAGCTTCCTCAGCGGCCGCTGGAAAACCAAGACCGTCATCTGACGGAGAGGGCCCCCCTCCTCTTGCAATCCCAGATTGTATCTGGTACTTGATTTTCCGGGAACAAAAAGACGTTCCCTCACAATGATCACCCCATCCAAAGAACAGGAGGCACCGCCGTGCAGTATATGGATTTCAGTCTGCTCCTCTACATCGGAATGTTGGCCCTGGGCATCCTTGTGGGCTCCCGCAGGTCGGTCCGCAGCCGGACGCTCCCCTGGCTGGGCCGGCTCCAGTTTGTCGCCCTCATCGTCCTCATCGCCATCCTGGGGGTGGAGATCGGCGCCGACGACAAGGTCATCTCCTCCCTGGGTGAGATCGGACTCTCCGCTCTGGTCATCACCGTATTTGCCCTGGCCGGCTCCCTGCTGGCCGTCACCCTGGTCCGGCGTCTCCTGGGACTGGACCGGCAGGGCCGTACCGTCTCCCAGCGGGAGGCGCGGGGGGAGGAGGTGGAGGAGGTATGACCGGCTGGATCATTGGCGCCGTGCTGGGTGGGATCGCCGCCGGCTACCTCTTTGTGCCCCAGGCTCTGGCCGAGCACTGCGGCACCCTCATCACCGTGGGACTGTGTCTCATCCTCTTCCTGGTGGGGGTGGACATGGGCAGGCAGGGAAACGTCTGGCGGGACATCAGGGACGCCGGAGTCAGGGTGCTCCTCATTCCCGTGGCCGCGGCGGCGGGCACCCTGGGCTTTGCCGCCCTGGGGAGCCTCCTGCTCCCCCTCAGCCTCCGGGAGACCGTCGCCGCCAGCGCCGGCTTCGGCTGGTACTCCCTGGCCCCCATGCTCCTCTCCCCCTACTCCGCCAGCCTCTCCGCCGTGGCCTTTCTCTCCAACGTCATGCGGGAGGTGGGCTCCATCCTTCTCATCCCCATTGTGGCCAAGCGCCTGGGCTTTATTGAATGTGTCGCCCTCCCCGGCGCCGCCGCCATGGACACGGTGCTCCCTGTGGTGGTGGGGGCCACCCACGAGCGCATCACCATCTACTCCTTTGTCTCCGGGGTGATCCTATCCTTTGCCGTGCCCGTATTGGTCCCCCTCATTATGAACCTGTAAGGAGAATCACAGTATGACAGAACAGGAAAAAATGGCCGCCGGCCTCTGGTATGACGCCAACTTTGACCCGGAGCTCCTCGCCGCCCGGACCAAGGCGGAGGAGCTGTGCGCCGCCTTCAACGCCGCGGCGCCGGGAGACGCGGAGCGGCGCGGCGCCCTGCTCCGGGCCCTGATTCCCGATCTGGGAGAGGGCGTCACCATCCTCTCCCCCTTCTACACCGATTACGGCTCCAACTGCCGCATCGGAGCGGGCAGCTTCCTCAACCACGGGGTCTATCTCATGGACGGCGCCCCCATCACTTTGGGAAGGAACTGCTTTCTGGGCCCCAGCTGCGGGCTCTACACCGCCAACCACCCCCTGAACGCCGTCCAGCGCGCCCAGGGATTGGAGCGGGCCCTCCCCATCACCCTGGGGGACGACGTCTGGCTGGGAGGGAACGTGGTGATCCTTCCGGGCGTCACCATAGGCAGCGGCAGCGTCATCGGGGCGGGGAGCGTGGTCACCCATGACATCCCCCCCGGGGTGGTGGCCGCCGGGAACCCCTGCCGGGTGCTGCGCCCCATCACTGAGGCCGACCGGGTCCAGCCGTGACGGGACCACGAAAAAAATACTTGCATTTTCCTTTCACAGGCGGTGCGCTTCTCCGGCGCGCCGCCTTTTTCTGTCTCCGGGCGCGCCTCCCCGCCGGTAAACGGCCCCGTCACCGCCACCCTGGTGGTGGACAACGAGGTATCCGAGGACGGCACCACCTACAATATCATGGGCCGCATCCCGGGCAGATCCTCCGACTATCAGATCATCGTGGGCGGCCATTATGACGTCCACTTCACCGGCTTCCAGGACGACAACTGCGCCGTGGGCCTGGTGCTGGCCATGGCGAAGGCCATGATCGACTCCGGCTACCAGCCCGAAAACGACATTGTCTTCTGCCTCCACGGCGCCGAGGAGTGGGGCTCCTCCTACACCCAGTACGACTGGACCGTGGGCGCCTGGGAGATGATCAACCATGTTCACCCCGAGTGGGTGGGCAAGACCCTGGCCTTCCTCAACTTCGAGCTGCCCGCCTACGAGTTCAGCACCTACACCAGCACCTACTCCGCCCCCGAGATGTACGCCATGCTGGACTACTTCGCCAACGAGTACCCCTACTCCCCCGACCCCGAGGGCTGCTTCCCCGACGGCGTTCTCACCGATGGATACCAGACCTATACCTATGTGGACGAGTACGCCTGGACGGTGAACAACGTGCTGGAGTGGTACGCCATGTACTTCTCCCCCGAGGTCATCGCCATCCAGGACGACATGCTCTGGGGCGCGGACAACCAGGACAATCTCTACTGGGGCACCGACATCGGCTTCACCAAGGCCGACGTGGACGCCGCCACCCGCAGCCTCTTTGTCCGCTATGAGGAGGACGGCGGCGACTTCTCCCAGGAGATCGCCGTCTATCAGGCCGCCATCCAGGCCCAGACCCAGATCCTGGCCGATCTCGGCGCCAAGGAGACACAGGCCATGCTGGACCTGTCCGCCCTTCTCGGATGAGCCCAGAGCGGAAGGCCGTTGCTTTTCAGAAAAAATGGAGGAGGTCCAGCCGGACCTCCTCCATGTTTCTCTTTTTATCCCTTCAGCTGCTCCACCTGCCCAGTCTCCTGGTTCAGGCGGTAGAGGTTCTGGCCATCCAGGGAGAGCATACAGGTCTCCTGAATGGAGTGCTCCTTGTTATAGACAGACAGCTGATAGCAGGTCTGGCCATCCACCAGCACGTAGCCCTCCTGGGGATAGACGTAATACTCCGACATGGATGTGCCCTGTAGGCCCAGGCTGGACGGGGACATGGACTCAATGGTACCCACCGCCTGGGTCACATTCAGGGAAGGCTTGGGCTGAGGCTCTGACACCTGGAGTCCCTCCGCCACCGACACGGTCACCGTGCAGCTGTCGGCCGTCCACTGGAGTCCGACCTCCAAAATACCGTCCTCCGCCTGGGTGTTCTTTCCCACCAGGACACTGCCCTCCTCCGCGGAGAAGTCCGGCGGGTCCTGAATGATGCCCGACTCATCGATCACCGAGCAGCTGCCATCCGCCGTCAGGGCGTCCACATAGATCTCCGCCTCCTTGTTGCCGGAGACCAGACCACTATATACATAGGTAATGGTGCTCCCGTCCTCGCTCTCCTCCGCGGCAAAGGTGGTCCCCTCCGCGCCTGGGACGCCCACCGTACCCAGAGCGGGCATGCTGTCCTCCCCCACCGCATAGGCCTCCGGCATCTTCTCTCCGCCGCCGCAGCTTGTCAGGGTCAGCAGCAGCCCAAGGCCCAGCAGAGGCAATCGCTTCTTCCATCGGTTCAAAACCGCCACATCCTTTTTACGTTTCATATCGGATCTCCACCCGGTCGCCGGGCCGGAGCACCTGCTGAAAGGCGCCGGACTGCCCGTTGACCGCCAGACGCACCTGGCGGTCCAGGTGCTCAAAATCAATGCCGGAGCGCTCCAGGAGATCCATGAGATAGTAGGGGCTGCCATCCGGCTTTGGGGTCAGCCACAGCTCCCGGTCATTGAGGGTCAGCCGCATGGCCCTCATGGGGGGCTCCGGCTCCCTTGCCGGCGGCTCCGGCTGCCGGACCGGCGGGGCTGACGCTCTGAGCGGTAGCTCCGCCGCTCCCGCCGAGGGCTCCGGCTTTGTGGGCGGCTGTTCCGGCTCTCTTGCCGGCGGCACGGTACCAGTGGTCAGCCGGATGCCCACCGGCACCTCCTGGTCCGGGTCCAGAGGCGTCCCATCGGCCAAAAGCCGGGCAACATCCAGACGCTCCAGCACCTCCCTGACCAGTACCTTCCGGTCCACACCGGCCTGAGCCGGGATAAACTGGATCTTATCCCCGGCATGGATCACATCGGAGGGCCTGGCCGGCGCCCCGTTGACCACCAGGACAGCGGGCTGGGAGGGCTCTCCATGGAAGACCACACGTTTTCCGTCCACGTCCAGCACCACACTCTTCCCATTGCGGCCCAACAGATCCCGGTAGCCGTATCCGTTCATCATCAGGAGGTCCAGCAGGGTCAGGCGGCCATTTCGGAAGAGCTTTGCAGGCCGGCCATTGAGCAGGATGCGGTAGCTGTCGCTGATGAGCCCCAATCCCGCCGACACGGCGATACCCAGCGGAGTGGTATACTCCGGGTCCTCCAGCTCCACCGCGTCAGAAAAGGCGCTGGCCTTGAAGTGCGCCCCCGCCAGTGCCACCCGCCGGGGGTCCATACCCAGGGCCTGAGCCATCTTCTCCCGCAGCGAGGAGAGCTTGCTGCCGCCGCCGGCCAGAAAGAGGGCGGAAGGGGCGCCGCCGTTGAGCTCCAGGACCCGAGCGGCCACTTCATCCACCAGGGCTTGCCCGGCATCGGCGGTGGCCGCCAAGACCTCCTCCGCGCTGCAGGTCTGTTCCATGCCCAGAATGTCGGTGAAGGTGACCTTTTCATTCCGGCCCAGAGCCGCTTTCATCTCCTCCGCGGTGCGGTAATCCACCAAATAGCTGCGCATGAGCGCTTCGGTGATCTCATCCCCCGCCACGGTGGCCATGGTATAGCCCACCACGCTGCCCTCCCGGCAAATGGCGATGTCGGAGGTACCGGCGCCAATGTCCACCAGGGCAAGGTTCAGCAGCCGCAGCTCGGCAGGGATGGCGGCGTTGAGGGCGGCGATGGGCTCCAGTGTCAGACTGGCCACCTCCAGTCCGGCCTCCCGCAGCACCGCGTACAGGCTGTCCACCACCTCGCCGGGCAGGAAGGTGGCCACTACATTCGCCTCTATGCTCCGGCCGGTATGGCCCAGCAGGCTGATCATGGGGTAGCCGTCCAAGAGAAATTGGGTGACCGTGTAGCCCACCAGGAACAGCCGCTGCTCCTGGTCCTCTCCCTCCCGGAGGTGCCGCTCCGCGTCGGCCACAGCCGACGCCTCCAGCTGCCCCAGCTGCTCCTCCCCCAGCTTCCCGGGCTCGGACAGCTCCAGAGTGCCGTGGCCCTGCTCGGTGCGCAGCGCCCGGCCGGCCGCCGCCACGCAGGCCCGCTCCAGCTTCAGCCCCATGCGCTCCTCCAAACGGCGGGTGACCTGCCCCACCACCTGGGACACCTGGGCAATGTCCTCGATCTGGCCGTCCAGCATGGCCCGCTTGGGGTGCGGCTGCTTCTCCACCGCCAGCACCCGGACCCGGCCATTCTCCGCCCTGCCCACCATGCCGATGACGCTTCTGGTCCCCACGTCCAGGGCATAGATCAGATCCTCTGTCTGGACCCCGCCGGGTACCTTCGTATCCGCCATGTCCTTCCCGCCTTTCTATCGTTCCTTTCCTTCCGGATGGGCCGCCGGGCGGCCCACCACATCGCCATACCGGCCCTTCTCCACATCGGCGAAGACCCGGCCGTCCACCAGGGTGACCACCCGTTTGCGCAGCATATTGACAAAGGGCTTCGCGTGGGTGGCCATGATCACCGTGGTCCCCCGGTGGTTGAGTTCCTCCAGCAGGTGAAAGAGGTCCCAGATGGTATCCTCATCCTGATTGGCGGTCAGTTCGTCCAGCACCAGCACCGCAGGGCTGTTGATGATGGCCCGGGCCAGCTCCACCCGGCGGCACTCCCCCTGGGAGAGCTCCACCGGATAGCGGTCCTCCACCCCCAGCAGCCCCACCATAGCCAGGACCTTATGAACCCGTTCCCTCACCGGCCCATGCTTTCTCCCGCCCTTGATCATGGCGATGGCGGCCAGGTTCTCCCGAATGGTGCGCCGCCGCATCAGTTGGGAGATCTGGGGCACATAGCCGAACATGGTCCGCTCCCGGAACCTTCTGGAGAGCGGCGTGCGGCTGATACCGTCCAGGTACACGGCCCCACGGCTGGGCTGGAGGTCCCCGGTGATGACCCGCAGCAGCGTAGACTTCCCCGCGCCGCTGCTCCCCGTCACAAAAAGGAATTCCCCCTGCCTGACCGTGAGGTCCACATCCCGGATGGCCGCGATCTGACGCTTCTCCTGCTTATAGAATTTGGTGATCCCTTCCAGGCGTATCTCAGGCATCCGGCGTCCCTCTTTCTGTGTACAACCGCAAAAATATCTGCTATAATCGGTACAAATGCAATCCAAATCTTCGAGGTGTTTTATTTGTCATCCAAACATGGTCCCGGCAAGAATATTCTGCTGCTGGTGTGCCTGGCCCTGTTGTGTATCACAGGCGCGGAGCTGCTGGTGTGCCGTTTCGCGGCGCCCGAACTCTTTGAGCGCCTGACGGCGCCAGTGACTGCCGCCGTGGAGCGGCTCCATTCCGCCGGCACCGCCCTACTGGAGGAAGCTGTCCAGCGCATCCCCGCCCCGCCCGAAGAGGAGGAGGTCCCGGTGGAACAGCTGGCAGGCGCCCCGGCTCTGGAGAATACCCGGCCCCGAGAGGACCCCACCATTACAGAGTTTGTCCAGAGAGGTGGGGAGGATATCCTCACAGGCGGCAATGTGGAGATCGTCTACTTCAATCAGGGAGAGGAGCCCTGGGCCTCCTCCCCCTATGGGCCGGATGACATCGGCGGATACGGCTGCGGTCCCACCGCCATGTCCATGGTGGTCTCCAGCCTCACCGGCCAGACGGTAGACCCGGCCGCCATGGCCCGGTGGGCCTATGAATCGGGCTTCTGCGCGCCGGGCAGCGGCTCCTACAACAGCCTGATCCAGGCCGCGGCCTCCGCCTACGGGCTGGAGGCCACCTCCTGGACCGACCTCACGGCGGACGCCCTCACCCAGGCGCTGGCCTCCGGACAGCTCTTCGTCGCTCTGATGACCAAAGGACACTTTACCTCCAGCGGACATTTCATCCTCCTCCGGGGGCTGACCCTGGAGGGGACCGTTCTGGTGGCCGACCCAAACAGCCGGGAGCGCAGCCTCACCGCCTGGGACCCCCAGCTCATCATCGATGAGCTCTCCCGTACCCGCAGCTCGGGAGCGCCCCTCTGGTGCATCTCCACCATCGCCAGCATTCCATAACAGTCATAACGCACGATTCCCCTGCCGACGTGCCCCGCCGGCAGGGGAATTTTCGTTGGCATAGCCGCCCTTTCTCCCTCGTGCGATCTACTTGCTGTAAAAGGACTTCTTCCCGCCCAGCCTGACGCTGACCTGACGGTCCGCCTGCTGGATTCGCTCCAGCAGACTTTGATTCTGTCCCACCACCTTCTCCAGATCCTGGAGCTGGCCTGTGCCGTCGGCCCCCTTTCCCGTCAGGACCTTCCACAGCGCCGCGCTCTCCTCCTCAGGGAGTGAGGCGCACCGCTTGCGCTGGAGGCTCCGGTATTCCTTGAGTTGATTGATGGGCTCCTGGCGCATGCTCAAAAACATCTGTACCGTCACCTGGTCCTGCCGCTGGACGGCATCACTCAAATCCTGGGTCAGCTCCATGACCTCGGTGAGGGCGGCATAGCACTTGCGCTCTGTGGCCAAAGCCGCCGCAATGACTTGACTGTCCATTCCGTTCTCCCTCATCAGCCCGCTGTGACGTTCCGGTCCGCCTGGCGGAAGCTGTCCCGCAGCTCGCTGGTCATCGAGATCACGCGTTCCAGCTCCACCCTGTTCCGCCCGGCCTTCACACGGCTGAGCTCATAACAGAAATACTCATACAGGCGGTACAGATTGCTGCTGATGGGATACTTCCGATCCAGAGTGTCCGACAGGTAATGGATAATATTGACCGCGCGATCAACCGCACCCTCGAAGGTCTGGTAGTGTTCCCGCTCCAGCTCCAGGCCCGCCAGCTTGAGCCGCTTCAGCAGCTCGTCGTAGACCAGCAGCAGCAGCTCCCCCTGGGTCATGGTTTCCAGCGACTCCTCCCGATAGTGCTGATAGCCTCGCATATCCATAACGCAGTTGTCCTTTCTCTGTCCTTACACTCAATAGCCGCCGGTCAGTCCGGCCAGGGCGGAGCTCTGGGAATTCATCTGATTGATCAGGAGCTCCAGCTGGGTGAACTTGTTGGTGTAGTAGTCCACCTGGTTGGTCATCTTATCCTGCCACTTTTCGATCTGCTCATCGATGTCCGACATCTTGTCCAGCATGGTGTTTTGCAGCGCCGACGAGGGAGCATACTGGGAGCCCGCCTTCTCGATAAGAATACCCTTGGTGGCGCCGGTGGTGGCGGCATATTTCTCAGTCACACTCTGAATGGAGGCCATAAGACCATCGGTGGCCGCACCGTTTTTCTGGCTCTTGGCAAAGGCGTCCCGCACACCGTCCGGATCGGTCTCCAGGGCCTCGCGGAGGGCGGCCTCATCCAGGCTGATGGTGGTCAGGCCCTCAGAATAGCTGGTATTGATGCCGATGGAGCGCAGATAGGCACCATCGTTGCCGCCTGGGGTCACCGCGCTGCGCAGGGAGTTGTACAGGGAGGACAGGTCGCTGTCCATAAACAGGATGCCGGTTTTGGCCTTTTCCTCATAGGCCTTGAGCTCGCTCTCGGTCATATCCGCCTCCTGTTCCGAGGTGAGGGGCTCATACCGGGAGCCATTGGACTGCTGGAGGGGCATGTCGGAATAGGCCTTTTTGACCTCTGTCACCAGGGCGTTGTAGTCCTCCACAAATTGCTTGATGGCATCCACAATGGTGTCCGTATTGGTCTTGGTGGAGAAGCTCACACCCTGTGTCTTGTCCACAACATCTGTGTTCTGTCCCTGGTCATCCTTCACATAAACCGCATCAAAGGTGCCTTCCAGGGTTACCTTCAGACCGTCCAGGTCCACATTGTTGGTGCTGCGGGTGAAGGTCTGGGTCTTACCGTTGATAGTGGCGGTGAAGACCGCGTCGGTACCCTGCGTGTAGCCGCTGGAATCACCGAACAGCTGCTTGGCTAGGTCATCACCCATCTCGATCTTTCCGGCCGAGCCCGTCTCCTTGGCGGTAAAGACAAATTCGTTGGTGAGCTTGGAGTAGCTCACATCCACCCCGGCCTCGGTGTTGGAGTTGATGGCCTCCATCACCGAGCTCAACGAGGTGTCCTTGGTGAACTTCATCGTTACGCCGTTGATGGTCAGCCCATAGAGGTCGTTTCCATTGTCGTCCTGACCAACCGCTGTCAGGCCGCCCATGTTGTCACCCAGCAGATCGCCCAGGGTCTTGTTGGTATCCAGGTAGGAGGTCAGCGTCTCGCTGCCCAGTCCCACCAGCTCTCCCGCGCCGGAGCTGATGGAGAAGTTGTCGCTAGCGTTGCCGGTAAAGGTGAGCTTGCCACCGTCCAGCTTCGCGGTGAGCTTCCCGTTGCCGAAAGCGTCCGCAACCTTTTCGTTGAGGGTCCTGACAAAAGCGTCATTGAAGCTCTCGCTGCCCTGGGGCGTGATCCCACCCAGCTTGATGGTCTTGGTCTGCCCGTTGAGGGTAACGCTGATGGTCTTGTCCGACAGGTAATCGGAGGTCGAAACCGTTTTGGACACGTCCTTTGTCATGTCCAGGCTGAAACTACTGCTCTCGTCCTTGACCGCGTCCTCCAAATCCTTGACGAGCGAGGCGAAATTGCCGCTGGCGCCGCTGATATAGAGGGGGTTGCCCGCTCCCCCGATTTCATTCAGGGACACCTCACCATTGCTCCCCACAGTCACACTGACACGCTCGCTGGCCTTACAGGTGGTCCCGCCCACGACGATCTCAGTCTCATCCAGCTGCTTGTTGATGGTTTCCTGGAGCTTGCTGGTGTCCAGCTTTCCGTTACCATCCTGAAACAGATCCAACTCGCCAAAGTTTAGGTTGATGGTCTGGGAGCCGTACTTGATCGACAGAGAGCCGTCGATGGTGCTGAGCGTCATATCATTGCTGAGGTTGAGCTCACCACCGGTCACTGTGGCCGTAGTCCCGCTGATGTTGGTGCCCAGCGAGTTGGAAACCGAGTACTGCGCCTTGCTGGCCAGCTGCGACACACCATTGATGACCACATCGCTGGTACCCTTGCCGGTGGCCGACACCAAATCGCTGTATGTTCCCTTGGCGGTAGTGGTAACCGCATTGTCAAAAAAAGAGTTGCTGAAGAGGTTGGTGGTGGAGGTATAGGAGGTATATTTGCGGGACAGCTCTACCAGCTTGTTGGAGATGCTCTGGTAGGCGCTCTGCTGCCACTGGAGCTTGGTGCGGTCCTGCTGCAGGCCCTGGATCTTTTGCTTGTAGCTTTGCAGCATGCCCTCGATCAGGGCTTCGGTATCCAGGCCGCTGGCCAGGCCGGAGATAATATTTGACCCTCTGCTTCCGTAGATACTGCTGCTGGAGGAAGTGCTCCCCATCAGACTGTAGATTGATGCCATTTTTCCCACTCCTTTATCACTGGCGGCCGAATGCGGCCTTGATTGACAAATAAACTCATTTTCGGTAAAATAGGTTCATCGATTGGAAAAGCTCTCGTTTCCTACTACTGTTATATCGTCCGGTATTGCCGGAAAATAAGTGCCGTCACCTCATTTTTATTGCTTTTATCTCCGACGGACCTATCTTGATCAGAAGGGAGAAATTATGGTATGCCCGCTACCATCACGGCCATCACCAATCAAAAGGGCGGCGTGGGAAAGACCACTGTGGCGGCCGCCCTTCTTTCCTGTCTGCACCAACGGGGCGCGCGGGTCTTAGGCGTTGACCTGGACCCTCAGGGCAGCCTTGGCTTCAGTCTGGGACTGGACATCGAGCACTGTCAGACCATCTATGATGTCTTCCGCGGCGCCGCCGAGCCCCAGGACATCATCGCCCATACCGAGACCTGTGACCTGATGCCCTCCAACATCCTCCTCTCGGCCGCCGAGCTGGAATTCAACAAGCCGGGCCGGGAGTTCCTGCTCAAAACCGCCCTCTCCAAGGTTCAGGAGGGGTACGACTATATCATCATCGACACCCCCCCCGCCCTGAACATCCTCACTGTGAATGCCTATGTTGCGGCGGACAGCCTCATCATCCCCATGGCGCCGGAGGTGCTGAGCCTGCTGGGCGTCTCGCAGATCAAGGAGACCATTCTGAGCGTACGGAACTACTACAACTCCCGGCTGAAGGTATTGGGCATCCTTCTCAACCGCTTCAACGCCCGGCTCAATCTGAGCCGGGAAATGCTGGAGCTGGCGGAGCAGATTGCCGCCCAGCTGGACACCAAGGTCTTTGAAACAAAGATCCGTACCAGTGTCTCCGCCGCGGAAGCGCCCGCCCACGGCATCAGTGTCGTGGATTACGCGCCCCGCTCCAAGCCGGCATCGGACTTTGCCGCCCTGTGTGCCGAGATCACGGGCGTTCCCTCCGCTTCTCCTCAAGGAAGTAAGGGGGTGTGAGCATGGCTGGGAAAAGGAACTCCCGCAGCAGCAAGACCGACCACGTGCTCAACCTGCTCACCGATACGGCATCCGGGCCCTCCGGCACCGAAGCCGGGCCCGCTCCGGCCGCGGCAGATGCTTCGGCGGCAGCTTCAGAAGCCGCGGCTCCCCCGGAGGCTCCGGCAGCTCCGGAGGCTCCGGCAGCTACGGCAGCTTCGGAAGCTCCAGAGCCCTCCGCCCCTCCGGCAGCCACGGGGCGTGTACCGGAGCGCCATCTGGCCCCCCCGATCCTGGAGGTGGCCCGCACCAACAACGAGGCCTTGGAAGCCACCATCCAAAGCGCCCTGGAGGATGCCCTCCAGGAGGAGCTGGTGCAAGAGGAGGAGGCCGAGGCGCCCCCCTCCCCCCTGACGCAGCCGGAGCTGGCAGAGCCGCTCCCCGACCTGCCGTCCGGCACGTCTCCCGCCGGCGTACCCGCCGCCATCCTGGAGCTCGGAGACACGCCCATGGCCGATGCTCCTCCCATTCCCGCTGAGGCATCCGCGCGCCAGCCGGAAGAGGCCCCCCCTCCTTCCGCCTCGGATGGTGAGGCGTTCTCCCAGTCTCTGCCCTATTACTACCCGCTGCCCGATGGGGCGCGATTTGTCAACGTGATGCCGCCCCTGGTGGAAGAGACGCTGGAACGCTATGTGAGGCTCTTTCACCTGTGTGATTGTCCCCGCTGCCTGGCCGACGCGAAGGCCCTGGCCCTCTCCCGCCTGCCGGCCAAATATGTGGTCCTTCCGGAGCACGCCTTCACCCCCATGATGAGCCTCTACCGCGCCAAATTCGACTCCATGGTCACGACGCAGGTGGTATACGCCTGCAAGCAGATCATAGATACCCCCCGGCACCTGGTAAAGCCCTGAGCGCCCCACAGCCTGTGCCGCCACCAATCTGCCATGAGGGTTTGTCAAAAAGCCGGGTGAAATTGCAAAAGACAATTTCACCCGGCTTTTTCATGTCTCAATTCGTGTCAGTTGAAAAAGCAGCTCACGCTTTGGGGGACGGCGGCCCCCCTCTCAGCGGCGGCGTTCAAGCCATGACGGCTCCGTCCTTTGCGCCGTCCCGCAGTCCGCTCGCGCCTGCTCCTCCAAGACCCGGTAAAATTCCTCCAGCTCCAGCGGACGATAAAAATAGTAGCCTTGGATGAAATCGCATTCGGTCTTACGCACCAGATCCCACTCCTCCTTGGACTCCACCCCCTCCACGCACACCGCCTTTTTGAACTGATGGCAGGTGTGGATGGTGCTGATGATAAACTCCAGCTTCTGCTGGGAGGCGGCCATCTCCCTGACCAGCTCCCGGTCGAATTTGACCAGGTCCACGGGGTATTGGAGCAGCCGCTGGACGCCGGAATATCCGCTCCCAAAGTCGTCCAAGGCAAAGGAGATGCCCAGCTGCCTGCACTGCTCGATAAACTGTTCCAGCTGCTTGGGCAGGGTATCCGAGTGCCCCTCCGTAAGCTCCATGGTCAGATTTCTGCCCGGTACGCCCGTCTCAAGCAGCATGCTGCGCAGGAAGGGAAACAGGCTCTGATCCACCACCTGGAGATAGCTCACGTTGAAGGCGAGCTTGAACTCCGGATGGGCCGGCAGGATGCGTTTGCAAAGCTGTAGGGTCTGCTTGATGATCCACTTTCCCACCGATACGATGAGTCCCATCTGCTCCAGCATGGGAATAAAGACACTGGGGGATACCGCCACCTGATCGTCCTCCCAGCGCAGCAGGACCTCACCACCGTAGATTTGCCCGGAATCGGCGTGGACCTGTGGCTGCACCACGATGCGGAATCCCTTGAAGTGGTCGCTTACGCTGGCGTTGAGCCGCAGATTGAGCTCATTGGCCCCTCCGCCGCTCCCCAGCATGCGCTTGGAAAAGGTCACATATTCCCGCTCCGGCTCCTTCTTTGCCGCCCGGATCACCACCACCGCGTTGTCAATGAGCTCCTGGATGCTGGCTCCGTCCTTGGGATAACGCACCACACCGATGGCACAGGGATGGAGGATGCGGATGCCCCTGCGTTCGTAGACCGACGTCACGATCTGACGGATCTGGCCGGCCGCCTCTCCCGGGTCGAGATTCCGGGACAGCAGAACCAGAAACCGCAGCCCATCCATTCGGATAAAAATGCTGTCTCTCCCCATCTGGCTTTTGAGCTCACAGCCGATCTCCCAGAGGATCTGGTTGGCGGCCACATGGCCAAAGGTCTGGTTGATGTCGGTGAAATTGGTGAGGGTGAAGCACAAAAACACCTGACTCCTCCCCTCCTGGCACCGCTCGGTGATCTGCCGGAAGGCGCCGGACAGGCTGAGCATCCCCGTCACATTATCCACTTCGGCATCCCGCTTGAGCCCTGTCATATTACCGGCAAAGAAAATCGGACTCCCGCCCTCCTCATCCCATTTCAAGAGGCCCCTGCAGCGGACCCAGATGGGCTCACCGCGCTTGTTGTAGATCCGGCATCGCAGGTCGTGGACAGCCTTGCGCCGCTCCAACACGCTGTGTATATCGTCAATATAGAGCTGCCGGTCCCCCTCGTAGACCCGCTTTTGCATCTCCGCAATGAAATTGGGGACCAGATTATCTGAAAAGCCAAACTCCTCCTTCAGATTGTCAGAGATGAAGTAGGTATTCTCCCGGATGTCGCCGCAGCAGAGATAGGTGTCCGGATTCGCCATGGAAATGGACCGCAGAAACAGCTCCACGTCGAAATAGCATGTCTGCATGTAGGTCTCCAGGGGGGTGCGCCCCCCCTGCTCCTTCTCTGGCACACCCGCCATCCGCCGCGCCTGCTCGCCCTCCTGCCGCTGGTAAAAGGCCCGCTTCTCCTGATACATCTGGGCCTCCGCCCGCTCCTGGATGGCTGCCAGCTCTTCTCCCGCCGGGCCCCAGGCGCTCCCCACGGTCAGCATGCACCCCTCCGCCGCGATGGCGGCCTTCAGCCCCTTCACCCTCTGGCGGAATTCCGCTCCCGTCACCTCTGTACAGATGACAAGAAATTCGTCTCCACCGATGCGATAGATCTCTTTTTTCCCATCGATCTTCGTCAGTACCCCATAGCTCTGCTGAATCAGCCGGTCTCCATATCCATGGCCCATCTGGTCATTCATCCGCTTCAGCCCGTTGATGTCGCAATAGATGATCCCCGTCGGTTCCCCCAGCAGTCCTTTCCGCTCCCGCTCATATTCCTCCAGCGCATATCGGTTGAGGGCGCCGGTGAGCTGGTCGTGGTAGCTCAGTTCTCTCAGATGCTCCATCATGTCCCGCCGTTCCATCAGGGAGACAATGAAGTAAGAGAGGACCTTGCAGCATTCGGACACATAGCTCATCTCCCGGAAGACCGGGGCATCCAGGCGCAGGAACCCTTTCCACTCCTCGCCCCGGAGCAGGGGCACCAGAAAGAGGGTATCCCCTTCCTCAGGCGACAAATACCGGTACAGCTTCGGCCGCTCCTGGCGAAATGCCCCTTGATCGGATACCACAAAGCTTCTGTGCTGCCGGAAGGCCTGCACAGGCAGCTCCAGGCCGGTGATCCTGACCTCGCCGGAAGCTTCCCCGTCCTTCGGCCAATGACAGCTATGGAAGAGCCGGTCCGGCTCCCGCCGCTCATAAAGATGGACTTGGGTGCAGCCAAACCGCTTCCCCAGGCAGGCCAGCACAAGCCCCATGGCCTCGGCGGGATCGGTGGTGGCATAGGTCTGCACAATGCACGCATTGATCACCGCCTCAAAGTATCGCATGGGATTGTGCGTCTGCCCATCCATCTCCTCGGCAGCCTCGATCCGGTAGAGCTTCCCCTGGTGTTCCACCACTGTGCCGGTCAGGAGATAGGATGTTCCAAGGAGCTTGTTATGATAGACCCATTCGTGGAACTGCCCCTCCTCCAGGTCGAGGTCAGCACAGGTCCCACACGCGCCCGGAAGGTCCTGGAGGACAGTCTCCCACTTCTGTCCCACATAAGACTCGTCGTCCGGCCGCTGGAGCTGCTCCCGGGCATACCGATTCAGATACACCAGCGTGCCATCCCGGCAATCCACCACATACACGCTCTTATTCAGATTTTCGAGATAGTCCCAAGGCGCTTTCATCTATTTTCCTCCTGATCTGTTTAGATCATCCAGCTATATAACACAAAATGCAGGGCGGCTGGCTGTGACGCCACCCGCCCTGCACTCCTTTTACGCCTGTCCCGGCTGAGAGGTTTCTTCCGGCTGAGCGCTTTCTGTTGGCTGGGAGGTTTCCTGGGTTTGAGGCTTGTCATTGGACTGGAGCTGGCCCGGACTGGGGTTGGTAATGTCCTGCCACACCTGGTCCACCTCTTCCATGCAGTTGAAGTACAGACTGGTGAGCAGATTGGTGGGAATCCCCAGGCCCTCTGCCAGCTCGTCGATTTTCCCCCAATCCGCCCGCTCGTAGCTCAGGGCCAGATCAAAGAGCATGCCGCAGCGGCCCGTATGCTTGAGCAGAGCGTCCTTGACCTCCTGATGGACGGGGATCTGTGCGAGGATCTCCTCCAGCGGCGCGTCAATGAGGTAGTTGAGGGTGGAGAACATACCCATCAGGTAGGCATCCGGCTTAGAGATGGGCATATTTTTGGCATAGTTCATCAGATTGCTACAGAAGCTGGCCCGCATAAAGGAGAGGCGCAGGAACTCTTCCGCCCCCTCTTCGATCTGATTTTCAGCGTTGCTGGCGCTGAGCAGATAAGCCCACTGCCGCAGCTCACCCAGTCCCATGATGGTGATGGCCTGTCGCACCGTGGTCACCCGATGGCGCAGGGCAAAATAGCAGGAGTTGACCACCTTCAAAATGCCGTAGGTCAGGGTGGCGTCCACAGAGATGATCTGCTCGATCTCCTCCACATCGGGCTCATCCTTGGTGATGGCCATGAGCAGACGGAAGAAGTTGCTCTGGAGGTAGCCGCTGCTGTGGGCCTTCGTGGTGAGCTTCTCCGCCACACAGGTGCCCTCCATGGCGTCCACACCCAGGCTCAGCGCCTTCTGGTAGAGATCCTCCTGATCAATACCGACGGCGATACACTTTTTATTCATGCTGTGGGCGATGTCTACAATATTCTTCAGCGTGAGCATAGGGGTGGTCTGGATATTGAGCTTGATGTAGTTGATGGTGTCCAGCAGTGCCAGATACCGGGGGGCGAATTGAAATTCGTTCACCGCCACCTGGTAACCATCCTTCACATACTGCTGCACCATGTGCATAGCCAGCGGGTGGATGAGGACGCTGTCGTCGATCTGGATGACCAACTCATTCTTGTCAAAGAGCCGGGGCGTCTTCTTCATCAGGAGCGTGACGGTGAAGGTCATGAAGTTCAGAGAGCCGCGCAGCAGCTTATCGGTATTCTGGGTAAGGAAATTGTAAATCGTATCGGCCGCCGCGAAATCGTTGGCGGGGGCGGCTTTGTCTCCGCCAAAGGCCTGATTCTCACCGTGGTATTGGATCTCATAGCCGATGATCTTGCTCTCTCGGTCCTTGATGGGCTGACGCACGATATATTTGCTGCTCATTTCCGTTTCCCCCTTCCAGCGCCACTCCTCGCCAGCAGGTGATCAATGACGCCGATCAGGTGGCCGATCTCCGGCTTGCTCAGCTGCTCGTCCGCCCCCAGCTGTTTGCCCTTGATATACATCTCCTCGGTAATCAGGGAGGAGAAGATGATCACAGGGATGTCCTTCAATTCATCGGTGGACTTGAGCAGCTTGGTCAGGCGATGGCCGTCCATCTGGGGCATCTCCAGGTCCGTGATGATGAGGGCCACATGCTCCGCCTGGTCCTCCGCGCCCTTCCACTCCTGCACCGCCTCCCACAGCTCCGCGCCGTTGGGGAACATCCGCAGGTTGGTATAGCCCGCCTTATTCAGAGCCTCCTGAATCATCCGGGAGAGCAGGATGGAGTCCTCCGCCACCCAAATGGGCTGGATGCTGCGGCTGCGCTTTCCCAGCGCATCCACCTCGCTCATCTGGATGGTGGTCTCGGGCGCGATCTCCGCCACGATACGCTCGAAATCCAGAATGGTCACAAGGTCGTCCCCACACTGGGCAATACCGGTGGCCACGCCGTCCGGTCCACCGGAGACCGTGTTGTCCGGCTTCTGAATATCCTTCCAGGAGATGCGGCTGATGCCCACCACGGTGTGGACCCGGAAGGCGATGTACATCTTATTGAAATTGGTGACGATAAAGAGGTCCTTCTCCCCCTTCGGCACCTCATGCCGGGCCAGATACATGGGCAGATCCACCACCGTGATCACCAGATCCCGGGGCTTGAAAATGCCCTCCACCGCCGGGTGGGAGTGGGGCATGGCGTGGACTGGCGCCGACATCATGATCTCCCGGACCTTAGCCACGTTGATGCCATAGAGGTTCCCCTCAATGGTGAACTCCATAATTTCCATCTCGTTGGTCCCGGACTCCAACAAGATTCCGGTCTTTTCTTTCTCCATGCTTTCGATCCCCCGCTTTCTCAGTTGGTCGTTATAATATACCCTCCGGCTTGCCATAGCTGCGGATATAACCAATGCCTGTAGCGGCGTCAAACCAGAGCGTCCTGGCCGCCGTTCCGCCCACATCCTCTTTTAAAAGACGGATCCCCTCTTTTTTCAGATTCAGATGGACGCTTTCGATGTTTCTCTGCCCAATATTGCCCAGGCTCCCTCCGCCGGGCACATCGAACATCTTGGCGCCGCCGGCGATCTTGACCACGATGCGGCCCCGCCGGGCGCCCTTGCCCTCCATCTGGCGCAGGGTCTCCCGGATGCCGGTATCGGCGTACTTGAGTGGATTCTTTCTGCCAGTCTCCATATTCAAAGGCAACATCACGTGGAGCAGTGCCGCCAGCTTAATCATCGGATCATAAAAACAAAGTCCTATGCAGGACCCCAGAGCATAGGTGATCAGTTCTCCCTCATATTGGCGCATCTTCATGTCGGCAATGCCCACTACCAGTCTATTGTTCATCCAATACCCCCAGACGTTTCAGGAGGAAATTGAGGGAGCGGATGTCCGGTGAGAGCAGAATACGGCAGGGCACGGTCTGCCCGTCGCAGATGAGGTCGGCGCCAATGGCCATGATATGGTCCGACTGACCGCCGAACTCCGCCATTGGCACCGCGATGATGGCCCCCTGCATATCAATGGCGAAGGCGGGCACTGACAGCCGAATGGCCATGTTTGTAAGTCCGGCCAGAGCGTTGATGAAGGCGGAAATCATGATATTGCCCACCTCCAGCAGCGCGGAGATGTCCAGCTCATTGAGTTCATCATAGCGGCTGACCTGATGGCCCATCACGCGGCTCAGGGCCAGATTGACAAATTCCAGCTGCTGGACAGAGAGCATGATGCCGCTGATCTCCCCCTCCACCCGGGCCAGGACGCCGGCCGTCACCACTTCAGGTCCGCCGATCCAGTCCATAGCCTCGTTATAACCCATAATGCGGACTTCCGGTGTCTCGATGCGCACTGTACAGCCCAGAATGCTGGAGAGAGCTGTGGCAGCGTTTCCGGTGCCGATGCTGCCGATCTCCCGCAGCGTGTCCAGCTCCATCATGTTCAGTTCCTGATAGTTTTTCACCTGCATCCCACCTACCTAATGATTTCTCGCTCAGTTGGTCAGACCATTGATGGTGTTCTCCACCTCGTCGGCGGTGGTAACCATCCGCAAGGCATAGACATACGCCCGCTGCCGCTCAATGACCTTCCCCAATTCGGTGGCCAAATCGGTATTGGAGGTCTCCAGGACCCCCCGGCGCACCTCAGATGTCCCGATCCACACTGCGCCATTTTTGTCGCCGTTCAGGAATCTCCCGCTGTCTAAATGCTGCAGACCATCCTGATACTGAATCAGAAAGGTCCCCACCGGCTGCTCCGCGGTGGGATCTGTGACCACGATGGGGTAGCCGGTGGTATTTAAGACCTGCCGTCCCTCCCCGTCGCCCAGATACCACACCGTCTCCATCGTTCCATCCTCCCCGGCCTCCTGGAAGGAAGATATGGTAAAGGAGCCGTCCCGGGTGAAGGAGATCTCCTGGGTGGAGGGATCATAGAGGGCAAAGAAGCCCGGGCCAAGGATGGCGTAGTCCTGATCCCGTCCCGTCTGCGTGATCTCGGCCTCCCGGAAGTCGGTGGCGGTGGACATCACGGCGGCTCCGCTGCCCTTGGGAAGCTGGACCCCATCCACCCCGTTCACCATGGAATTCATCAGGACGCCGAAGGCAGGCTTTTCCGCCTTGTAGCCATAGGTGTTCACATTGGCGATGTTGTTGCCGTGCACGTTCATACCCATCATTTGCTGTTGGGCGCCGACTGACGCGCTGTAAAAAGCCTGAAGCATGTTTACCTACCCCCTATTACATCCGGCCCAGCTCCGTGGTGGCCTTGGTCAGGACTCCATCATAGAGCTTGAGCACCTGAGAAGCGCTCTGGAGCGCCCGCTGAGCGCTCATCATCCGGCTCATCTCCTGGATCATATCCACATTGGAGTTTTCCACACTTCTCCAGAGAACGGGGCGCTCTGCCGCCGCGGCCGCCTGACCGTTGGCTCCAAACAGCCCGCTGTCGTTGATGGTCAGCTGTCCGTTGTCAGGGAAGGTAAAGACGCCCACCTGCCCATAGTAGCCGCCATTCGTGTCAAAGATCCGTCCATTGCCATCCGCCTGGATCTGATCGCTCATGAGCTGGATGGGCTGCTCGTCCATCCCCAGCACCCGGCCGTGGCCGGGGAGGTACAGATAGCCCTCCCCATCCAGAGAAAAGCTGCCGTTCCGGGTGTACTCGGTGCCATTGTCGGTCTGGATGGCAAAGAAGCCGTCCCCCTGGATGGCAAAGTCCAGATTCAGTCCGGTCTCCTCCAGAGAGCCCTGCTGGTAATTCACGTAGAGCTGGCTGGGGGCCAGGATATAGCTGCCCTGCCCGATCACGGTATTTCCGCTCTTGTCCTTGTTGCCCACCCGGCTGAGCAGCACCTCGTCAAAGGTAATATCCGTATAGGTCTCCGTCTTGTAGCCCGGGGTGGTGATGTTGGTCATGTTATTGGCCACCACATCCAACCTGCGCCCCTGGGAGAGTATACCAGAGGTCAGATTATAAAATCCTCTTGTCATATCCGTTCCTTCCTTTCCCGTTACTCCAGCTGGTCCTTCAAGTAGGCGCGCAGCCGTTGTATGGCGTGGCTGTGGAGCTGTGAGACCCGCGGGGGACTCACCCCCATCACCTGGGCGATCTCTTTCATGGTGAGCTCTTTCTCATAATAGAGGGAGAGGACCATTCGCTCATTGGGCCGCAGGGTGGCGATTCCCTTGGCCAGGCAGGCGCGCAGCTCCTCCTCCTCACAGTATTCCTCCGGCGGGTCATTATAGTTCTCGGCCGAGCGCCCCGCTCCGCTGCCGTAGCTGTCCAGCAGCATCTCAAAGGAGAGGAGGTTGGCCCCCGCCGTCTCGGACAGCATCCGCTCATATTCCTCCTTGCTCACCCCCAGGCGGTCGGCTACCTCCTGGCTCACCGGCATATGGCCCAGCTCGATGGAGAGCTCGTCCACCGTTCTGGTGAGCTTATTGGAGGTCTGCCGGAGCTGACGGGGCAGCCAGTCCTGCTTTCGGCTCAAATCGATGACCATGCCCCGGAGGCGTTTGGCCACATAGGTCTCCAGCTTGACCCCCTTGGAGGGGTCGAAGCGGTCCACCGCGCTCAGCAGGGTCAGGATGCCCTCGTGGACCACGTCGTCCAGCTGGCTGAAGCTGCTGTACAGACCACAGGTCCGAAGGGCCACCCGGCGGATCTGGTCCTGGAAGCGGAGCACCAGCGTCCATTTCAGGGAATCGTCCCCGGTCTCCTTATAGCGTTGGATCAGGGTGTCGTTGTCCAAGCTGTCGAGCTCTGTCTGCGGCCCGTGCGGCATCTGCTCTGCCGCGGATGTGGAGGCGTTTCCCTCTGTACACATGGCTTCCTCGCCTCCTTTCCTCCATCAGACGTGCTGCTCCTGAGGCTGGAGCGTGATGTTTCCGATGGCCTGAATCTGTACGTTGCTGGTGATCTCATTAAAGGAGAGCACATAGATATCCGGATAGAATTGGGCGATCATCCGGCTGACGTAGACCCGAATCACCTGACTGGTCAGCACGATGGGCGTCTGGGAGAGCTCGTTGAACTTCTTGCGCAGCTCTCCCAGCTGGGCGATGATCTGCTGCATGATGTCCGGGCTCAGGGCCAGATAGACGCCGTGATCGTTTTTGGTGAGGGCGGAGAGGATCTTGGTCTCCAGGCTGGCGTCCAGGGTGACCACCCGGAGCTGACCGTTTTCGCAGAACTTTCTCGTGATGGTCCGGCTCAGGGCGCCGCGGACCTGTTCGGTAATGAGGTCCACATCCCGGGTGGTGGAGCCGGCGTCCACGATGGTCTCCAGGATGGTGCTCAGATCCTTGATGGGGATACCCTCCTTCAGAAGGTTGCGCAGGATCTTCTCCAGGTTGGCGTAGGTCACCACGTTGGGAATGGCGTCGGCCACCAGATCCGGCTCGGTCTTCTTCAGGTTCTCCACCAGCATCATGGTCTCGCTGCGGTTGAGCAGCTCATAGGCGTGCTTCTTGATGGTCTCGGAGAGGTGGGTGAGCATCACTGTCAGGGGCGAGATCACCGTGTAGCCGTAGATCTCCGCCATCTCCTTGTTCTCCGGCAGAATCCACCGGGAGGGGATGCCGTAGGCCGGCTCCACCGTCTCGATGCCGTCGATCTCTCCGGCGGGACTGGAGGGCTCCAGGGCCAGGTAGTAGTCCACCAGGATCTCACCGGAGGCCACCTCCTCCCCCCGGATGCGGATGACATACTGGTTGGTGCCCAGAGAGGCGCCATCGTGCAGGCGGATGGAGGGAATGACGAAGCCCATGTCCTGGGCGTACTGCCTGCGGAAGATGACGATACGGTTGATGAGCTTTCCGCCGCTGTTTTCATCCACCAGCGGGATAAGGCTGTATCCGAACTCCATTTCGACGGGTTCCACCGTCAGGAGAGAATAGACGTTGTTGATGTCTTTATAGTACTCCGCCTCGCTGGGCGCGCTGACCTCGGGGGGCGGCGCCGCGCTCTCCGCCGCGGCCTGCTCCTCTCCGGCGGCCTCCTTTTGCATCCTCTGGTTGCCCAGGTAGCCGCCTACGGACAGCGCCGCGCCCACCGCCATCAGCGGCAGGGTGGGAGAGCCGGGGACAAGGGCCAGCAGGATCAGGATGATACCGGTGGAGAGAATGGCTTTGGGCTGGGCTGTGAACTGGCGGATCACATCGGTGTTCAGGCTGCCGTCGGACACCGAACGGGTGACGATCATACCGGTGGCGGTGGAGATCATCAGGGCGGGCAGCTGGGACACCAGGCCGTCGCCGATGGTGGCGATGGAGTACACGCTGAGCACGGTGGTCAGATCGCCGCCGCCCTGGACGATGCCGATGATAAGACCTGCCACAAAGTTGATGACCGTGATGATAAGGGACATCACGGCGTCACCCTTGACGATCTTGGTGGCGCCGTCCATGGCGCCGTAGAAGTCGGCCTCTTTCTGGATCTTATAGCGGCGCAGGCGGGCCTCTTTCTCATTGATCAGGCCGGAGCTCAGGTCCGCGTCAATGGCCATCTGCTTGCCGGGCATAGCGTCCAGAGTGAATCGGGCCGCCACCTCGGATACACGCTCGGCACCCTTGGTGATGACGATGAACTGTACCAGCACGATGATCAGGAAGATCAGCACACCGATGACGATGTTCCCCTGGGTGATGAGCTGTCCGAAAGACTGGATGACCACACCGGCGTTTCCTCCATTGGAGAGGATGAGCCGGGTGGAGGATACATTCAGTCCCAGCCGGAACAGAGTGGTAATCAAGAGCAAGGATGGGAAAATGGAAAATTCCAGTGCCTCTGAAATGCTCATGGTGATCATCAGGATCATGATGGAGAGGGAGATGTTCACCACGATCAGGATGTCCAGCATAAAGGTGGGCAGCGGAATCACCAGGAAGAGGACGATTACCACGACCATCAGCGATATTGCGTTGTTGAATATCCGTCTCATCGTCTTCCAGGTTCCTACTTTCTTGCCTTATTTCAGCTTGCCGTCTATCCGGTAGAGGTATACCAGTACCTCCGCCACCGCGTTATAGAGCTCCGGCGGAATGGGCTGATTCAGTTCTGTGGTGGCATAGAGGGCCCGGGCCAGGGGGACATTCTCCACCACCGCCACATGGCTCTCCTCCGCCTTCTGTACGATGCGCAGGGCCAGCTCGTCCTGTCCCTTGGCCAGGACCACAGGGGCCTCGTCCTCATCTGGATGATAGCGGAGCGCCACGGCAAAGTGGGTGGGGTTTCGGATGACCACATCGGCCTTTGGCACCTGCTGCATCATCCGGGACTGGGCCATCCGCCGCTGGGTCTCCTTGATCTTGCCCTTGATCTTGGGATCGCCCTCCATCTGCTTGAATTCCTCTTTGACCTCCTGCTTGGACATGCGCAGCTGCCGCTCATAGTCCCACCACTGGTAGAAAATGTCGGCGCCCGCCAGCACAATGTAGGCCACCATGATCTCCATCACCATCTGAAAGGAGGTGGAAAAGAAATGGGCGCCGGCGCTGACCAGATCGGTGTAGAGATACTTGGTGAGGGTATCCACGACACCGGTGATAAACTGATACAGGAGAAAGAGGAGGATCGTGATCTTCAATATGCCCTTAATGGCCTCGATCACACTGCGCAGGGAAAAGAGCCGCATGAATCCCTGGATGGGGTTGAGCCGGTCCCACTTGGGCTTGAGGGGCTCACCGGTAATGAGCATCTTCGTCTGAAAGAGGGTCACGCCCACGCCCACCAGTGCCGCCACCGCGAAAATCGGTCCGGCTGTCTTCACACAGGTCAGGAGGAACTGTGCCACCAATTCGGGCAGCATACCCATCAGCTCCTCCGACTCCACCGATGCGATCCGGCTCATACAGTAGCGGAAGAAGGACTCCAGCTGCTTGACAATGTTTGGGCCTGTCAAGCGGATGGCCGCGAAGCTGGCCAGCAGCACCGCCACCGACACGGCGTCGTTGCTGAAAAAGATGTTGCCCTTTTTCCGTTCATCGCTGCGTTTTTTTGGGGTTGCTTTTTCGGTTTTCGAGCTGTCGGCCATGGTTCCCACCCCCTACTGCGGCCAGTCGCCTGGTGCTACCCGCCCCCGATGGTCTCCAGGACCCGTCGGAGGGACGCGAGCATCTGGACCTCCGTACTCAGCAGGAACTCATTGATGGGGTTCAGGAAGAGGAAAAAGAGCCCCATCCCGATGAGGACCTTCAGCTCAATGTTGATCACGAAGGCATTGATCTGAGGAATGGCTTTCATCAGGATACCCATGCCGATCTCGCCCAGCAGCTCCGCCACCATGATCGGCAGGGCCAGCTTCACCGCCAGGACGATACAGGAGAGGAAGAGCTCCGCCATCAGGGAGGCCACCGACTGTCCGAAGGAGGCGGCGCCATAGGGCAGCACCTCGCCGGAGGTGACCAGGATCCTGAGCAGGGTATAGTGCCCGTTTTCCGCGAAAAAGTTCAGGATCAGCAGGATATTGAGGAGGGAGCCGGTTACCGTCTGGTTGGACTGCATGCTGGCGTCATAGATCTGCGCCATGGTCAGACCCATCTGGGTGTCGACGATCTCTCCTCCGAACTGAACCAGGGAGAGAAAGAGCCGGATCACAAAGCTCAGCGCAAAGCCCACCCCCAGCTCCAGGAGCAGGGGGACGGCAAAGCCCACGAGGTTGGCCGGGAGGGCCGGATCGGCGGCGTCTCCCGCGCTGTAGGTCGCCACGGACAAGAGCAGGATAAAGCCGGCCTTTACCAGACCGGGCACACCATTGCGCCCCCAAATGGGGTTGAACATGACAAAGCCTGTCATCCGCATGGTGATGAGTTCAAAGAGATAAAGCTGCGCCCAATCAATCATGTCGTCGCCTTCACATCAGCGTAAAGAGATACCGGGTGTAGTCCAGCAGCGTCTCCAGCATCCAGCCTCCCCCCACCAGCAGAACGATCACCGCCACGATGAGCTTGAGGATAAAGGCAAGGGACTGCTCGTGGATCTGGGTGACCGCCTGGAAGATGGCCACCAGGACGCCCACCAGCATGCTCAGCAGCAGGAGGGGAGCGCCGATCTTCAGGACTACGCCCACGCCCTCCCGCAGCACGTCTGCGACTTCCATCTTGTCTTACCTCCTCATCGGAACCCCTGTACCAGGGTGGAAAAGAGCAGCTCCCACCCATTCAGAGCGATGAATAGCAGCAGCTTAAAGGGAGTGGAGATCATGGCCGGCGGCAGCATGATCATGCCCATGGACATGAGGGTGGTGGCCACCACCACATCGATGAGCACAAAGGGGATATAGAGATAAAACCCGATCATGAAGGCCCGCTTGAGCTCGCTGGTCATAAAGGCGGGCACCAGGATGCGCAGAGGCAGGTCTGTGGCCGCCTCCCCCTCCGGTACGTCCACATGGGCGAGATCGCAGAACAGCTCCAGGGAACTGTTTTCTGTCTGCCGGGCCATAAATTCCTTCAGGGGCGCCTCGGCCCGGTTCAGGAACTCATCCTGGGTGATCTCCTCCGCCACATAGGGCTCATAGGCCTCAGTCCGAATGGTATCCACCACCGGCGACATGGTAAAAAGGGTCAGAAACAGCGCCATGCCGATGAGGACCATGTTGGGCGGATTCTGCTGCAGGCTCATGGCCGTACGCAAAAAGGAAAAGGCGATGATGTACCGGGTAAAGGAGGTCATCATCACCACAATGGAAGGCAGCAGGGTGATGAGGGTGGTAAGGAAGAGGATCTCTAGTGTCTGTACCTGATCCCCATTTACATTGATCAACGCGTCCACACTCAGGAACCTCCCCTGTCTCTCCGGCGCTCCACGATTTCCCGCAGGGCATCCTGGAACCGGATGGCAGGCGGCGAGTTCTGTCCGTCCTCCGCCTCCTGTCTCCAATGATCTGCTTCTTCAGGGCTCACCCGCTCCAGGCAGGAGATCCCCCCCTGGGCGGCGCCGAGAAAGTAGTATGTCTCTCCCATCCGCACCAGCAGCAGCTTCTGATCCTTCCCAATATTCACCTGCTCGAGCACAGTAAGGCGGCGCCCACGATACCGGAGGCCGGTACCGCCCGCGGCCCGGCCTGCCACAAACCGGGTAAAGGCATAGGCCAAGGCCAGCACCACCACAATGAGCAGGAGGGCCCACAGCAGGCCCGCGATCTCAGCCAGCATGAAATCTTAGCCGTTGCCCAGAATGGAGTTCACCGTCTTCATCAGCCGGTCCTCCTTGAAAGGCTTGACAATAAAGTCCTTGATGCCGGCCTGTACGGCCTCCACCACCATGGCCTCCTGGCCCATGGCGGAGCACATGACCACATTGGCGTTCCCGTCCTTGGCACGAATGGCCTTCAAGGCCTCCAGACCATCCATGTTGGGCATGGTGATGTCCATGAGGACCAGGTCAGGCTTGAGCTCAAAGTACTTCTCGACGGCGTCCTTTCCGTCCACCGCCTCGTGGATGTCGGTAAATCCGTTCTTGGTCAGGGTGTCGCGGATCACCTTGCGCATGAAAGCGGCGTCGTCAACGATCAAAATCTTGGCCATTTCTTCTCATCCTTTACTATCTGATTTCGTTTCCGATTGGTCAGCTCTTTTTCGCCATATCCAACAGCTTGGGCTGCTTGAGCACCTCTGTGATGCGGACGCCGAAGTTGTCGTCCACCACGACCACGTCGCCCCGGGCCACACACAGCCCGTTGACGAACAGGTCTACCTGGTCGCCCGCCAGTTTGTCCAGTACCACCAGGGAGCCCTTGGAGAAGGTGAGGATGTCCTCCACCTTCCGCCGGGTCCGCCCGATCTCCACCGACACCTCCAGCGGCACCGACATGATGAGCTCCAGGTTCTCCGCCTGCTCCTCGCCGATCTCCTTGGCTACATCCAGAGTGGGCAGCTGCACAGGCCGCGCGTTGATGACCTTGGACTCCATCTGATACTGGGGCTGCATGACGGGGGCCTGTATGTACTGGGGCTGGACCGGCATCTGCTGGACCGGCGCGTACTGGGGCTGGACCGGCGCCTGCTGCACCGGCGCGTACTGGGGCTGGACAGGAGCCTGCTGCTGCACCGGCGGCGGGGCCGCAGGCTGTGCCGCCGCGGGCTGACTCATGCCGCCCATGAGCCGTTCGATCTCCTCCTGGCTCAGCTTTCCGCCGCCACCCTGCTCCGCGGGGGCAGGCTCCGGCGCCGCCGCGGGCTGACCCATGCCGCCCATGAGCCGTTCGATCTCCTCCTGGCTCATCTTTCCGCCGCTGCTCTGCTCCACGGGGGCCGGCTCCGGCGCCGGGGCGGCAGGCTGGCTCTCAGGCTGCGTTCCTGCGTCGCCCAGGGCACCCACGTCCATGCCGAAGCCCAGCAGGAGCTCCCGGGCCAGGTCCACCGACATAACGTTGACAAACTCACTGTTGAGGATGTCTTCGATCTTCAGCATGAACCGGACCACCACCAGGAGGCCCTTATTCTCCTGGAAATGAGCATCCTTAAAGCTCTGAAGATCGTCCAGGGTGTAGGATTGAGGGGTAGAGATGTTGACCGGTCGGCCAAGGAAATCAGACAAAGCGGTGGAGGCCGCGCCCATCATCTGGTTCATGACCTCGCATACAGCGCTGATGGTCAGATCGTTGAGCTCAAATTCCTCCTCCGGCATCTCCGTGCCCATGAGGATGTCCACGATCACCTTCACATCGCTGCGCTTGAGCAGCATGATATTGCTGCCCTCCAGCCCGGATACGTATTTGATCTCCACCGCGATGGCGGGCTCCAAATCGCCCAGGCTGAACTCCTCCACCGGTACCACGGAAACCGATGGCGTGGTGATGTCCACCCGGTGGTCCAGCAGGTTCGAGACCGCGGTAGCCGAGGACCCCAAGCTGATATTCATGACCTCGCCAATGGCATCCAATTCCATGGCGTTAAATACGTTCTGCTCCATCGTCCTCACTTCTCCCTTCTTCCCTGGTCGTCATAGGTCTCTACGATCTTGACCGCCATGGAGTTGTTCTGTGTCCCCATCTTTCCGCTGAACCACGGCTGCTCACCGATATACAGCTGGACAGGCTCAGTGGCTGGGTGCCCCAGGTCGATGACATCGCCGACATGGAGGAAATAAATATCCTGGAGCTGAACCGTGGTCCGCCCCAGCTCCGCGGTGATCTGAAGCTCGGAATCCCTCAGGATGTCCAGGATCGCCTGGGAGTTGTCCTCGCCGCTGCCCCGCCCGGCCTGGTTGGCCGCGGTAATCCGGGAAAAGATATTCGTCAGCATCATACCCGGCAGGCAGATGCTCATACGGCCGGAGGCATTGGGGAAATTGATGTTGATACCCACGATGACCACCGTCTCGTCCACGCCGATGAGCTGTACCAGGGTGGGATTGGTTTCCACGCGCCGGAATTGAAACTCCAGGTCGATATAATTTTCCCAGCTGCCCCCCAAAGTCTGGATCAGATCCTTCACGATGTTCTCGTAGAGCTTGAGCTCCAGGTTTGTGAAGCTGTATCCGCTGGAGATCTTCGTGCCCAGTTCGCCGTCGCCGCCCATGAGACGGTCCATCATGCTCAGCATGAGGGTGGTGGTAAAGTGGAACAGCACCGGCGTCTCTTCCGTCTGAGGCTTTCCCTCCACCTCGATCTCGGACAGGGTAAGTACATCTCCCTCTGAAAGGGCGTTGGAAAATTCGTAATATCGCTGCTCCTCCACCGATTCCACCTCGATCTCACAGGTGGTATGCAGAAGGCCGTTGATTCTTGAGTTGATCATCCGGGTGTAATTTTCAAAAATGCCGCTGAGCATCTTCAGCCGGTCTTTGGTAAATTTTCGTGGGCTGTAGAAGTCGTATTTACGGTATTTTTTCTCCGGACTCTTCTGCGCCGTGGCTGTCAGATCCATCTCACCGCTGCGGGCAGCAGCCAACAGGGCATCAATTTGGCTTTGTGACAGAACTTCTGCCATGGTTGCACCTCCTATCCGGAGCCGACTCACAGACCCGACGCATCGGTATCTCTCTGCTCCCGCATTGTTTACGTTGCCCCATTCTGTCCATCCGCCGTTCCCCGCATGGTGTAGTACTCAGTTATACTGTCGCTTGCGCTGTCACTCACATCCAGGCCGCTGATGACCAGCTCTACCCGGCGATTGTGGGCACGCTCCTCTGAGGTGGCATTGCTGGACACAGGACGCCACTGTCCATATCCGACGCTGATCAGTCGGGCCGGGTCGATGATGTTCTTCTCCTGGAGATAGATGGTAACCACCGTGGCCCGGTTGGAGGCGAGAAAACGATCTTTGGTCACATTATTGGGTTCATCGGGTACCGCCTGGGCGGTATGCCCCAACACCCGGATCTCATTGATGGAATCGGCCGCTTCGGCGATGGGCTGTGCGATCCCGTCCAGCACCGCCTTTCCATCCTCTCGAAGCACATAGCTGTCCCCGTCAAAAAACACAGTGTCATCAAACGAAATGAATACATAGCCGCTGCCCTGGCTCAGGCTGACGCTGTCGGTCAGGCCGGACTGGGATACATACTGGACCATGCTCTCATAGAGCTCCGCCATGGTCTGATCCACATCGGCCTGGGTGATTCCCTCACCAGTGCCCACCTCATGGCCGCCCGGCTGCGTCTCAGTGATCGCCTCAGGGTTGAAGGACTCCACCAACGCGATCCACCTTTCCTTGTCCATGGAGGACATGGAGTACAACATCACAAAAAAACACAGCAGCAGCGTCACCATATCGCCGTAGGTGTCCATCCAGTTGGCACCGCCGCCGCCACTTTTCTTTTTTTTCATTGCGTCCAACTCCCCAGCGCTGCCGCGCCATCACTTCTTCCGGCTCTTCTTTTCCTTTTTCTCCCGTCCACCGCTCTGGAACTCTCCTTCGCGCATCTTCTGGCGCATAAAGGTCATCAGACGTTCCCGCAGGAACTTGGGGTTCTCGCCGGACTGAATGGCCATAATACCCTCCACGATGATCTGACGGCAGAGGATCTCCTCCTCGTCCCGCGCGGTCAGGTTGGCGGCAATGGGGTTAAAAAGCACGTGGGCCAGCAGCGAACCATAAAACGTAGTGACCAGGGCTACCGACATGTTCGGACCCAGGGAATCCATATCCGCGCCGTCCAAGGCCTTGAGCATGTTGATCAGGCCGATGAGGGTACCGATCATACCGAAGGCTGGCGCGGCGTTGGACCCACGTTCGTACATGGCCACCACCTCCTGGTGGCGGGCAGAGGTCTGCTCAATATCGTTTTCCAAAATGCTGCGTACCCGGTCCGGGTCATTGGCGTCCACAATGAGCATAATGGCCTGCTTGAAGAAGGGATCGGTCTGCTCGTTGGCCTTCTCCTCCAGAGCCAGCAGTCCGTTCTTTCGGGCGATCTGGGCCAGCTCCGTGAGCTGCTCTACATAGATGGATGGGTCAAAGGCCTTGGCCCGCAGCATGATCTTCACATGTGCGGGAAAGGATTTGGCCAATTTGGGATAACATGCCACCATCACGGCCAGTGTGCCGCCCACCACAATGAGAATGCTGGGGACATCAAAAAAGTTTCCCAAGTTCGTCACATTAAGGGTCGGCACCAACCCGTCCATGCTGACGGCAATGCCAAAGAATGTGAAGAAAATAGCCAGAGCCAGTCCTATCAAATATACGATGTTCATAACGTCGATCCCTTCTGTCTATGTCCGGTGTTGACGCCGACCGTTTTCGTCAGCACCGGTTGGTCACAGAAATTTCCCGGTGAATGTCCTGTACCTTGGCGTTGTATTCCGCGATCTTCTGGATAATCTCATCCACCGTGTCACGCACGAGGTAGTAATCGTGGTTCATCATCACAATCTTGCTCTCCGGGATAAGCTCAATGTACTCGATCTGGTTGTGGTTGAGCAAAAAACGCTCCCCGTTCATCTTCTGCAATGTGATCATGGTGTTCTCCTTTTCGTCTATCCGGCCCGGCGGGCCGTCAGGCCCGCCGGTACCTTCAACAGACGTTCAGACCTTAGCGTTTCATATTGACCAGCTCTTCCAGCATGGCGTCGGTCACCGTGACAATCCGGGTGTTGGCCTGGTAGCCGCGCTGGTAGATGATCATGTTGGCAAACTCGGTGGCCAGGTCGGTGCCCGACTGCTCCAGGAAGCCGGAGAGCAGATCGGCGCCCTTGCCCAGCAGCGTGTCAGGGTCGGGAGCACCGGCGCCGCCAGCGCCGCCGGCTGCCGTCTGATTGTTCAGATACTTGCCGCTCAGCGCGCCGCCGGCGGTGTTGATGGCCAGCTTGCCGGCGCCCTCCAGGGCCTGGTAGTAGGGGCCCTCGGTGTGGGTGAGGCCGGCGGGGTTGGGCACGGTGGCCATGGCGATGTAGCCGATGGTCACCGGGTCGCCGGTCTTGTCGTTGATGCACACCACCTTGCCGTCGGCGCCGATGCTCAGGCTGTTGTAGGTGATGGCCTCATAGTCGGAATAGTTGAGGCCATCCCAGTTGTTGGTCCCGACACCGTCGGTCACGCCGGGGTAAATGGCGTCGCCGGTTTCGGCGCCAGCGATATTGGCATCCGCTCCGTTGCCCTTTGCCGCCAGGGGCAGACGCAGGGGCACCAGCTGGGTGCTGATGGCGTCGCCAGCGAGTCCGGGTTGCGCATTGGGTGTGCCGGCGATGTCGTTCACACCGGCGTTCGTACCGTTACAGGCGGCAAAGCCGTAGACGATGTTGCCGTAGTTGTCGGTGAGGTAGCCGTTGTTGTCGATGCGGAACTTACCCACCCGGGTGAGGAGGAGGCTATCCAAGTTGTCAATGTCCACACCCAGCTTGTCGCCCACCAGGAAGAAGCCGTCGCCCCGGATGGCCACGTCGGAGTCCCGGCCGGTGGAGTCCACGTTCATGGTGGACATATCCAGGTCGATGGTGCCCACGCTGCACCCGTAGCCGGTCTGGCGGGGGTTTGTGCCGCCCACCGCATCGGTGCCGTCGGAGCCGGCGGCCTGGGTGGAGTAGATGCTCTCCTTGAAGGTGACCCGGCCGGGCTTATAGCCGTATGTATTCACGTTGGCCACATTGTTGCCCACCACGGTGAGGGCGTCCATGTGGGCCTTCAGTCCGGAAATACCCGCGCTCATTGATCCTGTCAAAGCCATTTGAATGTTCTCCTTTTCGCCGTCCAGCATCGCGGGCCGCCGGGGGCGGGTCGATCAGACCCTCCCCAGGGCATCCTGTCGGTCCTGCCCTCTGTGTGTCACAGGATCACGGCGCCGTCGATGTTGGTAAAGATATTTTCTTTCATTTCCTCTTGGGACATGGCGGTGATGACCCGGCTGTTGGGGACATTGATGATAAAGGCCAGACTGCGGTCCAGCGCCAGGATGTTGGTGGCCCCCTTGGCCTGGGCCCGCTCCACCGAATCGGTGAGCCGGTCCAGCAGGGTGTCGGTCACCTCGATGCCCCGCTCCTCCGCCCGCGCCATGGCGTGCTTGGAGAAGGCCACCTGGCGGGATTGGGTCCGCTCCAGCTCCCGCTGGAATACCGCGCCGAAGGTGTCGCCGCCGGCCTTTGCCGCCGCAGGCACTTCGGGGGAGATCCCACTCTGGACGCCCTGGATCCGTCCGATGCGGTCAATCACACGCTGTCACCTGCCTTTCCTTCGGCAGCTGCACTCACCCAACGCTCTGTGTGGTTTCTCCGGCAGCTTCGTTGCCGCCCTCACCGCTTTCGCCGCCCTCACCGGGCTGCTCCGGCAGACTGGGCAGAGTGCCCACCGCCATAATGTCGTTCAGCGCATACATTTCGCCATCTACAAAAATGACCGAGGTCCCTTGATAAGTACCTGTGCCGGTGACGGTACCCACGATCTCCTGGATGTTGCCATTCTCATCATATTGGCCCACGGTGACCGTCTTGCCCACCAGAGAAGCCGCATAGTTGAGGGTATTGGCGCTGACCAGCGCCTCCAGACTCTCCTGCACCGAGACGAGCATCTCCACGGTGGACATCTGCACCAGCTGGTTGAGCATGTCGCTGGTGTCCGCCGTATTGTCAATGGTCTGGTTCTGGAGCTGGGAGACCATCAGCTGAAGGAAGTCCTCAAACTGAAGCCCTGAGTCCTCTGGGTCCACCAGGTTGATCCCCATGCGCCTGAGCTCTTCCTCCGTGTAGGTGCTGCCCGTCTTGGAGGAGGCATAGGCGCTGGCCTGGCTGCTCAAGCTGTCCAGAGCCATGGGCATAAAATCACTGCTCATTGTCGATCACTCCTTTTCCTCAGCCATCTGTGCCTGTCAGGCCCAGCCGAAGCTGCTGTAGGAACCGCTCCGGGTCAGTCTGCTGCCGGCGCTCCTGCTGCTGGCGTCCATCCTGACCGCTCTGGCCCCCATCCTGATCCGGGTGCTGCCAGGGCTGTTCGCTCTGATTGGGCTGCTGGACCTCGATCCGGACCTCGTTCTGCTGGCTGTTCTGGAGCATCATCCCCAGGGTGCTGGAGTGCTCGCTCAGGAGTCTGGCCGCCTGCTCATTCTCCGTGTGGAGGATCACATGGAGCACGCCCTCCGGCGTGCGGGACATCTCCACCACCACGTTGCCCAGGTGTTCCGGGGTCAGCTTCAGCTCCAGGCGCTGCTCGCCGGACAGCAGTGTCTTGGTCAGCTTTTCCGCCAGACGGCTGTCCATGTCCTCCGCCTGGGTGTCCATCACAGGGGCGTCGCCCACCCGCTGGGGCAGGGTCTCCGTCTCCTGGAACAGGGGCCGCTCCGCGGTGCCTGTCTGTGCGCTCAGCACCTCGTAGTCCTCGGTCTGGACGGTCTTGCCGCTCTCCGGAGCCCCTTGCTCCTGTCCGCCGCTCTCCTCCTTGGTCTGGGGCGCGGCGTCCTGTTTCGTCTGGGGGGTGGAGAGGACCTCCTCCGCCGGTACGCCTGTGTCGGACGGCGCCTCCGCCTTCTCTGCCGGCTGTTCAGGCAGCGTCTGCGCCATGGGCTCCACCGGCTGCTCTTCCGGCACGACCACCCCATCCGAGGTCTGGGCCAGCTGCACATTCTCCTCGGGCACGGCGACCTGGATGTTCTGCGCCGCCTCGGGCACCACCGGAGCCACCGCCGCGGCAGAGACTTCGGCCGCCTGAGGCTGGACCTCTTCGGCGACCACCACCGTCGGGGGAACGGGCGTCATCTGACTGAGCGCCATTGCCTGGGCCAGCACATCCGCCGGGACATCGTCCTTGGGCTCCTCGCCGTTCTCCACCGGCTGCTCCACCGTCTGTCCGTCCAGCTCCGTCCGCTTCTCCTCCAAGAGCGTCTGGAAGTCCTTTCCGTCATCGCTCTTCTGGGCGCCGCTGTTCTGGGTCTGGGCGGCCTGTGTGGGCCGGGTGGACTGCGCCGACTGCACCATGCTATAGACCATCTGAAGCAGCATATCACTTTGATTCATCGTTTTCACCTCCTTTCATGGTCTCTTCCCTTCAACCAGCCGACATGGCCCGCTGGGCGGCGACCAATTCCTCGATGAACCGCTCCTCACCCTTTTGCACCTCCAGCTGGTAGGCTTGATGCTTCTTGTCCTTGAGCTTTTCCAGAGAGGCGGTGTCCTGCCGGGCCGCCACCACCTGTCTGCGCTTGTCCTCGGCCGCCCTCCGGTACTCCTCCAGAAGGCGCTCGTTCTTCTCGATCTCCTTCTCCCAGAACCGGAGCCCGCTCTCCAGGCGCATGGCCTCCGCCACCGTCATTCCGGTGATCTCGGCCTCCCGGAGCTCCCGGTTGCAGCTCCAGTAGCGCTGCCAGAGCTCCTCCACCAGCTCCTCCTGGCTGCGGACCCGCTGCATGAGAATGGCGTGCTCGTTCTGGAGGCCCTCCAGCACCTGCTGCTTATAATCCAAAACATGGTCCAGGGAAAACTGAAATTTCTTCATTCCCGCACCGCCTCCTTACAGCAGCTTCCGCATGATCTCCAGATCCTGTTCATAGGTAAAGGACTCATTCACGCCCTGGGTGAGGAACTCGTTGATGCCGTCGATCTTGCTCAGGGCGTAGTCCAGCTTGGGGTTGGTCCCCGCCTTATAGGCGCCGATGGAGACCAGATCGGAGTTCTTGTCATAGACGCCCATCACATCCCGGATCTTGGCCGCCAGATGCCTGTGCTCATCGGAGACGATGTCCACCATCAATCTGGAGATACTGGCGCCGATGTCGATGGCGGGAAAGTGGTTGCTGTTGGCCAGCCTCCGGGAGAGGACGATATGTCCGTCCAGGATGCCCCGGACGGTGTCGGCGATGGGCTCGTTGGTGTCGTCGCCCTCCACCAGCACGGTGTAGACCCCGGTGATGGAGCCCTTCTGGAAATTGCCGCTGCGCTCCAGCAGCTTGGGAAGCTCAGCGTAGATCGAGGGGGTATAGCCTCGGGATACCGGCGGCTCCCCCACGGCCAGGCCGATCTCACGCTGGGCCATGGCGAAACGGGTGAGGGAATCCATCATCAGCAGCACGTCATAGCCCTGGTCCCGAAAGTATTCCGCGATACCGGTGGCCACCGACGGACACTGCTTGCGCAGCATGGCCGGCTGGTCGGAGGTCGCCACCACCAGCACCGAGCGGCGCATACCCTCGGGGCCCAGGTCCTTCTCCATGAACTCCAGCACCTCGCGGCCACGCTCGCCCACCAGGGCGATCACATTGATGTCTGCCTTCACATTCTTGGCGATCATGCCCATCAGGGTACTCTTGCCCACACCGGAACCGGCGAAGATGCCGATACGCTGTCCCTTTCCGATGGTGAGCATGCTGTCGATGGCCTTGACGCCAAATTCCATCCGCTCCCGGATGGGGGGGCGGGTCATGGGATTGATGTAGTTGTTGCTCTCCACGCAAAAGAGAGTTCCTCCGGTGAAGGGGCCCTTCCCGTCGATGGGCTGGCCCAGAGCGTTGATCACCCGCCCCTTGAGAAACGGACCCATCATCAGACTCAGGCGCCGGCCCGTGTTCCGCACGAAATTCCCGGCGGAGATGCCGCTCATATCGGAGTAGGGCATGAGGAGGATGTGGTCATCCTTGAAGCCGACCACCTCGGCCATGACCTGGCCGCCGGAGCCGCCGTTATAGATCTGGCAGATGTCTCCCACCGCCGCCCTGCCGCCGGAGGCCTCGATGGACATGCCCACGATATTCTCGATCTTTCCGGTATAGCTGATGGTCTCAGCCTCCCGGACCTGCTGGATCAGCTTCTGGAACATCTCCCTCGCCCCCCTTGCTCCCTCTGTTCAGCTCTGGCTCAGCAGCTCCCGGATATTTTGGAGCTGGGTGGACGCGCTGGCGTCAATGATCTCATCGGGCATCTCAATGATGCAGGTGCCCGACTCATCCTCCTGCATGGGGATGATCTTGATGTGCTCCGAGAGCCCGGCCAGGGAGTGCATCAGCTCCGGTGTGATCTGGGCAAGCTCCTTTGCCCCGAACCCGCCCACATAAATGTGGACCCACTCACGGCGCTTGAGCTTTTCCGTGGCCACCTGGATCATCCGGGCGATGACTCCCTGGCTGCTCTTGAGACTGACGTGGATCACTTTCTCGGCAATGGCGATGCTCAGGTCCCGAAGCTCCTCCCGGGTCTCCTCCAGCATCTCCTCCCTGGCGGTGGACGCCTGCTCCAGAAATGCCTTGAGCTCCTGGGCCTGCTGGCGGGTCTGCTCCTCCAGCTTGCTCTGGCCCTCCACATGCGCCTTTCGGAGTCCCTCCCCATAGCCCTGGCGGTAGCCCTCTGCTCTGGCGTCCTCCCTGGCCTGGGCGGCCTCCTCCTCGGCCCGTTTCCGGTACTCCTCCAAAATGGCTTCGCCCTGCCGCTTGGCGTCGGCTACGATCTCATCCGCCTGGACCTTTGCGAAGCTGATGACCGAGGACGCTTCGGACTGTGCCTTCTCTTCCTCGGGAGCGGCCGCTTCCTCCGCGGGGGTCTCCGCTGGCTCCTCCGGGGTGGCTTGATCCTCTTCCTCCTCCGGCGGCTCCACAATCACCTCGTCCATATCGGGAAAGATGTACTGACTTACCGTGGGCTTCAGGAAGCTTTTGAAGATATTAGGCAATGATATCGTCCTTTCCACCCTTGATGATGATCAGCTCGTTCTTTTCCTCCAGGTCCCGGATGATGGAGACGATGCGCTGCTGGGCCTCCTCCACGTCCCGAATACGTACGTTTGTGGTGATCTCCAGGTCGTCCCGGATGCTCTGGGCCATACGGGTGGACATGTTGCTGAAAATCTTGTTGGCCACATCGGCGTTGCTGCCCTTGAGGGCCAGGACCAGGTCCCTGGGATCGCAGTCCCGAACGAAGCGCTGCACCGACCGGTCGTCCATGCTGATGATGTCCTCGAAGACGAACATCCGCTTCCGGATCTCGTCGGCCAGCTCGGCGTTGTGGGCAGTGAGCCGGTCGAAGATGCTCTTCTCGCTGGAGCGGTCCAGATTGTTCATGATGCTGGCCACATAGTCCACGCCGCCCACCTTCACATTGTTGGTGGCCAGCAGGTTGGTGAACTTTTTCTCCATCTCGGCCTCGATGATCTTCACGGCGGCGGGAGAGGCGCTCTCCATATTGGCGATGTTCTCCACCACCTTCATCTGCCGCTCCGGGTCCAGCTCCTCAATGACAGCGGCCGACTTCTCCGGGTCCACATAAGAGAGGACCAGGGCGATGGTCTGGGGCCGCTCATGCTGTAGGGCGGCATACAGGGACTTCTCGTCCGCCTTGTTGAGGAAGGCAAACTCCCGGTTTTTCAGGGACTTGGTCACCTTTTCCAGGAGGCTGTCCGCCGCCTGGGCGCCGTAGGCCTTCTCCAGCACCGCCCTGGCGTATTCCAGACCACCCTCGGTCACAGCCTTGTTGGTCTGGCACATCTGATAGTATTCCTTGAGGACCTCCTCAGTGGTGGCCGAGTCCAGATAGCCCAGGCGGGCCACCTCCAGGGTGATCTGCTCCACATCCTCGGGGTCCATATACTGATAGAGCTGGGAGGCCTTTTCCGTACCCAAAGAAACGATAACCGCGGCCGCCTTTTGCTGTCGGGTCAGCTTTGCCGCAGAGCTGCTGCCGCTATGGACAGCGGAGACTGTCTCGCTCATTCCATACTATCCCCTTCCCGCAGCCAGGCTTTTACCATTTGAGCCGCAATTTCCGGGTTCTCCTCAGCAAACTTGCGCACATCCTTCCGCAGCTCCATACTCTTCTCGGTATCCATATCCATGATGTCGGCTCCCTCGGGCACGGGTACGGGCACCGGCGTATTCTGCGCCATCTTTGCCATCTGCTCGGCCAGCAGCGCCGCCTGCTTCCGCTTCTTCCGGCGCCGCAGCAGCAGAATGATGATCAGCAGTACCAGGAAGACCGCCAGCCCGCCGGCCGCCGCCAAGATCACCCACAGCGGCACCGTGGCCGGGACGGGCACCGGCAGATTGGTGCTCGGCTGATAGAAGGGCCCAATGAGGACATGGATCTTGTCCTGCTGCATATCGGCGCTGATCCCCGCCGCCCGGGCGATATGGGGATAGAGGTCATTCTCATCCACCCCGCCGGCGGCGGACTGGTTGATGGTCACCGACACCATGATGTCGGAGACATAGCCGGAGACATGCTCCACCTGCTGTTTGGTGGTGTCCACCAGCCGGTCGTTCTCACCCGAGCTGGAGATCACCGTTTCGGTCCCGTCGATCTGCTGCTGATCTTCCACATAGGTGTTCAGATCGGCGTTGGCCGTGGTGCCGGCCACACCGCCGGCGGCGTTGTCGCCGTTGTCCCGGATGATCTGGTTGTCCCAGACCTGCTTGCCGATGATACCGTCCTCGTTGCCGGTGGCCCAGTCCTCCAGATTGTAATCGGTGGAGTCGGTGTAGGTGCGGTCCACATTCACAGTGCTGTTGACGCTGACATACACATTGTCGGCGCCGTACAGCGGAAGGAGCACCTGCATGATGTTGGTGCGCACGGTGTTGTTGACCTGCTCCTCCAGCCGCAGCTTCAGTGCGGAGGTATCCTGAAGGTCGGTGAGGGCATCCTCCGTGGAATATGTATTGCCGTAGGAGTCCACAATGCTGATGTTGTCCACCTTCAGACCCTGCATGGACCGGCTGACCAGGTTGCGGATGCCCTGGGCCTGGGTGGACTCCAGCTTCCTGCCGTCCCGCATGGTCACCATGACATAGGCCGAAGCCTCCACCACGTTGCCGCTGTCGAGCACATAGGCGCGGTCCTCACCGGGGGTGAACTGGACCACCGCGTCCTGCACGCCGTCCATGCTGCGGATGACCGCGGCGGTGCGGTCCTGGAGCTCATAGAGCACCAGCTGATTGCGCTCGGCCTCGGTGGTCAGGCTGCCCACATGGTCAAAATAGGTGGAGTAGGCAAAGCCCGAGCTGGGATAGCCCTGGGTCAGCAGCGTCGCCTTCAGCTGCGCCTCCTGATCCTCCGGCACCAGGATGGTGTTGTCCCCGCTCACCTTATAATTGGTGATGCCGTTGTCGGAGAGATAGGTCACGATGGCGGACATATCTGTCTGATTGAGCTCTGTAAACAGCGTGACATAGGGTCGATTCATCGTCACCGCCACAATAACGGCGATGACTGCCAGCATGACCACCAGGACTGCGCCCAGCAATATTTTTGTTCTTTTTTTGGTGCCTGACCACCACTGCTTTCCCTTTGTGAGAAAGCCCTTTACCTTCTCCTGCACAGTCCCAGCCCCCGCTCACGGATATGTTCTTACATACTAATGCGCATCAGTTCATTGTAGGATTCCAGCGCCCTGTTCCTCAGCTGGATCAGCAGATCCAAGGACATGCTCGCCTGTGTGGCGGCAATGGTCAGCTCCGCCGGATTGTCCAGCTGTCCGGTGGCCAGCAGATACTCCTTTTCGGTGTAGTCCGCCTCTGTCTCCCGCACGGTCTCAATGGTGGACTGAAATATATCAGCAAATGGAAGCGTCGGTCCGCTGATGTGGCCGACGACTGTGTCCTCTCCTGCCCCGGTGGTCTCCCACAGCGGGCGGATTGCCGCCATTGTTTGAATGTTCATATCCAATTCACTCCACTTTCACCGATTACTTGCCGATCTCCAGTCCCTTCGCCGCCACCTGCTTGAGCACGTTGAAGGCTGTCGCATTGGCGGAATAGGCCTGGTTGGCCGCCATGGCGTCGGCGATCTCCTTCACCAGATCCACATTGGGCATCTCCACATAGCCGTCGGCGTTGGCGTCAGGGTGGGTGGGGTCGTAGACCAGCTTGAAGTCGGAGGGGTCTTCCACCACCTGCGTCACCTGGACACCGCCCCGCTGGGTCCGGGTGTCCTCGCCTCTGGCCCGCGCCAGCGCGGCCTGGAAGGGTGTCTGCTCGGCCATTTCCTGCAGCACCACCACCTTCCGGCGGTAGGCCCCTCCCGCCTCGGTGCGGGTCGTGGAGGCGTTGGTGACGTTCTCCGAGATCACGTCCAGGCGGAACTGCTGGGCCGTCAGTCCGGAGCCCACCACATTCATGGAACTGAGAAATGCCATGTCTCTTCCCCTCCTTAGCCGGTGATCGCCGCGCGCAGACGCGCGAAATCACTGGAAATGGCGTTCATCACGTACTGCAGCTGATAACCGTTTCTCGCCAGCTCCACTGCCTGCTCCGTGATATTGACGCCGTTGTCATCCATACGCGTGCTCTCCTCCGCCTCACGGACCTGGATCGCCGTGTCCGCAATGGCCTGGCGGATGGAAGCGCTGCCGCCCCCCACCGTCTGCGACGCGGACCGGATGGCCTCTTCCAGTGATTCCTCAAATGTGGCATATTTGGTTTTGTACCCCGGGGTTTCCACGTTTGCGATGTTGTCCAGGATGCAGCTTTGCTTGGTCCAGAGGAATTCCATGGAGCGCTGCATCATCAAATCGGATGTACGCGTTAACAAACCCATCACTTTTCCCCTCTTTCTCTCCGTCTGAGTTCTGACTTTATCTGTTTCTTTAAGAATATTTAAGAATTGATCGGACTTTTCCCCAGGGCTATAGTAATATTTACCAATTACAGGGAGTAACATTTTAAGACCCTGTATGTATTTTAGAGCAATGTTGTGATTTTTGCAATACAGTTCTATATAACTGACTGAATTTTTTCTCTTCTGCACTGTTCCGGCCATGGTCAGCCATGGCTGGCTGTCATTTTGATGGTTGCGCTTAAGAAAAATTTTGATTTAGAGTAAGATTTTATTTTTTTAGAAAGCATGCCCCATTTTCATACCCTCATTTCCCGGTTTCTGTAGACAATGCCCAGCCTTTCCGACGATTCCATCTGCCGGTTTTCCGAAAAAAGGTGCTGTATCAGCCCTGTCGTTACAGGCTGATACAGCACCTTTCCATCTCTTACATGGTCAGCACGCGGGCAAGGACCACCGCCATTTCGGCGCGGGTCATCCGGGTCAGGGGGGAGAGCATCCCGCCGGAGGTGCCGCTGATGACGCCATAGGAGACCATGGTGGCCATGGCGTCCTGGGCGTAGGGCGTCACCTGGCTTCCATCCTGGAAGCCATACAGGACGTTGGTGTTTCCGGTGCCCAGGCTCCAGCCCGCCGCCTGCATGGCCCGCTTGAGGAAGACCATGGCGTCCTGGCGGGTGAGGGGGTCGGCGGGATGGAACCCGCCGTCAGGATAGCCGTCGGCGATCCCCAGAATCCGGGCGGTGGTGACCGCCTGGGCGTAATAGCTGTCGGCCGGCACGTCGGGGAAGCCCACACCCCCAGTGACCTGGAGGTCAAAGGCCCGGCAGAGCATGAGGACGAAATCGCCCCGGTTGATCAGGTTTCCGGGCCCAAAGGTCCCGGCGCCCGTTCCCGTCACCACGCCATTTTCATAGAGGAGGTCCACAGCCGACACCGCCCAACTGGAATTGGACATATCATAAAAATATCTGGAGTTGGCGTTGGGCTGCACGTTGATCTGGACCTGCCCCTGATAGGTGTTGCCCTGGCTGTCCGTGCCGGTATAGGAGATGGTGACGGCCCCCTGATAGCCCGCCTTGGGGAGGAAGGTCACCTCGGAGAGGTTGGGAGAGCTGTCGGGGTAGTAGGTGCCGCCGGAACGGACCTCGGTGCCGGTGTCGCTCAGATCAGTGTACTGGTAGTAGAGGCGTCCGGCGGAGCTGCTGGGGGAGGTAAACTGCACCGACCGCAGCGTACCCAGGCCCCGGTCGGCGCAGGCGCTGGTAAAGTCCAGGGCCCGGAAGGTGACGGGGGCATAGGCGGTGGTATAGGTGATGAGGGTGGGCCCCGCCGGCGCCTCTACCGTGATCTTCACCGCCCCTTCAAACTTTTCTCCGCCTGTGCTCCAGCCGGTGAAGTTGACGCTGACGGAGCCGGAGAAATTCGTGTTGGGGACAAAGGTCACCTTATCCAGGTAGGGATTCCCGGCGCGGTAATAGTTCTGGGTGGACGTGACCCTGCTCTCATAATCTCCATTGTCATAGCCATAGTAGAGGGTGCCATTGGAGGAGGCGGGCAGCGCGAAGCGGACATAGCGCAGCCGCTCGCCGGTCAGGTCCTCCGACAAAGCGTCAAAGTCGTTGTCGTCGAAGGTGACGGCGCCGCCGTGGCGCACGGTATAGGCGATCTGCTCATTCCGGGTGTCCACACCGATCTCCACGGTACCCTCGAACCGCTCGTCATTCACACTGTACCCGACAAAGTCGATGGACACGGTGCCGGTAAAGCCGCTCTTGGGCACAAAGGTCACCCGTTCCAGATAGGGGCTGGAGAGGCGGTAGTAGTTCGTGGAGGCGGTGACCCGGCTGTCATAGTTGCCGTTGCTATAATTATAGTAGAGGGTCCCCTCCCCTGAGGCCGGCAGGGTGAAGCGGACATACCCCAGGGCGCTGCCGGTGAGGTCCCGGCACAGGGTGTTGAAATCGCTGTCATTGAAGGTCACCTTTCCCCCCGCGTAGGTGGAATAGCGGATGTCGCCCCGCTTGGTGGCGCCCACCGAGATCTCCACCTTGCCGGAGAACTGGTTCCCCTTGATGTCCCAGGCGTCGAAGTCCAGGCTCACCGTGCCGGTGTAGCCGCTGGCGGCCACAAAGGTCACCCGCCGCAGATAGGGGGAGGAGGAGCGGTAATAGCTCTGGGAGGCTGTGACCCGGTTATCATAGCTGCCGCTGCTGGTGTAGTTGTAGTAGAGGGTGCCGGCGCCGGAATCGGGCAGGGTGAAGCGCACATAGTCCAGGGCATAGCCGGTGATCTTCTTGGACAGATCGTTGAAGTCATCGTTGTCCATGGTGAGCTTGCCGCCCTGGGAGATGGAGTAGTTGAGATCGCCGGTGGAGGTGGTCTGGGACACCCGCACCTTGACCCTGCCCCGGAAGGAATCGCCGTTGACATCGTAGGCGGTATAGGTGACGAGCACCTCTCCGGCGTAGCTCCCCGAGGGCACGAAGTACACGTCGGCCAGGCTGGGAGAGCCGTTGCGGCGGTACTCCTTGGCCTCATCCACCTTGCTGCCGTAGTTCTGCGGGGAGACGTAGCCGTAATAGAGGGTGCCCTTGCTGCTGTCGGGCTGGGTGAAGACCACATAGTTCACATCCCGGCCGGTGCTGCTGCGGCACATGCGGTTGAAGTCGTCCACATTGAACTGGACCGCCTTCTGGCCGGTGGTGGTATAGGTGATCTCCTCCAGCTCCGCCACGGTCACCTCGATGGTGCCCTGGAAGAAGGTGGTGCCGTCGGCATAGCCGGTATAGTTGATGACCGCCCGGCCGCTGAAGTCGGATTTCGGCACAAAATAGATGTCGGAGATGGCCATCTGGCCCAGGGAGGGGCTCACATAGTACCGCTCGCCGGTACCGATGCCCGCGCCGGTATCGCTGTCCGACTGGTAGCGGTAGTAGAGAGTCCCCTGGCTGGTGGAGACCGACAGGCCGCTGAGGTAGCTCAGGGAGCGGCCCAGCACGTTGCTGGCCTGGGTCTGGAGCCGGGACTGGATGCTGGAAAAATTCAGAGGAGCCCCGGCGGCCACCGACGCGGTGATGACGTCGGCGGTGTTGCGCTCCACCTTCACCTCACAGGTGGCGGTGTAGCTGGTGCCGTTGACCTTGGCGGTGATGGTGACGGTGCCCTGGGTCAGGCCGTAGACATAGCCGTTGTCCACCCGGGCGATGGAGGGCTCACTGCTGCTCCACTCCACCGTGTTGTTTTTGATGGAGGGGCCGTAGATGGTGTAGCCCAGGGTGGTGTTGCCGTTCTCCTTGACGGTGACGTTCTTGCTGTTGAGAGCAATGCCCTGGACGGTGACGGCGCAGGAGGCCTCCTGTCCCCCCGCCGCGGAGGTGGCCGTGACGGTGGTCTCACCGGCGGCCACACCGGTGACCAGGCCGGTGTCGCCCACCGTGGCGATGGCGGAATTGGCGGTGCGCCAGGTCACCGCCTGGTCGGCGGTGCTCGGCGAGACCGAGGCGCTGAGCTGGCCGGTCTGTCCGGGGGCCAGCTCCAGGTCCTTGGGATTGACCGCCACGCTGGCGGGGTCGGTGGGGGAGACGGTCACGTTGCAGGTGGCCAGGATGCCCACGCCCCCCTCCGGGGTCACCGTGACCGTGATGCTGACCTCCTTGACCGGGTCGTTGGTCTCCGCCGTCTTGAGGGCCTTGACCTTAATGACCAGGCTGCCGGCGGCGGTCATCACCTGGACCTCCTGGGAAGCGCTGCTCTCCCACTCCACCTTGGTGCCCTGGGGGATGGCTGTGATGGGCTGGCCGGCGCTGTCCTGCAGATGGGCGGTGAGGGTCCCCTCCTCCCCCACCTTCAGGGACATGGTCTGCTGGTCCAGGGAGACCTGGGCCGCCACAGGGGCGGGTTCAGGCTCCGGGGTGGGCTCTGAGGTCGGCGCCGGAGTCGGCTCCGTGGTCGGCGCTGGAGTCGGCTCCGTGGTCGGCGCCGGGGTCGGCTGCACGGCGGTCCCGCCGCCGGTGCCGCTCTGGTCGGTGCCGGTGGTGCCTTGCTCGGTACCGGTGGTCCCCGGCTCGGTGCCGCTCTGGGTCGTGTCGGCGCCGCCGCCTGTCCCCTCCGCGGCCCACGCCGCGGGGACCATGGTGACCAGCATCGCCAGCACCAGCAGCAGGGCCAGCAGAGCGCTTCCTCTGGGCTTTTTCATCCGAATCTCCTCCTTCGGGTCGGGATAGGGTCAAGGGCGGGCAGGGTCTGCCCGCCCTTGATGGGTCTTAATTTTGGGTTCCGTTCACCGGGCGGTACTCGCCGGAGATTACCTCCAAATGGGGATCTGTTATGAAGCCCCCGCCCTGGCCGACGCCGGTTCTACCCACTACAAACCTGACAATGAAGGGGACCAGCACACCGTTTTCCGACGCGTCGCTGACCACGCCCTTGTTGGACAGGGTGATCTGGGCGCCCTCTTGAATATCCGTGCAGTCAATGGTGAACGACAATGTGGGACTCTTGTCATAGCCATTTAGCACAAAGGTACCTCCCGTCAGGCTGGCCGCAGCCATGAAGGAAATGTAGCTGGGGTTGCCCTCGCCGCTCTCCGACGGTTTTACATCACCGTAGGCGTAATTCGCGATGGGCCGCAGGGTGGCCGGGTCGCCGGAGCTGCTGTTTCCAAGACGCTCCATATAGTAGATCGGTTCATTAAATGTGAGAGTGATGCTGCCGGAATATTTCCCAGAACTCGTAGGTGACTCTATAAGGGTGTCGCTGATATCAATGAGGTAGGGCGGCTCGGTGTCCGGGATGTGGACGTTCTCCACCGCCTTGAAGGAGTAGGCGCTGCCCAGGGCGTTCTGGGCGGTGGCCAGGCAGTAGAAGTAGGTGGCGTTGGCGCCGCTCTCGCTCTGCATGGCGTTGGTGAAGTCCACCAGCTGCCGGACCTCCTTTTCCGTGCTGATGCTGCCCGTGGTCACCGGGTTGCCGCCGCCGCCGGTCTGGCGGCGCTGGATGATCTCCTGCACGTCCTCCTTGAGGGTCTGGCTGGCATAGAGGTCGAAGTAGGACTGCCAGGTGCTCCGGTCCTTGGTCTGGAGCATGGCCTCCAGGACGGTCATGGTGGGTTTGGGGTTTTCGTCTGTGGGGGCGGTGGTCACACTGTCAATGGGCCCCTCACTGGGGTCGGCCAGGTTGCTCCCGCTCATGTAGCCCAGGAAGATGGGCGGCAGCTGGTTGTAGGCGAAGAGGGCGTAGTTGAGGTCGGCGTTCTCCGTGGTGGTGAAGGAGACCTCCGGGTTGACGGCCTCCATGGTGATGTAGGGGATATCCACGTCGGAGGTCGTAAAGCGGTAGGCGTACACATCCGAGTAGGTCTGGTTGGAGATGCCTTGGATGACAAAGTAGACAGTATACTTTGTATTGGGCTCCAGGCCCTCCACCAGCTGCTCGATCTCGGAAGGGCCCAGGGTGGTGGAGCCGTATTTGATGCGGGGGTTGGCGGCGTAGGTGGTGCTGGCATTCACAATATCCAGTCTGGCAGGCGTAGAAATTTCCTGCTGATATTGGAATGTACCGCCTTCATAGTAACCTTCTTTAGGCAGTTTATCATAACCTTCATTCGGCTTTGTGCCATCAGAGAAATTACAATATTCTTTATCTGCATCCTTTCCCGTTGTCGGAATGGTACCCAGAGGCGCCACCACATAGTAGAGGGTGCCGGGGCGGTCCAGCATCAGGTACATGTTCACCGCCGAGGAGCCCGCCGTAAAGGTGGGGTGATTGCTGGCAAAGGTGGGGGGCGTCTGGTCGCTGAACTGCTTGATGAGATTGAAGTTGTCCGGCTGGCCGATGTTGGTGATGCTGGCGGGCACCATGGCGTTGTAGTTGTCCACGGTCAGGTTGTTGGCCAGGGTCTGCAAATCGTTGGTGCTGCCCGCCAGGATGTTGACGCCGATGTTGATGCGCTGGCTCCAGGTGTCGGGGTCGGTGAGGCTGCCCACCTGGGTGAAGTGGATGGCGTATTCATACGTGGCGGTCTCCTTGAGCACGTTGAGCTGCTCAAAGTCCGGGGCGTTGGATTGGTCCACGAAGTGGCGGGTCAGGCTGATACCCACCCGCTCGGTGCCGTCGGGCACGGTGACGGTCTGGGTCCCCAGCAGCTCCCAGTTCTGCTTCGCCCCCTCCCCGGTCTCGGTGTTCCGGTAGTAGAGCTCAAAGACCACGCTGGTGTCCGACCAGATGACCATGTCCCAGTCGATGTTGTCGGCGGTGTTTTCGGTGGTCATGGGGGTGAGGGTCCAGCTCACATCCACCCGGTCCTTGACCTTATTGTGATAGAGCTCCAGGCTGGTGATGTTGGGATTGCTCAGGTTCACGATGGCGAAGACCGTCTTGAACCGGTCCAGGGTGGTCTTGCCCATGATGTTCTTGGTGCCGGAGGTGTCGGCGATGGTCCCCGCCTCGATCTCGAAGTAGTACTCCACGCCGCTCTCCAGGTTGAGGCCGCTGGTCTCCGTGGCCGACTTGGTGGGGAAGGTGACCACGGTCTTGCCCTCCTCCAGGGTGATCTCGGCATAGCGGTAGTCGATCACCCAGTCATCGGTGAGCTTGTTTGTGGTGGAGGTGGCCTCGGGCACCACCTCCGGCCGGCCGTTGCCGGTGTCCACATAGAGCTTGATGCTGTTGCGCAGCACGTTGGCCATGGCCTCCCGGGCGGCGGAGGCGTCCGCCCCCGCCTGGGTCACCGCCTGATAGAGATCCACATAGGCGGTGTTGGTGGTGGCGTCCTGGATGGCCTCGCTGAACACCAGGCGGATGTCGGTATTGGGCAGAGGCGTGGTGGTGTCCTCCCCGTTATACCGGGTGAACTCCTGGGTGACGGTGGGGGCGTTGGGGTCCAGGGTGTGGATGGTGATCTTCTTCACCGTGGCGGAGAAGTTGCCCGCCGTGTCCTTGGCCACATAGTAGAGGTCATAGGCCTTTTCCGCCTCCAGACCGCTCACATTGAAGTTCACGTCCCTGCCCTCGGCCATGGAGACGCTGCCGCTCTTGAGGGCATTCATCCCCGCGGACACCTGGAGCTTGGCCGTGTCGCTGGCCAGGTCCACCGCGCCGGTCTGGCCGGCCAGGGGCTTGGGGTACTCCTCACCCTGGGCCACCACCACCCAGTACAGGGTGCCCGCCTCGTTGAGGTTGGCGTACATGCCCACCGAGGTGCGGTCCACCTTGTTGATGGTGGGCTCGGTGTTGAAGACGGGGGGCGTCTTGTCCACGGTGGTGAAGCTGAGCTTCTTGACCGCCGAGCTCTGGGCGCCGTCCACGTCGGTGAGCCACAGGTAGAGGTCGTAGCTCTCCAGCTCCTCCAGGGGCACGCTGTTCACATCAAAGGTATAGGGGGTGTTCTTGGTCACGTCCAGGGTGCCGAAGCCCAGATTGCCGGTGACGGCGTTGGCCTTGAAGTCGCTGGCGGTGGGGGCGGCGGAGCCCTTGGGCAGCAGCGCCCAGTACAGCCGGCAGGTCTTGGTGGTCATGGCGGTGACCTGGGCGGAGATATTGGTGATCCTGGAGAGATAGGGGTAGTCGGTGGCGAAGTTGGGCACGCTGTTGTCCGGCGTGGTGAAGGAGATGACCTTCAGGGGGCTCTGGTCCCCTCTGGCGTCCACCAGGACGGTGGAGAGGTAGTAGGAGCCGTCGGAGGTGAGGCCGCTGATCTTTGCCGCGCCGGGCTGGCTGGCCCCGCCCAGGGTCAGGGTGCCCTGCTTGACCACCTTGGTGGCGTAGGACTGGGGGTTGATGAGCTCATCCACCCCGATGGAGCCGTCGGTCACTGAGCTGATGGCCCAGTAGATGGTACCCCGCTTGTTGGCGCTGAAGCTCACCGTGGCGCTGGTGGGCGCCAGGTCGGTGACCTGGGGATAGCCCGCCAGCAGGCGGGGGTCGGCGGAGGACTCGGCCGCCGCCGCGCTGTCCATCTGCTCCCCGTCGATGGTGGCGGTGACGCCGGGGCGGACCACGATCTGGTCGGGCAGCATGGAGACGGTGCTGTCATTGGCGTTCACCGTCAGATTGGCGATGTCGCCGTCGCCGGTGACGGTGGTGCCCACGTCCAGGTTCACGTTGCCCACCTGGGCCCCGGCGGTGACGCTCAGGGTGGAGTCCGTGGCCTTCTCGTCCACGGTCACCGTCTCCACCTGGCCGGCCGCCACGTCGATGGAGGAGCCGGGGGTCAGGTTGACGACCTCCTTCACGTTGCCCGCCAGCTTCAGGCTGCTCTCCTCCTCCCCGTCCAGCTCGATGCGGCTCAGGCCGTAGCCGGCGGGCGTGTTGTCGGCGATAAAGCTGTCGGTGCGCACGCTGGTGGTGCCGATGACGCCGTCGCCCTCCACCCGGAGGGAGACCTGCTGGTTTTTGATGTTGTCCACAATGAGCTTGGGGGCGTCCACATTGCGCAGGATGACGCTGTCGTCGCCCCCCTCGCTGACGCCGCCGCCGCTGACCACGATCTCGCCCAGCACGGTGACGTTTTCCAGCTGGACGTCCCCCAGGTCCACGCCGGAGGTGATGTAGAGGTTGCCGGCGATGACGGTGTCCCGCAGGGTGACGCCGGATTTGGAGATGACCACGTTTCCGTAGACGCTGCCCAGGGTGTGCTCACCCGGCTCCTGGACCGGGGTGCCCATGGCCTTGGTGACCATAATGGCCACCTCGCCCCGGGTGATGGGGTTCTGGGGCCGGAAGCTGCCGTCGGGATAGCCGGAGAGGAGGTTGTAGCGCGCCGCCGTGCTCACCAGGCCGCTGCTCCAGTTGCTCAGATCCCGCCCGTCGGTGAAATCGGTGTCCTCACCCACCGCCGGCTGCATCATCAGGTTCCTGGCCAGGATGACCGCCGCCTCCTCCCGGGTGATCTCGGCAAGGGGGGAGAAGGTGTTGGCCGACGTACCGGTGATATACCCCGCCGTATAGGCGATGGCCACATCCTCGGCATACCAGTCGGTGTCCTCCACGTCATTAAAGGGGGTGGCCCCCACCGTCTCATAGCCGAAGGCGCGGTTGATGATGGTGACGAACTCCGCCCGGGTGATGTTGTTGTCCGGATTGAGGTTTCCGTCAATATCGCCCCGCATAAAGCCCCAGTTCACCAGCTGATTCAGATAGGGCTGTGTGTAATCTGCCGCGGCGGCCAAGACCGTCTGGGGCAGCATGCCCACCAGCATGGCCAACAGCAGCAGAAGGGCGCCCATGCGCCGAAGATTCCCCTTCATGTCCCTCACTTCCTTTCCTCTCTTCCGTTATCTCCCGGGGACAGGGTATCCCGTCCCGGCTCCGAAGGATAGCGCAGCTGGATGTTGAACACGGCCTCCCGCACCATACTCTCCTCCTCCCGGAGCAGACCCGTAAACTCCGCCGCGTAGAGGGGCACCGGCTCCGGGCTGGGCCGCTGGCGCAGGATCTTCAGATCCAGCAGGAGGGGCTGGGAGGTCACCGGCACCACGATCTGGGCGATCTCCCCCTCCTCCAGCCTCTGTTTGCAGTAAAATGCCACGCCGCCGCAGCTCAGGTCCCGGCTCACGATGGGCCGGCGCCCCTTCCAGCTGCCGGAGACGGGATAGAGGAAGCTCTCAAACCGCACGGGCATACGCAGGTTCTCCCGCACGGTCCCGTCCAGCTCCCGGATGGCCTCCACCCACACCTGGTTGCCGTCATGGCGCACGATGCGCCCCTCCGCGGCGGCCCATTTCTCCGAGGTCCCCACCAGCGTGACGTTCTTGTGGGCCAAGATCCGCTCCAGGTCCTCCTCACTCATCTCCAGCCGCCACACCGGCGCGTCCAGGCCCTCCGGCGACATGCACCGGGCCACCGGCCGCCCCAGGCTGTCCAGCACCAGATATTTATACGCCATGACTCTCCCCCTCCTGCTGCCGCGCCTTTCGTTCCCGCTGATACTTCTCCGGATCGGCGGGGTCAAAATTCAAAAAGTAGAGATAGATCTCCACCACTGCCTCATAGAGCTCCTCGGGGATCTCCTTGCCCAGCTCCATCTGGGAGAGGACCGTGGCCAGAGAGTCGTCCTCATAGACGGGCACGCCGTTTTCCGAGGCCACCTCCACGATCTTCTCCGCCAGATTGCCCATCCCCGAGGCCACGATCACCGGCGCCGCGTCGTCGGCGCCATAGCGAAGGGCCACGGCGCGCTTTGCCGGTCCCTGATCAGATCTTGACATTCACACTTCGCTTCCCTTCAAAGAGATCTGGAAATACCTCGGTAATGGCCAGGGGATGCTGGCTCTTTGCCACCCGTACGCTCCTGCCGTCCAGGCCGTGGTCGGACAGGATCTCCTTCAGGTCCCGGGCGATCTGGTCCTGGTGGTCGGCCACGGCGTCGGGGCCGAAGACCGCCAGGTCCACCTGCCCCTCCCGGGCGGCCAGCGTCATGTCCAGGAAGCCCAGCCCCTGGATGTCCAGCTTGAAGAGAAACTGGATCTTTCCCCCGCCGCCCGGCTTTCCGCCCTGGTCCCGGTCCTCCTCCGCGTCCGGGTCCACCCAGAACTCGGAGTACATCATCCTGTCTCCCCACTCCAGGGGGAGGATGCTGTGGCGCAGGGGCATAAAGACGCTCTCATTGATGAGGATGGCCCGGACGATCTCCTGAAAGGCCTCCCGGGCCTCGGCTCCAAACTCCCCGCGCAGGGCCTTGGAGGCCATGCTGGAGAGCTTTTCCGCGAACACATCCGCCCGGGCGGCCTGGGTGAAGGAATTCTCCCGCAAAAGCTTCATCAGGGCGTCGTCATCCAGCTGGTTGAGGCCGGAGAGGGCGTCCCCATAGCCGCTCATCTGCCGGAAGGCCGCTATGAGCCCCCCCTCGCTGCCGTTTTCATACCGCGCCACGTTCAGCATCAGCAGGCGGATGAGTCCCCGGGCCGTCCCCAGGTCATGGGTGCGCTCCACATAGGAGGCCAGGTACGGCACGATCTGCCCCTGGAGCAGCTTCAGGGCGCCGGCCCGGTCCCCCGCCTGGAGGCTGTTCTCCAGTCCGGCGGAGAGCTCCAGCAGCTTGCCCCCCCAGCTTTTGGGCATATACTCGGGCAGCTGCCGCAGGATTCGGGACAGATTCCCGGCGATGTGCCCCGTGGAGGAAAAATCGCTGTACCGCTTCAGAAAGGACAAGATCCCCTCCCGGACGTTCTGGCTGGGCGTGGACTGGTAGGCCTGCCGCAGAATGGACAGCAGCGGCCCGCTGAAGCGGTTCCCCGCCGCCATCTGGTCGAGAAAAAACTGCTTGAACCCGTCCGCATCCAGGTGGAGCATCTCCAAAAACTGGGACATCTCCTCGGCCACGCCCTGGGTCAGCCCGGGCATGACCACCAGTCCCTTCAGCCAGGTGATGGCCCTGGCCAGCTCGGCCTGCACATCGGGGGCCTCCCGGAGCGCCTGGAGGAAAAACTGGAGGTTGGAGTCATACCGCAGCACCTGGGATTCCAGGGCGTCCCCGGCGTTCTTCTGGTCCGTCCGGGCATCCGCCCGTCCCACCCGGGTGGGGTCCGGAATGTTTTGTATGGTCGTATCATTGGGCTTTGGCGCAGTCGGAAGGGCGTGGGTATTGTTGTTGCCGTCATAGACTGGCGCCGGATTGGTCACGCCCATCAAATTTGCCATTTCCATCACCTTACTTCAGCTTGATCGTCCGCCCGCCCGCGCCCCGGTTACCACCCGCTCCAGACCCAAGTCACATTTTGTTCGGCAATGACTTAATCTTTTCAAAAACTGGTCGATAGAAAAGCAGTAGTAACATGAAAAAGGAAGGATTCTGCTTATGGGTACGGGCAACGACAGTATTTTGGAAGCGTTTCTCTTCGAAACCAACGGTCTCCTGGAACAGCTCGACAGCATTGTGCTTGCCGCGGAGCAAGAGGACACCTTTTCCGACGAGGATATCAACACGATCTTCCGCATCATGCACACCATCAAGGGTTCCTCGGCCATGATGGAATATGATTCCCTCATGACCATCGCCCACCGCGCGGAGGATCTGTTCGCCATCATTCGGGACAAGAGTATCTCCGTGGTCCCTGAGTCGCTCCGACCGGAATTATTTGATCTGCTCTTCCAAACCATTGATTTTTTCCGGCAGGAGATCGACCACATCGAAAATGACCAGCCCCTAACTCAAAATATCGACAGTCTCCTGCAAAAGATTAATAGCTTCATCCAACAAATCTCTCCCTCCGCCGATGGCGGCGCGCCCGCTGCTCAGGCTGCCGCTCCTCAGGCCCCCGCCCCGCAGGCCGCCGCGCCTCAGGCCGCCGCTCAGTCCACCACCGCCGTGGCCGGCTTCCCCTACTCCCTTCAGGTCTTCTTTGACGAGGGCTGCGGCATGGAGAATCTGCGCGCCTTCATGCTGGTCACCTCCATTCGCGAGATCTGCGGCGACGACGATTTTACGTTCTCTCCGGAGAGCGTGGAGCATGACCCCTCCACGGCGGCTCAGATCACGGAATCCGGTTTCCTGCTCTCCTTCCGCAACCAGGCCGACCGGGACAACGCCATCCACGTCGTCACCGGCGCCGGTTCCGTCCGCACCTATCAGGCCATCGACCATCCCGAGGCGGCCGCCGCCCCGGCGCCCGCCGCCGCTCCGGCCCCCCAGCCCGCCGCTCCGGCCCCTGCCGCTGCCGCGGCTCCGGCCCCCGCCCCGGCCCCCGCGCCCAAGCCGGCCGCTCCCGCTCCGGCGCCCAGCCATCCAGGCGCCAAGGCGGAGGGGACCACCCACCACAAGGAGAGCCTGATCAGCGTCAGCCTGAGCAAGCTGGATGAGCTGGCCGCCGTGGTGGGCGAGATCGTCATCACCGAGTCCATGGTCACCGGCTCCCCTGAGCTCAAGGGACTCAAGCTGGACACCTTTACCAAATCCGCCCGGCAGCTGCGCAAGCTCACCGACGAGCTTCAGGATGTGTCCATGTCCCTGCGGATGGTCCCCGTCTCGGCCACCTTCCAGAAGATGAACCGCATCGTCCGCGACATGTGCAAGAAGCTGGACAAGCAGGCCAAGCTGGTCCTGGTGGGCGAGGACACCGAGGTGGACAAGACCATCGTGGACAGCATCGGCGACCCCATCATGCACATCGTCCGCAACTCCATGGACCACGGCATCGAGGAGAACGTCCAGGACCGTATCGCCGCCGGGAAGGACCCGGTGGGCGAGATCGTCCTCTCCGCCCGGCACACCGGCAGTGAGGTCATCATCGAGATCAAGGACGACGGCCAGGGCGTCAACTATGAAAAAACGCTCAACAAGGCCATTCAGAGGGGCCTTGCCCTCCCCGGCGTGGACTACTCCCACAAGGACATCCTCAACTTCCTGCTGGCCCCCGGCTTCTCCACCAATACCGAGGTCACCGAGTTCTCCGGCCGCGGCGTGGGCATGGATGTGGTCAAGCAGAATGTGGAAAATGTGGGCGGCACGGTGACCATCACCAGTGAGCCCGGCCAGGGCATGACCACCACACTGAAGATCCCCCTGACCATGGCCATCATGGACGGCATGGAGGTCTCGGTGGGCGCGTCCATTTTCACCATCCCCATCCACAACATCCGCCAGTCCTTCAAGATCGGCCAGTCCGACCTGGTACACGACGCCACCGGCGGCGAGCTCTTCAAGTGCATGGGCAACTTCTACCCGGTGGTCCGTATGCGGGAGCTCTATCAGATCGAGGGCGGCTGCACCGAGGTGGAGGACGGCATCCTCATCTGGCTGGAGGCCGGCGAGTCCTCCTACTGCCTGTTCGTGGATGAGCTGCTGGGTGAGCAGCAGGTGGTGGTGAAGCCGCTGCCCAGCTACCTCAACAGCTTCAACATCAAGCGCAGCGGGATCGCGGGCTGTACGATCCTGGGCGACGGCAACATCAGCATTATCCTGGATGTGGGCAACCTCTATACCCCCGTCCAGTGATCCACAGGAGGCTTTATCATGGAAGAAGATCGTGTTTTCTCCTCCTCTGAGGAGGAGCTGCCCTATGAGGCGGACCGTTCGGTGACGGCGGAAAGTCAAAAATACCTGCTTTTCCTCTCCGGCGGCCTGCTCTTCGGCGCCGGGGCGGAATATGTTGTGGAAATCATTACCAATCACCAGATCACCACCCTTCCCCTGGTCCCCTCCTATGTCCGGGGCATCATCAACCTGCGCGGCCAGATCATCCCCATCGTGGACATCCGTCTGCTGCTGGGCCAGGAGCCCGCCGACGAGAACTGCATCATCATCCTCAACATTGACGACACCCTGGTGGGCGTGCTGGTGGACACGGTGCAGCGGATGCTGGACGTCCCCACCAATACCCTCCTCCCCGCCCCCAACCACGACCAGCAGAAGCTGGTCTCCGGCATGTGCTCTCTGGGCGAGGGACAGACCATGCTGGTCTTTGACTGCCACCAACTGCTGACGCAGTCCTGACAGAAGAGAGGCTGACACACTGTGGACTTTTTTAACGACCTGACCGTCTCCGACCAGGATTTCCAGCGGCTGGTCCAGTTCATGCAGAAAAACTACGGCATCGACCTGAGCAAAAAGAAGACCCTGATCACCAGCCGGCTCTCCCACTCCCTGAAGGAGCGGGGATATACCTCGCTGGAGCCCTTTCTGGAGCGGCTCTTCTCCCGCCGCGACCCGGAGGATGTGGAGCTCATCCTCAACAAGCTCACCACCAACTACACCTATTTTCTCCGGGAACCGGATCATTTTACCTACTTCCAGAATGTGATCCTGCCGGAACTGGAGAAGCGGCATCAGAAGGACCGGGTCCTCTCCATCTGGAGCGCCGGCTGCTCCAGCGGCGAGGAGCCCTACACCCTTTCCATTTATCTCAAGGAGTATTTCGGCTCCAAGGCCGCCCAGTGGGATACCCGGGTGCTGGCCACCGACATCTCCCAGCAGGCCATGGCCAAGGCCACGGCGGGGCTCTACCATGTGCCCGCCGATATGCCCAACGACTGGCTCAAGCGCTATTTCACCTTTGATAAGAGCACCGGCCTTTATTCGGTGGGGCCCGCCATCCGGAAAAACGTGATCTTCCGGCCCTTCAATCTCATGGACCCCATCCAGTTCCGTCTGAAATTCGACGTGATCTTCTGCCGCAACGTGATGATTTATTTTAACCAGGAGACCAGGGACGGCCTGGTCAAGCGTTTTTATGACGCCATGTACCCGAATGGCTACCTCTTTGTGAGCCACTCGGAGTCTCTGGGCCAAGACCCGAAATTCCGGCTGGTGTCTCCTTCCATCTATCAGAAGAAGTGACCGGCCGCCGTCCCAGCCCAAAAGAAAGGATCAATATTATGCTCACCAACAACAATCCCATCCGTGTGCTGGTGGTGGATGACTCCATGGTGGCCAGGAACCTCATTACTCAGGGGCTGGCTTCCCACCCCCGCATCCAGGTGGTGGGCACCGCCATCAATGCTGTGGATGCCAAGAGCAAAATTGACCGCCTCTCCC
>DXCX01000006.1 GCA_019115785.1 Candidatus Intestinimonas merdavium | reverse complement strand
GCGGGCCGCCCGCTGGAGCTTTCTCCCGCTGGCCTTCAGCTCCAGCGGGAGTACCCTCTACATTTGGATCGACCAGGCCCGGACGGCAGCCAGCGCCGCAGAAGAGATGTCCCCGGCCTATGCCGCGGCGGTGGAGGGGCTTGCCACGCCGGGGATGCTGGTCCTGATGCTGGCGGCCATCATCGTGGGCGCCGCCATCGGCGCATGGCTTGGGAGCCCGCTTTGGAAACGCGGTCAGGCCCGAATCCATATCAGAAAAGCATGAGCCGTATCGGAATACGGCGGAAAGGAAGTGCAGAATGAAAACAAAACGGGAAAATCCCCTGAAAGTCCTCTTTTCCTTCTCTGGAGAGGCCAGGGGAAAAATGACTGGCTCGGTGATCCTGGCCTTTATCGGAGAGATGTTCGGCATGGCCCCCTATTTTGTGGTGACCCTGCTGGCGAAGGAGCTGTATGAGGGCACTGCCACGGTGGAACGGGCGGCGGTCATGGCGGTGACGGCGGCGGTGTGCATGTGCCTGCGGGCGTGGCTTACCGGCCTGTCCTCCATGCGCAGCCATACAGTTTCCTTCACCATCCTGAAGAACATCCGGTGCGCTCTGGCGGATAAAATGGCGAAGGTCCCCATGGGCGTCATGCTGGAGACCCCCTCCGGCACCTTCAAGACTTTGATGGTGGACAATGTGGGGCGGCTGGAGGACATCATCGCCCACATGGTGCCGGAGTTGCCCTCTAACCTGGCCGGGCCGGTTTTCAGCATCATCCTGGTGTTCGTTCTGGACTGGCGGATGGGGCTGGCCGCCTTCATTACCGTCCCCCTGAGCCTGGTGTTCGCCGTGTGCATGATGCGGGGGTACAAGGAGAAGATGGCCGTCTACCTGCGCTCGGGCAACGAGATGAATGCCGCCCTGGTGGAGTATGTGGGCGGCATCCAGGTCATCAAGGCGTTCGGGCAGGGGAGCAAGAGCTTCGGGGAGTTCTCCCGGTCGGTCAACTTTTTCCACGACAGCACCCTGGCCTGGTGGCGGCAGAGCTGGTTTTGGATGGCGGGCTTCAAGGCGGTGCTCCCCTCCACTTTACTGGGCACGCTGCCCGTGGGAGCGTGGCTCTATATGCAGGGCACGCTGGAGCTGCCCCTGTTCCTGGCCTGCATCATCATCCCCTTCGGCTTTATGGCCGGGCTCATCAAATTCGGCTTTGCCCTGGGGCAGCTTTCCTACATGGCTCCCAACCTGGACCCCATTCAGGACTTCCTCGCCACGCCGGAGCAGCGCCGGCCTGAAAAGCCGGTGAAGCTGGGAGAGCGTTCCTTCCGTTTTGACCGGGTGTGCTTCTCCTATGATGGGAAGAAGGAGGTCCTCCACGATGTGAGCTTTACCGCCCGCACCGGGCAGATCACCGCCATTGTGGGGCCCTCCGGCTCCGGAAAATCCACCATTGCCAAGCTGATGGCCGGCTTCTGGGACGCCACAGGCGGGACTGTCTCCTTCGGCGGGCAGGACACCCAAAATATTCCCTTTGACCAGCTCATGGGGGAGATCAGCTATGTGGCCCAGGACAACTTCCTCTTTGACAGGTCCATCCGGGAGAATATCCGCATGGGCGACCCCGGCGCCACTGACGCGGAGGTGGAAGCCGCAGCCAGGGCCGCCAACTGCCATGACTTTATCATGAATCTGGAGCAGGGGTACGATACCCTGGCCGGAGACGCCGGGGACCGGCTCTCCGGCGGAGAGCGCCAGCGCATCACCATCGCCCGGGCCATGCTCAAAAAGGCGTCCGTCATCATTCTGGACGAGGCAACCGCCTTCGCTGACCCCGAGAGCGAGGCGCAGATCCAACAGGCCATCTCCCGTCTGGTACGGGGCAAGACCCTGATCGTGGTGGCCCACCGGCTGAACACCATCCAGAGCGCGGATCAAATTCTGGTGATCGACCAGGGGCGGCTTGCCGCCTGCGGCCGGCAGGAGGAGCTGCTGGACACCTGCCCCCTGTACCAGACCATGTGGGAGCAGTATCAAAGCACGGCGGCTTTTGCCGGAAAGGAGGCCAACTGAATGTTCCATACCATCAAACGGATTCTGGATATTGCCGGAGACCAGAAAAAATACATCTATGCGGGCATTGCCTGCAACATCCTGAAAACCTTTTCCATGGCCATGATGCTCATGGCGGTCTATGTGGTGATCTCCCATCTGGACAGCCTCACCACCGAGGTGATCGGACAGGGCCTCGGCATCCTGATTGCCAGCGTGTTCGGCCGCTTCCTGTTCCAGTGGCTGGAGGACATCTCCATGAGCGCCAAGGGCTTTGACATCTTCCGGGACTACCGGCTGGCTATCGGCGAGAAGATGAAAAGCGCCCCCATGGGTTACTTCTCCGACCAGCGCCTGGGCACCATCCAGACCACCCTTACCTCCACGGTGGTGGAGCTGGAGCAGTATTCCATGCTGTTTATCACGGACATCACCGGCGGCGTGTCCATGTCGGTCATCATAATTGTAATGATGCTTTTTTTCAGCCCCTGGTTCTCCCTGCTGTCCCTGGTGGGCCTGCTGGTGGGCCTCTATGTGCTGGGAATGGTGCAGAAAGCCGCGGCGGAGCACACCCCAAAGGTGCAGGAGGCGCAGGAGGAGCTGGTCACCCAGTCGCTGGAGTACATCCGGGGCATCGCGGTGTTGCGCTCCTTCTCCCAGACGGTAGGGCAGGACGGCGCAGTGTATCAGTCCTTCCGCCGGCGGCAGAAGGCGGCGCTGGATCAGGAGAAGGCAGCCCTGCCCGCCCTGCGGCTCTATATTCTGGTGTTCAAGCTCACCGGCTGCGCCCTTATGTTCCTGTCCACTTTCCTCTACCTGCAGGGGGCCATCTCCCTGACCTACTGCTTTTTGTTCCTGGTGGCGTCCTTTATCCTTTACTCCGAGATGGAGGTCATGGGGGACGGCTCCTTCCTGGACAAGAAGATCGCCACCGAGCTGGACCGGCTGGAGGCGGTGACCAACATCCCCTCCCTGGACCGGACGGACAAGGCCATCGCTCCCGGCTGCTTCGACATTGAGCTGAAGGATGTATCCTTCTCCTATGGAGGAGGCCGGAAGGTCATCGACCATGTTTCTCTCAAAATCCCCCAGGGGACTACCTGTGCCGTGGTGGGACCGTCCGGCTCTGGAAAGACCACCTTATGCAGCCTGATCGCCCGTTTTTGGGATGTGCAGGAGGGGAGTGTCTGCGTGGGCGGCACGGATGTGAAGGACTGCACCGCCGACAGCCTGCTGAAAAACCTCTCCATGGTCTTTCAAAATGTGTATCTCTTCCATGACTCCATTGAGAACAACATCAAATTCGGCAATCCAAATGCCACTCACGAGCAGGTGGTGGAGGCGGCCAGGCGCGCCCAATGCCATGACTTCATCATGGCGCTGCCCGACGGCTATAATACGATGGTGGGAGAGGGCGGCTCCACCCTCTCCGGGGGTGAGAAGCAGAGGGTCTCCATTGCCCGCGCCATTCTGAAGGACGCCACCATCGTGATTCTGGATGAGGCGACTTCCAGTGTGGACCCGGAGAACGAGCATCTGCTTTTGGCCGCCATCCGGGAGCTGACGGCGGGCAAAACGCTCATTTCCATCGCCCACCGGCTTTCCACCGTCCGGGACGCAGATCAGATCGTGGTGGTGGACCAGGGACGGATCGTTCAGCGGGGGACTCACGATGCGCTGATGGCCCAGGACGGCCTCTACCGCCGGTTTGTTCAGGTCCGGGAGCAGGCCGAGGGCTGGAGGCTGGCATGAAGGATAGAGGAAAACAGTCTCTCTATGCGTCGGGCGAAGATTATCTGGAGGCCATTCTGGTGCTCAAAAAGCAGAAAGGCATGGTGCGCTCCGTAGATGTCGCCCGACACCTGGAGATCACAAAGTCCAGCGTCTGCAATGCGGTGGCGACCCTGCGGGACGGAGGCTTTCTTACGATAGACGAGGGCTATTTCCTGCACCTGACCAATGTAGGCCGGGAAGTGGCGGAGCAGATCTACGAAAAGCACCGCTTCTTTACCGACCGGCTGATTGCAGCAGGTGTGGACCCGGAAACAGCGGAACGGGATGCCTGCCGAATCGAGCACGTTATCAGCGAGGAGAGCTTCCGACGACTAAAGGCGGTTACAGAACAAGAGCAATAAGTAAAGCAAAGGGAGGGCCGTGCTTGCGGCTCTCTCTTTTTGCGTAAAGGGGGATAAGCATCCGATGGAAGAGATTATCGTCATCCGGGCCACTGACCCGGACGGCAGCGTGTTCAAGGCTGTCATGGACGCGCTGAGTGGCAAGAGGGCGGAAGTGGTCGATGTTGCCGAGCAGTCCGCTTCCGTGCTGCGCATCGGGGATCTGGAGATCTACTGTAATCAGCATCGGGCGTTTATGGCCGGCAGGGAAGTGGTACTCAATCATGGAGAGTATGCCATGCTCTACTGCATGGCCAGTTCACCAGGGCGGGTGTTCTCCAAAGCGCAGCTCTATGAGGCCGCTTGGGGGGAGGAATATCTAAGCGGGACAAACTCCGTGGAGAATACCATCTGGCGGCTGAGAAGAAAACTGGAGCCAGATCCAAGAAACCCAATCTACATTAAAACTGTGATTGGAGCAGGATATAAAATTGAAATACCAAATAATTCCGACCGGCAGAGGAGGTAATCTCCTTTGCTGGTCATTTTTTGAAAATAGAGTCGTGAAACTATCCAGACGCAGGCCCCGGTGCATGCACGCGAACAACAATAATCTCGTCCAAGCAGAGCAAAGTCGGCTAAACGGGGCAGACAACCAGACACTCAACCGATAAAATAAGTCGATGTGAGGAGGCCGAGCGGCGTCCTATTTTTCAACACAAGGGTTAGCAATATCTAACTAAAGGAGAGTGTATCATGTCTGAACCAACCAAGCGCCGCGGGATGAGCGGCAAGGATGTCATTACCGTGGGAATTTTCTCCGCCATTTACTTTGTCATCAACTTCGCCTTCATGCTCTTGGGCG
>DXCX01000074.1 GCA_019115785.1 Candidatus Intestinimonas merdavium | reverse complement strand
ATGGACTTTTGCAGGGCGGAGAGGATGTCGTAGTGGTCGTCCCCCTCCCGGTCATACCGCATGGCGGAGCGCTGGGCCACCACCTGGGTGTCGGACAGGGTCACCCGCAGCAGGCCGTTTTCCCGCCGGGCGGTGTTCATCAGCAGCTCCACTGCGTTCATGGCCTTGCGCACGTCGCCGCCGCAGGCCGAGGCGATGGATTCCCGGACTCCCTCCTCACAGGAGAGCTCCGCCCCCAGCCGCCGGGCCATGATGGCCATGCCCCGGTCGATGGCGGGGAGGACGTCGGCGGGCGCCACCGGCTTGAACTCAAAGACGGTGGACCGGCTGAGCACGGCGTTGTAGACATAGAAGTAGGGATTTTCCGTGGTGGAGGCGATGAGGGTCACGTCCCCCTTTTCAATGACCTCCAGCAGGGACTGCTGCTGTTTTTTGTTGAAATACTGGATCTCGTCCAGGTAGAGGAGGATGCCGTTGGGAGCCAGCATGGTTCCTACGTCGGCGAGCACATCCTTTATATCTGAGAGGGAGCCGGTGGTGGCGTTGATCCGCCGCAGGGCACGGTTGGTCCGGGCGGCGATGAGGTTGGCCACGGTGGTCTTTCCGGTTCCGGAGGGGCCGTAAAAGACCAGATTTGGAATATCGCCGCTTTCAATGATCCGCCGCAGCAGCCCGTCCGGGCCGAGAATGTGCCGTTGTCCCACCACCTCGTCCAGGCTGGTGGGGCGGATCTCATCCGCCAGGGGCCGATTTGACATGCCAGACACCTCCCAAAGAAAAGAGAATGGAGGGGATCGCTCCCCTCCATTCTAACATGTGTTCGAGGCTCCGTAAAGGGGCACAGAAGAGTTCCGGTGTCAGGCTCAGGTGTTTTGTTCCGCGCTCAGAAAGCCGATGAACAACACGGAGCGCATCACAGACAGTGTGAGGCCAAGACCCAGACAAAAGCCGAAGCAGAGGAAAAACAGTTCCGTTTCCCACAGGAAGTAGCAGCCTAGCAAGCCAGCTGCCAAGCATTGCGCACAGATGATCTGAGCGGTGCGGAAGGCGGCGCTCCGGGCTTTGAGAAGCACGAGCTGGTTTCGCTCGTCCTGCTCATTGATCCGGTCCCTTCTGGCATCGGCCTTGGAGAGACTTCGGACCAGCATCCGGATGCCCAGCGCCAGCAGCAGGACCGCCAGAGCCACCAAATAAATGGTGAAGCCCTTCCAGATCCCTACGGCAATCGCCAACACCCCCAAAAGGAGCAGCAGGGCGCCGATAAGAAAATTCTTCTGATGATAAACTTTCATTGGGGGTCCTCCTTTTCGGTGTTAGAATGGGTGCTCATCATGCCAGAAGAGAGCCGGTGCCGAGAACGCCGTGACCGGCCACATACCCCTTAAGAGCAGGGATACGGACGGCAGGGATTTCCGTGCTCAGAACATCGTGTTTTTTGCGCCTATTTCTCTTCCTCAAATGCGCGGTCCTCTCTTTCTTTGTTTTCGCGGAGACAGCATAGATCCTCTACCGTGGTTCCAAAGACCACCGCAAGGCGGTAGGCCAGCATCAGGGAGGGGCTGTATTGACCCTTTTCGATCGAGATGATGGTCCGGGCCGACACCCGAACCAGGTCGGCGAGTTGCTGCTGGGTGAGCCCTGCGTCAGTTCTCATTTCTTTGACTTTGTTTTTCACCTCCTGACCTACACCTGCCTTTTTGATGTGAAGCTTACTTCATGTGAAGCTAGCTTCATTTTACAATGAAATATGACGCTTGTCAATGGGGGGTGAGGTTTTTCGCAGCCCCTCCCCAAGAAGCCGGAGGGGGTGTCCCTCCGGCCCGAGCGGTTGAAAAAGCGGCGATGGGCTGGACTTCATACAAAAAGCCTCGCGGGTCCCGTCGTCTGTAGACGACGGGACCCGCGAGGCTCCGTAAAGGGGCGTTTTCCCTTACCGACGCCGCTGGAAGCCCAGGTAGCGGGTCCCCTGAAAGGTGAGGCTGCCTTGGTCCCCTTCCACCAGCATGCCGTATTCCTCTCTGGGAATGAGCAGCTCCATGCGGTCGCCGCTCTCCACCTGAAAGGTGGCATAATAGGTGGTGGAGGTATGTACTCCGTGGTCGCCATGTCTGTGGCGGGTTACGTCTCCCCGCTTGGCCACCACCTGGGCCTCCACGGTGAGGACAGGGGACTGGTTGTTCCTGTGCCACTGGGAGGCTCCTTTGATGACGGCAACGAGGATGATACCGACGACGAGGACAAATACGATGAGAAACAAAATGGGGAATATGCTGAAGACGAGATCCATGGAGTGAAATCCGTACATCTGGAGGGCCCTCCATTCTCTTTTTTTTCATTTTACCATGGTCTTGCCCTCCGGTAAAGCGGGGGATGCACGTCTTGCCGTGCCGAGAGGGTTATAGAAAATCGGTCTCCAGTCCCTCCTTGCGGCAGCCCTCCGGGGCATAGCGCCAGTGTCCCAGCCGGCCGTCGGTGATGAAGTAGGTGAGGGGGGGCGGAGCAGGCTCCGGGGGCAGCCGGTCGATGATGAGGAGCTTGATCTTCATGCGCTCGGGAAGGATGGATTTGAGGAAGACGGAGACCCGGTCCCCCTCCAGCAGGTCCTCCCGGGGCTCTGCCAGGCCGGACAGATTGGGAAAGAGCTCCACGAAAACGCCGTAGTCCTTGATACCCCGGACCCAGCCCGCCACCGTCATGCCGGGGGCGAGGCGGCGGGCGTTCTCCTCCCAGGTGCCCAAAAGCTCCCGGTGGGTGAGCCGTACCCGGCCCATGACGGGGTCGGTGTCCACCACGGCGGCAAAGATCTCCTGCCCCACGGTGAAGCGGCAGGACGGGTGGGGGATGCGGGAGACGGAGATCTGCTCCAGACCGATCATGGATACCAGGCCGCAGCCCATGTCCACGAAGGCGCCGAAGGGCTCCAGATGGGTGACGGTGCAGGGGATGACCATGCCCGGCCGGAGCCGGGCCATGAGGGCCTCCCGGGCCATGAGCTGGGCCCGGCGGCGGGAAAGAAGGAGACAGGGACCGTTGGGCCCGTCCATGACCCGCTCTACCAGAAAGCAGACCGGCTTGCCCACCCGGGAGAGGATGGCGATGTCCCGAACAGTGCCCTCGGCCACCCCCACAGCGGTTTCCGGGCGGGGGATCACCCCCAGGAAAGGGCCCAATGACACAGTGAGGTCGTGTTCCGGGGAGCAGGAGAGGGCCATGCCCTCCAGAATCTGGCCCCGGTCCCGGGCGGAGAGCAGCCCGGACAGAGAGGAACAGGCGGCCAGGTTCTCCGGTGTCTCCAGGCGCCTGCCCTCGGGAAGAAAACGGCTGAGCATCCCGATCATTCCTTTCTGTGGTTCCGTTTTTTTGCGGATAAACCACTATATGCGCCGGGAAAGCCGGAATTGACAGGAGGAGCCCGGGAACCTATAATAAAATAATCGCGATCTTGGGGAAGGAGGAGCCGGACATGGATGTGCGTCTGGGTGATATTTTGGAGATGAAGAAGCCCCACCCCTGCGGCAGCAGGAACTGGCTGGTGCTGCGGGTGGGGATGGATTTCCGGCTCCGCTGCCAGGGCTGCGGCCACGAGGTCATGCTGCCCCGGAGCAAAGCGGAAAAGAACATCAAAAAGATCCTGCGGGAGGAGGAGCAGCCGTGAAAAAATACTGGAGCCGCCGGATTCGGGATATGGTCCCCTATGTGCCGGGGGAACAGCCCAAGGACCGGGTCTTTATTAAGCTCAACACCAATGAAAACCCCTATCCCCCCTCGCCCAAGGCCCTGGAGGCCCTGCGGGAGGCGGCCGACGACCGGCTGCGGCTCTACCCCGATCCGGAGTGTGCCCAGCTCCGCTCCGCCATCGCCGCCGCCCACAACCTCTCCCCGGAGCAGGTCTTTCCGGGCAACGGCTCCGATGAGGTGCTGGCCTTCTGCTTCCAGGCCTTCTTTGACCCGGACCGGCCGGTCTGCTTTGCCGACATCACCTACACCTTTTATGCCGTCTACGCGGAATACTTCGGCCTCAACGCCAAGCTCATCCCCCTGGAGGAGGACTTTGCCCTGCCGGTGGCGCCCTTCTGCGGCGGGGACAGCGGCGGCGTGGTGCTGGCCAATCCCAACGCCCCCACCGGCCTGGAGGTGAAGCGGGAGGACATCGTGCGTATCCTGGAGTCCAACCCCCAGGCGGTGGTCCTGGTGGACGAGGCCTACATCGACTTCGGAGGGCGCTCCGCCGACACGCTGGTGGGGCGGTACGACAACCTGGTGGTGGTCCGTACACTCTCCAAGGGACACGGCCTGGCCGGTATGCGGGTGGGCTATGCCCTGGGCCACCCCGACCTGATGGCCGCCCTCCGGTGCGTCCGGGACTCCATCAACTCCTATACTGTGGACCGGGCTGCCCAGGCGGCGGCGGCGGCCTCCATTGCGGATGCGGCCTACTTCGAGGCCCAGGCCGCCAAGGTGTCCGCCACCCGGGACCGGGCGGCGGCACAGTTGAGGGAGCTGGGCTTTGTGGTCACCGATTCCAAGGCCAATTTTCTCTTTGTCCACCACCCCCGGGTCCCGGCCAAAGCCCTGCTGGACGGCCTGCGGCAGCAGGGCATCCTGGTGCGCTGGTTTGACCGGCCCAGGATCTCCGACCACCTGCGCATCACCGTGGGCACCGATGAGGAGATGGACGCCCTCTACCACAGCCTGAAAAAATTGACGGAGGAACCGCAAGCATGAGATATGAAGGCGATATTTACCGGCCCCCGGGAGAGTGGAAGAGCTACCTTCTCCAGGCCACGGTGGGGTGCTCCAACAACACCTGCACCTTTTGCAACATGTACCGGGACAAGAAGTTTCACATCCGGCCCATGGCGGATATTTTGGAGGACATCCGCATGGCCAAGGACTATTATGGAGATGTGCGGCGGGTCTTCCTCTGCGATGGGGACGCCATCATCATGCGCACCAACGACCTGCTCACCATACTGGACACCCTCTACGCCACCTTCCCCTCCCTGGAGAAGGTGACCACCTACGCCGGACCCCGGAGCACCCTCACCAAGACTCCGGAGGAGCTGCGGCTTCTGCGGGAGCACGGGCTGGCCCGGGCCTACCTGGGGGTGGAGACGGGGAGCGACGAGATCCTCCGAAAGGTGAAAAAGGGCGTTGACGCCCAGCAGATGCTGGAGGCCGGCGTCCGGCTCCGGGAGGCGGGGATGGACCTGTGGGTCATGATCCTGCTGGGCCTGGGCGGCCGGGGAGAGGGCAGCGAGCGCCATATTCTGGATACCGCCGCCATGATGAACGAGATGAAGCCCCGCCACCTCTCCGCCCTCACCCTGACCCTCTACCCCGGTACCGAGCTCTATGAGGACTGGAGAGCGGGCAAGTTTGAGCCCATCACCCCCATGGACAGCCTGCGGGAGGCCCGGCTCCTCATTGAGAAGCTGGAGGTGGACCCCCTCCACTTCACCTGCGATCACGCCTCCAACTATGTGCCGCTGAAGGGGAGCCTGCCGGAGGACCGGACGAAGTTCCTGGCCCAACTGGACCGGGCGCTGGAGAGCGGCGCCGGCATGCGGCCCGAGTGGACCCGGGGCTTTTAAGGGAGGGGGAAACTATTCCTTTACTTCCTGCTGTAAAGTTGCTATAATGGAGCCGTCAGGCCGGCCGATCGAAGGGATGGCCTGACAACAACTTGATATTCATCCGCACAGGTGCAGCGACGCAGCTGCTGAAAAGGGAAGTCCGGTGCAAATCCGGCGCAGTCTTACCTCTACTGTGAGCGCGGACGAGGGCGTGAACCACCCATTGGCCCAGCGGGCTGAGAAGGGACGCCTGAGGAGGAAGCGTGAGCCAGGAGACCTGCCGTGTGGAGCGATCGTGTTGCTCTTAGGTGGAGAGGACCAGACCAGTGCCGTTGATGGGCCCTTTCCATACAGGAAAGGGCCCATTTTATGTCTCAGAAGCCCCGGGAGGTGGATGATTTGAGCGCATTGGAACACTATATCTCCGTGGGGCGGGAGCGGCTGCGGTGCGGCTATACCACCGGTACCTGTGCCGCGGCGGCGGCCCGGGGGGCGGCTGAGCTGCTGCTCACCGGTAAGCTCCCACCGGTGGTGCGCATCGACACCCCGGCGGGCGTCCCGGTGGAGGCCGAGCTGCTGGAGCCGGCCTCCGGGCCGGACTGGGCCGCCTGCGCCGTGCGAAAGGACGGCGGGGACGACCCCGACGCCACCCACGGCACCCTCATCTTCGCCCGGGTGGAGCGGCGGCGTGAGCCAGGCGTCACCATCGACGGCGGAGCAGGGGTGGGCCGGGTCACACGGCCCGGACTGGACCAGCCCGTGGGGGCCGCCGCCATCAACCACGTTCCCCGGCAGATGATCGCCGGACAGGTGGCCGAAGCCATGGCCGCGGCGGGCCGGGACGGCGGGCTGCGGGTGGTGATCTCCGCCCCGGAGGGGGAGAGGCTGGCCGAAAGGACCTTCAACCCCCGGCTGGGTATTGTGGGTGGGATCTCCATCCTGGGCACCTCCGGCATTGTCCGGCCTATGAGTGAGGCCGCCCTCATCGACTCCCTGCGCCTGGAGCAGGATATGCTCTCCGCCGCCGGGGCGAGGGATATTGTGGTGACTCCCGGCAACTACGGGGAGGCCTTTGCCCGGGAGGTGCTGGGCCTGGGTCTGGATCACTGGTGTACCTGTTCCAACTACATCGGCGAGGCCATCGACCACGCCGCCGGACTGGGCGTTCGGAGCCTTTTGCTGGTGGGCCACGTGGGCAAGCTGTGCAAGGTGGCCGCCGGTGTGATGAACACCCACTCCCGGGTGGCCGACGGCCGGCGGGAGACCTTGTGTACCCACGCCGCTTTGTGCGGGGGGGACCGGGAGACGGTAAAGCGGCTCTACCGCACCATCACCACCGACGAGGCCGTGGCCATTCTGGACGAGAAGGGCCTGCGGGAGGCGGTCATGGCCTCCCTGACCCGGGCACTGGACGAACAGCTCAAGCGCCGGGCGGGGAGGGCGATGGAGATTGAGGCCATTTTCTTCTCCAACCGCTATGGTATTCTGGGACAGACGGCGGGGGCCCACCGGCTCGCCGCCCTCCATCCCATCTCAACGTGAAAGGAAGTTGTGCGCATGATCCACTTCATCGGCGCGGGCCCTGGAGCCGCCGACCTCATCACCGTCCGAGGGGCCAAGCTCCTGGGGGAGGCCGACGTCATCATCTACGCCGGGAGCCTGGTGAACCCGGCCCTGCTCGACTACAAAAAGGAGGGCTGCATCGTCTACGACAGCGCCTCCATGACCCTGGAGGCCGTGATCGACGTCATGAGGGAGGCCGAGGCCAAGGGCTGGGACACCGTCCGCCTCCACACCGTCGACCCCTCTCTCTACGGCGCCATCCGGGAGCAGATGGACCGGCTGGACCAGCTGGGCCTCTCCTATGACGTGACCCCCGGCGTCTCCTCCTTCTCCGGGGCCGCCGCCGCCCTGGAGGCGGAGTATACCCTCCCCGACGTCTCCCAGAGCGTCATCATCACCCGGATGGCGGGGCGCACCCCGGTGCCCGAGGGGGAGAAGCTCTCCAAAATGGCCTCTCACGGCTGCACCATGGTGCTTTTCCTCTCTACCGGGCTGCTGGAGGAGGTGGAGCGGGAGCTGATGGAGGGCGGATACCCCCCCGACACCCCCGCCGCCATTGTCTACAAGGCCACCTGGCCGGAGCAGGCGGTCTACCGCTGCACGGTGTCCACCCTGGCCGCCACCGCCAGGGCGCACCACGTCACCAAGACCGCCCTCATCACCGTGGGAGGCTTTCTGGGGGACAAGTATGACCGCTCCAAGCTCTACGACCCCGCCTTCACCCACGGCTACCGGGAGGCCAGCAAGTGAACATCGCCCTCACCGCCTTCACCAGCCGGGGGGCGGAGCTGGCCGGGCGTCTGACCAAGGGCCTGACGGAGGACGGCCACAGCTGCGCCCTGTGGGTGCCGGAGCGGCTGGCGCCGGAGACGGGGCTCCCCGGCTATCGGAGACTGGGGCCCTGGACCGGAGAACGCTTTGCCGACAGCGATGCCCTCCTCTTTGTAGGGGCCAGCGGCATCGCTGTACGGGCCATTGCCCCCTATGTCCGGGACAAGTTCACCGATCCCGCCGTGGTGTCGGTGGATGAGGCCGGACGCTTCGCGGTCCCCCTGCTCTCCGGGCATGTGGGGGGGGCCAACGACCTGGCCCGGCTGGTGGCACGGCGCACCGGAGGCACGGCGGCGGTGTCCACCGCCACGGACGTGAATGGCCGCTTCGCTGTGGACCAGTGGGCGAGAGAGCAAGGCTTTTTCCTTGACGGGCGCGAGGGGGCAAAGCGGGTGTCCGCTGCCCTGCTGGCGGGGATTTCTGTAGGGATGGAAAGTGATTTTCCTATCCAGGGACCGCTGCCCCAAGGGGTGGTGGAGGGTCCGGCAGAGGCCGGGATCGCCCTCACCCTGGACCCGGAAAAGAGGCCCTTTCCCCACACGGTCCGCCTTATCCCGCCGGTCCTCCACCTGGGGATCGGCTGCCGCAGGGGGACGCCGGCGGCGACCATCGCAAAGGCGGTGGAGGGGGTCTTTCGGAGCCGTCATCTCTCCCTCAAAGGGGTGGCCGCCGTCTGCTCCATCGACCTCAAGAAGGATGAAGCCGGCCTTCTGGCCTTCTGCCAGGGGCTGGGCCTTCCCCTGACCACCTACTCCGCCGGAGAGCTCTCGGCGGTACCGGGGGACTTCACCCCGTCTCCCTTTGTTCATGGGGTCACGGGAGTGGACAATGTGTGTGAGCGCGCCGCCGTCCGGCGGGGGGGCTCACTGATCGTACCAAAACAGGCGGGAGAGGGGGTCACTGTGGCGGTGAGCCAGGTGCCCCTCACCATCCGCTTTTCTGAAAAAGGAGATTGAATCCATGCGAGTGACAGTAGTGGGACTGGGGCCCGGCGCCGGCCGGGACCTGACAGGCCGGGCCAGGGAGGCCCTGGAGCGGGCCGACCTCATCGTGGGCTACACCGCCTATATCGCCCTGATCAAAGGGGATTTCCCGGAAAAGGAGATGATGTCCACCGGTATGCGCCGGGAGGTGGACCGCTGCCGGGCAGCGGTGGTGGCGGCGGTGTCCGGCAGGGACGTGGCCATGGTGTGCTCCGGAGACTCCGGTATCTACGGCATGGCGGGGCTCATTTACGAGGTGGCCCAGGAGTATCCCCCCATTGAGATCGAGGTGGTGCCCGGTATCACCGCGGCCTGCGGCGGAGCCGCCGTGCTGGGCGCCCCCCTGACCCACGATTTCGCGGTGGTCTCCCTCTCTGATCTGCTTACCCCCTGGGAGAAGATTGCCCTGCGGCTGGAGTGCGCCGCCAAGGGTGATTTCGTCCTGTGCCTCTACAATCCATCCAGCCACAGCCGCCCCGACCACCTGAAGCGGGCCTGCGACATCCTGATGGCTGCGGGGAAGGCGCCGGAGACCATCTGCGGCTATGTGCAGAACATCGGCCGTGAGGGGGAGCAGGGGACCATCACCACCCTGGGGGCTCTGCGGGATACCCAGGTGGATATGTTTACCACTGTCTTTGTGGGCAGCAGCCAGACCAAGCTCCTGGGGGGCAAAATGGTGACCCCCAGAGGCTATCTCCAGCGGGAGGGCTGAGGATGAAGATCCTGCTCTTCGGCGGCACCGGAGAGGGCCGGGAGCTGGCCGAATGGATGCTCTCCCAAGGCCTGGACGCCACGGTGTGCGTGGCCACCGAGTACGGGGAGACCCTCCTGCCTGACGGGGCTCAGGTCCATGTAGGGCGGCTGGATGCCGGCGCCATGGAGATCTTGATGGCCGGCGGCTATACCCTGGTCATCGACGCCACCCACCCCTACGCTGTGGAGGTCACGAAGAACATCCGGGCCGCCGCTCAGGCCGCCGGACTGCCCTGCCTGCGGCTGCTGCGGCAGTCCGACAGGGAGGACGGGTGCCAGAAGGCGGCGGATATGGCGGCGGCGGCGGATCTGCTGGAGGGGCTGCCGGGAAAGGTGCTCCTCACCACCGGCAGCAAGGAGCTGGACGCCTTTGCCCGGCCCGGCCTTCGGGAGCGCTGCTGTCCCAGGGTGCTGCCGATGGCGGACTCCCTGGAGCGCTGCCTGGCCCTGGGCTTTCCGCCCAAGAACATCATCTGTATGCAGGGGCCCTTCACGAAGGAAATGAACCTGGCCACCCTGCGTCAGTTTCACGTCCGCACGCTGGTGACCAAGGACACAGGGGGCTATGGCGGCTTCCGGGCCAAGGCGGACGCCGCCCGGGAGGCGGGCTGTGATCTGGTGGTGGTGGAGCGGCCCCAGACCGAGGAGGGGCTCACCCTGGAGGAAGTGCAGCGGCGGCTGCTGGGGGAGGAAAGGATATGAAGATCTATCTCATCGGCGTGGGCATGGGGAACCCGAACACCCTTACCCTGGAGGCCCGCCGGGCCATTGAGGAAAGCCCGGTGCTCATCGGCGCGCCCCGGCTGCTGGAGCCCTGGGGGGAGGGCCACACCTGCATCGCTCTCATTGCCGCCGACGACATCGCCCGCCGCGTCGAGGGGGAGCGGGAGAATGTGGCCGTCCTCCTCTCCGGAGACACGGGCTTTTACAGCGGGGCCAAAAGGCTGTGGAAGCTGCTGGAGGGCTATGAGGTGGAGACCATTCCCGGTATTTCCTCCCTCTCCTACTTTTGCGCCCGGCTCAAGACCTCCTGGCAGGATGCCCACATCGTCAGCGCCCATGGCCGCAGCCACAACGCCGTGGGGGAGATCCAGAGGAATCCTAAGACCTTCGCCCTCACCGGCGGCGCCACCAAGGCGGAGGACATCTGCAAGGAGCTGGTCCGCCGGGGCCTGGGAGAGGTCCGGGTGGCGGTGGGGGAGCGGCTGAGCTACCCCGATGAGCGCATCGTCACCGGCACGGCGGCGGAGCTGGCAAAGGAGCGGTTTGCCGATCTGGCCGTGCTGCTGGCCGAAAATCGGCTGCCGGTGGGCCGACCCTGGAACAGCCCCGGCCTCCCCGATGAGGTCTTCCAGCGGGGGGCCGTCCCCATGACCAAGGAGGAGGTGCGGGCCGTCTCGGTGTGCAAGCTGCGCCTCCAGAGCCACCATGTAGTGTGGGACGTGGGGGCGGGCACCGGCTCGGTGTCCCTGGAGTGCGCCATGGCCTGCCCCGCCGGGCAGGTGTTCGCCATTGAGAAGAACCCCGAGGCGGTGGCCCTTCTGGAGGAGAACAAGGCCCGTCTGGGGGCGTCCAACCTCAGCGTCGTCTCCGGCACCGCGCCGGCCGCTCTGGAGGGGCTGCCCGCCCCCGACCGGGTCTTCCTGGGGGGGACCTCCGGAAATCTGGAGGATATTTTAAGGTTGGTGTTTGAGAAAAATCCCGCCGCCCGGGTGGTGTGCACCGCTGTCACCCTGGAGACCGTGGGGGAGGCCGCACGGCTCTTCGCTCCCCTGGCGGAGGGGGATATGGTGCAGCTCTCGGTCACCCGGACCCGGACGGCAGGGCGGTACCACCTGATGGACGCCCAGAACCCGGTGTGGATCTTCAGTGGGGAGGGGAAGGGACATGACGCGTAAGGTGCCCCGTCTCCTCCTCTGCGCCCCGTCCAGCGGCGGCGGCAAGACCACCGTCACCTGCGCCCTCCTTCAGGCCCTGGTGGACCGTGGGGCGGCGCCGGTGGCCTACAAGTGCGGCCCCGACTACATCGACCCCATGTTCCACAGCGAGGTCATCGGGGCCAAGAGCCGGAATCTGGACCTCTTCCTCATGGGGGAGGAGGCCGTCTGCCGGAGTCTGGCGGAGAATACCCCCACAGGCTCTGCCGCGGTCATCGAGGGGGTCATGGGCTACTATGACGGCATCGCCATGTCCTCCCAGGCCAGCGCCTACGACCTGGCCCGGACCACGGATACCCCGGCGGTGCTGGTGGCCGACGCCCGGGGGAGGGCCCTCACCGCCGCCGCCCTGGTAAAGGGAATGGCGACCTTCCGGACCGATGCCAACATCCAGGGCGTCATCCTCAATCGCTGCCCCCCCATGATGTACCTTCGCCTGAAGGAGACCATCGAGGCCGAGACCGGCGTGCAGGTGTACGGCTATCTCCCCAACCTGCCGGAGTGTGCCCTGGAGAGCCGCCACCTGGGTCTGGTCACCGCCGCCGAGGTGGGGGATTTAAGACAAAAGCTCCGCCGCATGGCAGAGCAGGCGGAACAGACCATCGACATCGACGGCCTCCTGGCCCTGGCGGAGACGGCGCCGGCGCTGGAGGTCCCCCAGCGTCCCGATGCTCCCATTTCCCGGGAAAGGCCGGTCATCGCCCTGGCCCGGGACAAGGCCTTCTGCTTCTACTATGCCGACGGTCTCAGTGAGCTGGCGCGGCAGGGGGCGGAGCTGGTGGAGTTCTCTCCCCTGGTGGACAAGGCTCTGCCCGCGGGCTGCTCCGGTCTCTATCTGGGGGGCGGCTACCCGGAGGTTTTTGCCAAAGAGCTGGCCGGAAACACGTCCCTTCTGCGGGAGATCCACCACGCCATCCTCCACGGCATGCCCACGGTGGCAGAGTGCGGTGGGTTCCTCTATCTCCAGCGCCACCTGGCAGACGCCGATGGGCGCTATGACTGGCATATGGTGGGGGCCTTTTCCGGCAAGGCCGGCAACACCGGAAAACTGAGCCGGTTCGGGTACATCGAGATGACGGCCAGGGCTGATGGGCTGCTGTGCGGGGCGGGGGAGCGCCTTCACGCCCACGAGTTCCACTACTGGGACAGCACCACGCCGGGTGGGGACTTCCGGGCCCAGAAGCCGCTGAGCGACCGGGGCTGGGACTGCGCCTGGCACACCCCCACCCTGTATGCGGGTTTTCCCCACATCCATTTTGGAGGATGTCCGAAAGCGGCGGAGCGGTTTGTGGCCGCCTGTATTGCATATGAGAGGGGAAGAGAAGGATGACACTGCGCTTTGAAACCACCCTATCCCAGTTAAACACCCGCATCGGACCGCTGGACAAGAACGCCATGGCGGAGGCCCAGCGGCGGTGGGACTCCATCGCCCATCCCCTGAACAGCCTTGGCATGCTGGAGCGGGACATCATCCGCATCGCCGGCATCACCGGGGACCCCAATGTGGACCTCTCGAAAAAGGCGGTGGTGGCCATGTGTGCCGACAACGGTGTGGTGGCCGAGGGAGTCACCCAAACCGGGCAGGAAGTCACCGCCATTGTCACCGAGAACATGTCCAAAGGGGACACCTCTGTGTGCTGTATGGCCCGGGTAGCCGGGGCCGAGGTGATCCCGGTGGATATTGGGGTGGCTCGTCCGGTGACGGGGGAGAACATCCGCCAATGCTGTATCCGCCGGGGCACCGCTAACATGACCAAGGGCCCCGCTATGAGCCGGGAGGAGGCGGCCAAGGCCGTCATGACCGGCATTTTGCTGGTGGAGGAGCTCAAGCAGGTGGGCTTCCGCCTTCTGGCCACCGGCGAGATGGGCATCGGCAACACCACCACCTCCAGCGCCATTGTCTCCGTGCTGCTGGGCAAGGACCCGGCGGAGGTCACCGGACGGGGGGCGGGTCTCACCTCAGAGGGGCTGGAGCGCAAGATCCATGCCATCCGAACCGCCATCGCCGTCAATCAGCCGGACTCTGCCGATCCTCTGGACGTGCTCCACAAGGTGGGAGGTCTGGACATCGCCGGCCTGGCCGGCGTCTTCCTGGGGGGCGCCATCCACCGTGTCCCCGTGCTGGTGGACGGCTTCATCTCCTCTGCCGCCGCCCTGGTGGCCGCTGCCATCTGCCCGGCGGCAAAGGACTACATGCTGGCCAGCCACGCCTCCAACGAGCCGGCCGGCCGGATGGTGCTGGAGACGCTGGGGCTCACCCCCTTCCTCCACGCCGGCATGTGCCTGGGGGAGGGCACTGGGGCGGTGGCCGTCATGCCGCTGCTGGATATGGCCGCCGCGGTTTACCGGGAGATGTGCACCTTTGCGGCCACCGACATTGAGGCCTACGAGCATCTCACTTGACAGAAAAGGGAGGATGTCCCCATGCTGATCCTGGTCTCAGGCGGCTCGGCCAGCGGAAAATCCAAATACGCGGAGGACCTGGTGGTCAAGGCTCCGCCGGGAGAGCGGATCTACGTGGCCACCATGCAGGTCTGGGACGAGGAGAGCCGCCGGCGGGTGGAGCGCCACCGGGCCATGCGGGCGGGGAAGGGGTTCCGCACCGAGGAGCAGCCCGTCCACCTCTCCGAGATGCCGGTGCCTGCCGGGGCGGTGGTGCTGCTGGAGGACCTCTCCAACCTCACTGCCAACGAGTGGTTTGGGCCAGCGGGGCCGGCAGGCGCCGAGGAGCGGGTCCTCTCAGGCATCAAAAAACTCCAGCGGGAGGCCGCCTGCACCGTGGTGGTCACAAATGAGCTCTTCTCCGACGGCATCCCCTATGACGAAGAGACGGCGGACTACCTGGCCGCCCTGGCCCGGCTCAATGGGGCCATCGCGGCGCGGGCCGACCAGGTCTATGAGGTGGTCTGCGGCATCCCGGTCTGCTGGAAGGGGGCATAACAGCATGTTTCGTTCCCTGTGCATCGCCGTGGCCATGTACTCCAAGCTCCCCGCCCCCAGAGTGGAGTGGGACAAGAAGAGCCTCTCCTGGGCCATGTGCTTTTTCCCGGTGGTGGGGGTGGTCATCGCTCTGCTGCTGGGGATATGGTTGGGCCTGTGTGAGATGCTGGACTTTGGCCCCTTTCTCCGCGCCGCCGTATCCCTCCTCCTGCCCATCGCGGTGAGCGGGGCCATCCACCTGGACGGCTTCTGCGACACCTCCGACGCCCTGGGCTCCCACCAGAGCCGGGAGAAGAAGCTGGAGATTTTAAAGGACTCCCACACCGGGGCCTTTGCCATCATCTGCTGCTGCCTCTACCTCATTTTCTTCTTTGCCGTCTGGTGCGAGGCGGAGCCGGAGGGTGAGACCCTGTGGGTGCTCGCCCTGGGGCCCGTCCTGTCCCGGAGCCTCTCCGGCCTGGCCGCCGTGAGCTGGCCCAACGCCCGGGGGAGCGGACTGCTGGCCACCTTCATCCAGCCCATGGACGCCCGAAAGGCCCGGGCGGTGCTACTGGTGTGGACGGCGGCCTGTGCCGCCGCCCTGCTCGCCCTGGACCCGGTCACCGGCACCGCGGCCGTGGCGGGGGCGGGACTCTCCTTCCTTTACTACTTTGTCATGTCCCGCCGGCAGTTCGGCGGCATCACCGGGGATCTGGCGGGCTTCTTCCTCCAGGTCTGCGAGTGCGCCATGGTCCTGGCAGTGGTCCTGGCGCAGCGTCTGGAGGAATGGTTATGATCCTGCTCATCGGAGGCGTCGGACAGGGAAAGCTGGCCTATGCCCTGGAAAAGACCGGATGTGACCCGGAGAACGTGGCACGGGACCCGGCATCGGCCCGGACAAAGCCCATCTTTGCCGGACTGGCGGAATGGGTCCGCAGTCACCCCGGTGAGGGGATCGGGGACCTGTTGGACGTCAACCCCGGGGTGGTCATCCTCTGCGACGAGGTGGGCTGCGGCGTGGTGCCGGTAGACCCGGCGGAGCGGGCCTGGCGGGAGGAGACGGGACGGCTGTGCTGTGAACTGGCCCAAAAGGCGGACCGGGTGGAGCGGATCTTCTGCGGATTGAGCATGGTACTGAAGGGGGAAGGGACATGGAAGTGATCCTGGTGCGCCACGGCATCACCGAAGGAAACAAGGAAAAACGCTTTGTGGGGCGGTTGGATGTGCCTCTGGCCCCGGAGGGGGAGGCCATGGCCTGGGAGACGGCCCCCCTTATG
>DXCX01000073.1 GCA_019115785.1 Candidatus Intestinimonas merdavium | reverse complement strand
TCCGGCATCCTGCCTGATGAGGCCAGCATCATGGATATGTTCGTGGGCAACGTGGGCGGCTGCATCGGCGAGGTGTCCGCTGTGATGCTCCTGGCCGGCGGCATCTACCTCATCGCCCGGGGCGTCATCCGCCCCAACATCCCCGTGGCCTTCATCGCCACTGTGGCCGTACTCACCTTTATCTTCCCCCAGGGCGGGAACGACCGGCTCACCTGGATGCTCTATGAGCTGCTGGGCGGCGGTCTCTTCCTGGGCGCTTTCTTCATGGCCACCGACTATGTCACCAGCCCCACCAGCCCCAAGGGCGAGATCGTCTTCGGCATTGGCTGCGGCCTGCTGACCGTGTTCATCCGTTACTTCGGCGGCTATCCCGAGGGTGTCAGCTACGCCATCCTCATCATGAACGTGTGCGTCTGGTTCATCGATCAGGCCACCAAGCCCGCCCGGTTCGGCTTCACCAAAGAGATGAAGGAGAAGGCCAAGGCCGCCAAGAAAGCCGCAAAGGAGGGCTCCGCGTCATGAGCGATACCGTTGTTATGAAGAAGAAGGAGGCGGGCCCGGCCCAGCTCGTCATCACCCTGTTTGCCATCAGCGCCATCTGCGCTGTGCTGCTGGGCCTGGTGAACTCCATTACCATGGGGCCCATCGAGGTGGCCACCCAGGCCAAGACCGAGGCCGCCATGGAGGCCGTGCTCCCCGCCGACGCCTATGAGCCGGTGGAGTATACCGGCGGCGATTCTAAGGTCACCGCCGTCTACAAGGCCGGCGACGCCGGCTATGTGGTCCAGGTGGCGCCCTCCGGCTTCGGCGGAGTCCTGGATGTCATGGTGGGTGTGAACGCCGACGGCACCTGCTCCGGCGTGTCCATCATCAGCCACTCCGAGACCTCCGGTCTGGGCGCCAACGCCACTAAGGAGGACTTCCGGAACCAGTTTGTGGGCAAATCCAACGTGGCCGTTACCAAGGACGGCGGCGAGATCGCCGCCCTCACCGGCGCCACCATCACCTCCCGCGCGGTCTGCGACGGCGTCAACGCTGCCATCACCGCTGTGGGCACCCTGGGTTAAGGAGGTTAGACCATGGACATCAAGAAACAATTCAAGGAAGGTCTGGTCACCCAGAACCCCGTGCTGGTGCAGCTGCTGGGCATGTGCTCCACCATGGCCATCACCACCGTGTTCTTCAACGGTGTGGGCATGGGCCTGTCCGTGCTCATCATTCTGACCTGCTCCAACATCGTGATCTCCGCCCTGCGGAAGATCATCCCCAACTCCATCCGTATCGCCTGCTTCATCGTGGTCATCGCCACCTTCGTGACCATCGTGGATCTGCTGCTCAAAGCCTTTGTACCGGCGTTGTCAGACAGCTTGGGCGTGTTCATCCACCTGATCGTGGTCAACTGCATCATCCTGGGCCGTGCCGAAGGCTTCTGCTACAAGAACGGCGTGGCCGCCTCCGCTGTGGACGGCGTGTTCCAGGGTATTGGCTATACCTGGGTACTGGTGGTCATGTGCCTGGTCCGTGAGTTCCTTGGCAACGGCACCATCCTGGGCGGCCTGAGCTTCATCAACGACAGCAACGGCATCCGCATCCTGCCCGAGGGCGTGGGCGCTCTGGGTATCTCCCTCCCCGTGGGCGGCTTCCTGGTGCTGGCCTGCCTCATCGCCTTCATGCAGTGGGCGCTGGCCCGCTCCGAGAAGAAAAAAACTGAGGAGGTGGCGCAGTAATGGACGTGACACAGCTCTTTTCCATCGCCCTGGGCGCTATCTTGGTCAATAACTTTATCTTCTCCCAGTTCCTGGGCATCTGCCCCTTCATGGGCGTGTCCAAAAAGGTGGACACCGCTCTGGGCATGGGCCTGGCCGTGACCTTCGTCATGGGCCTGTCCTCCGCCGTGTGCTGGATCATCAACGAGTATCTGCTGGTGAACCCCGCCATCTTCGGCGACGGCCCCAACCTGGCTTTCATGCAGACCATCGCTTTCATTTTGGTCATCGCCTCCCTGGTGCAGTTTGTGGAGATGTTCCTGAAGAAGAATGTCCCCTCTCTGTATCAGGCGCTGGGTATCTATCTGCCCCTCATCACCACCAACTGCGCCGTGCTGGGCGTGGTGCTGCTGAACGTGCAGAACAGCTACAACTTCATTGAGAGCGTTGTCTACGGCATTACCGGCGGCCTGGGCTTCCTGCTGGCCATCTTCCTCTTTGCCAGTGTCCGTGAGCGCCTGGATGCCACCATGGACTGCCCCAAGGCTTTTGAGGGCTTCCCCATCGCCCTGGTCACCGCCGGCCTCATCGCTCTGGCCTTCATGGGCTTCAGCGGCCTGAGCGTTTTTTAAGGAGGGGCTGAAATGAATCTGGTTTTATTTGCGTTCCTGGTCCTGGGTGGACTGGGTCTGATCTTTGGCGCCGTGCTGGCCTTTGCTTCCCGGGTGTTTGCCGTTGAGGTGGACCCCCGTGAGGAGGCCATCATTGGCTGTCTGCCCGGCGCCAACTGCGGCGGCTGCGGCTACGCCGGCTGCGGCGGCTACGCCGCTGCCGTGGTGAAGGGTGAGGCGCCCGTCAACAAGTGTGCCGCCGGCGGCGCCGCGGTGGCCGCCCAGATCGGCGAGATCATGGGTGTGGCCGCCGGGGACAGCGTCAAAATGGTGGCCACCGTCCACTGCACCGGCTGCGGTGTGGACCATCAGAAGTACGAGTACATCGGCGTCCACGACTGCGTGGCGGCCGCCCGTCTGCCCGGCGGCGGTCCCCTGAGCTGCGACTATGGCTGCCTGGGCATGGGCTCCTGTGAGAAGGTCTGCCCCTTCGACGCCATCCATGTGGTAGGCGGCGTGGCCAAGGTGGACGAGGACAAGTGTAAGGCCTGCAACCAGTGCGTGGACATCTGCCCCCGCCACATCATCGCCCTGGAGCCCTACAAGACCAAGAAGCACGTCACCATCCCCTGCTCCTCCAAGGACAAGGGGCCTGCCGTCACCAAGGTCTGCTCCAACGGCTGTATCGGCTGCTCTCTGTGCGCCAAGTCCTGCCCCAAGGAAGCCATTACCATGGTCAACAACCTGGCCGTCATCGACTACGACAAGTGTGTCGGCTGCGGGATCTGCGCCCAGAAGTGCCCCCGCAAGCTGATTACTGTGGACGGCAAGGTGCCTGAGCCCAAGCCCGCGGCCCCCAAGGCCGCCGCTCCGGCCGCTCCCAAGGCTGCCGCCGAGGCTCCCAAGGGGGAGACCAAGGAGTAAGGCTTCTCGGTTTACACGAACAGCAAAAAAGACCTCCCGCCGGCGGCGGGAGGTCTTTTTGACGTAATGGGCGGAGATCAGCAGCCGGTCATGATGCGAATGATCTCCTCGTCGGTCTCCTTCATGCCCTCCTTGCCCAAACGGGTCACGTTGCGGAGGGTGGACTCGATACCCTTGGAGACGATGCCGTCCCCGCCTCGAAATTCCTGGCCGTTGAGGAACATATAATAACCCAGGATACCGGCGTCCACGGCGGCGGCAATCTTGCCGGCGCAGGAGGGCTTGGCGCCGTCGCAGATGATACCGGAGGTAATGGCCAGGGCGTTGACGATGGTGTGGGCGGCCTCACGGCGCCCACCGCCCAGCAGGTAGGAGATGCCCGCCCCGGCGCTGGCCCCGGCGCTCACGGCGCCGCAGTAGGCGGAGAGGCGGCCGATGCCCTCCTTCTGGTAGATGGCGGTGAGATTGGAGAGGGTGAGGGCACGGTAGAGACGTTCCGGCGTACTCTGAAGGGCTCTGGCGTATTCGATGACGGGGAGGGAGACCGTCATGCCCTGATTGCCGCTGCCGGAGTTGATGACCACGGGCAGTTCACAGCCGCTCATCCGGGCGTCGGAGCCTGCGGCGGCGGCAGCCCGGGCTCGGATCTTCACGTCATCCCCGTAGATCTTCAGTAGAGTGGAGCCGATGTTGGCCCCCCAGCTGCCTCTGAGGCCCTCCTGAGAGATGGCGGTGTTGTAGGCGATTTGCCGCTCCAGCAGGGGGCGCACATCGTCCACGTCCACTGTATCGGCAAAGTCATAGATGTCGTCAAAGTCCATGAGGGCCCGGTCCGGAGAGGCGGCGGGGCCGCTGCCGCAGCCCACCGCCGACGCCTCAAAGAGAACCTGGTCATCCCTTTTCAGGAGGACGACATTGGTGTGCTGGTTGGCCACCCGCACAGCGGCGGTGTGTCCGGAGGCCCCAACGGTGACGGTGACGTCCAGTACCAGATCGGTGTCGGCGGGATGAACCTGGATGGGGGTGTGCTCCAGGTAGCGGCTCAGGGCCTCCCGCTGCTCCGGGGTGACGGAGGCGATGACCTCCAGCTCCCGGCTGGGGTCCCCGGCCACCACGCCCACGGCGGCGGCGGTCTCAATGCCCTTCCTTCCCCCGGTATTGGGGACCACTACGCTTTTCACATTTTTGATGATGTTGCCGCTGGCCTCCACAGTGATGGACTCAGGCAATTCCCCCAGCAGCTCCCGGGCCTTGGCGGCACAGAAGGAGATGGAGATGGGCTCGGTGCAGCCCATGGCGGGGATGAGCTCCTCGGTGAGGATACGGAGATAGGCGGCGTAACGGGGATCGCTCTTATTCACAAAACGGTTCCTCCCACTCAATTTCTCCCCCTATTTTAAACCTTTTGCGGGGATATGACAAGAGAGGGGCGAAAAGGGATGAAAAATCCCCCGGTCTGATGGACCGGGGGATTTCGTGCCTCAAAGGAACTCAGGCCAGCTTGGTCTTGGCCAGCTCGGTGAGCTGGGTGAAGGCGGCCTTGTCGTTGACAGCCAGCTCGGCGAGCATCTTGCGGTTGATGGCCACGCCGGCCTTCTTCAGGCCGTTCATGAAGGTGGAGTAGTTCATGCCGTTCATCTTGCAGGCGGCGGAGATGCGGGTGATCCACAGGGAGCGGATGTCACGCTTCTTCAGCCGACGGCCGATGTAGGCATACTTCAGGGACTTCATGACCTGCTCGTTGGCCATCTTGAAGTGCTTGCTCTTGGC